>NZ_JBFAMM010000028.1:0-108745 GCF_040656535.1 Streptomyces sp. NPDC049887 | reverse complement strand
GTCGGCCGTGCCGGGCGGTCGTCGCCCGGCACGGCCGACGGCCGGCGTGGAGGGAGTGTGCCGCTACTTCGCGGCGTCCGCGTGAGCGGCGGTGCGCTCGGCCGGCTGCGGGTCGCGCTTCTTGAGGACCGCCCAGCCGACGGCCAGACCGATGCCCCATGCCGCCCCGACGACCAGGGAGACCCTGGAGTCCCTGTCGTAGGCGATCATGCCGGTCACGGCGACCAGGAAGGCCAGGGCGACCCAGCTGAACCGGGCGCCGCCGGGGGCCGGGAAGGACGAGGCGGGGAGACGGCCGGCCTCGACCGCGCGGCGGTAGCGGATGTGGCTGACCAGGATCATCATCCACGTCCAGATGCCGGCGGCGGTGGCCACCGAGACGACGTAGCCGAACGCCTTCTCCGGGACGACGTAGTTGAGGACGACGCCGATGCCCATGAGCGCGACGGAGACGGCGATGCCCACGGCCGGGGTCCTGCGGGCGTTCAGACGGCCGAATGCCTGCGGGGCCTCGCCGTTGGACGCCAGGTCGCGCAGCATGCGGCCGGTGGAGTACATGCCGGAGTTGCACGAGGACAGCGCGGCGGTCAGCACCACGAAGTTGACGATGCCGGCGGCGAGCGGAATGCCGATCTTGTCGAAGGCGTGGACGAACGGGCTCTCACCCGCGGAGAACTCGGTCCACTTCACTACGGAGAGGATCACCACGAGGGCGCCGACGTAGAAGACGATGATGCGCCAGGGCAGCGTGTTGATGGCCTTGGGGAGCGTCTTCTCGGGGTTCTCGGACTCGCCGGCGGTGACGCCGACCAGCTCGACGGCGAGATAGGCGAACATGACGCCCTGCAGGGTCATCAGACTGGAGCCGATGCCGTTCGGGAAGATCCCGTCGTGCGCCCAGAGGTTGGAGACCGCGGCGGTGTCACCGGCGTCGGAGAAGCCGAGGGTGAGCACACCGAGGCCGATCACGATCATGCCGATGATCGCGGTGACCTTGACCATCGAGAACCAGAACTCGACCTCGCCGAAGATCTTCACCGAGATCAGGTTGACGCCGAAGAGCACCACCAGGAAGACCAGGGCGCTGACCCACTGCGGGATCTCCGGGAACCAGAAGTGCACGTAGATGGCGGCGGCGGTGAGTTCCGCCATACCGGTGACGACCCACATGAGCCAGTACGTCCAGCCGGTGGCGAAGCCGAAGAACGGGCCGAGGAACTCGCGGGCGTACTCCGCGAAGGAACCCGAGACGGGCCGGTAGAGCAGCAGTTCGCCCAGCGCCCGCATGATGAAGAAGATGACCACGCCCGCGAGGGCGTACATCAGGATGATGCCGGGGCCGGCCTTGGCGATGTTCGCCCCGGCCCCCATGAAGAGGCCCACGCCGATGGCGCCGCCGATGGCGATCATCTGGACCTGCCGGCTGCCGAGCCCTCGCTCGTAGCCTTCCTGCGGAGTACCCCCGGCCTCGCCGGCGTGCTCGTCGACCTGCAACGAGGTCATGGTTGGTGCGCCTTTCTCCGTGCCGGTCCGCGCCGACTGGATTCGGCTGCGGACCAGGTCCTGATCCCCCCGGATACGGATGGAGTGCCACCGGCGGTCTGCCGGTCCAAGCGCTCCCGGGGACATGGGTGGCGTCCCCGGCAGATCGTGAAGATCTATCACGCGCGCGTCGCCGATCGATCCATGCCGATGTGGCGCACCCCACAGAGAGGAGCGGACAATTCACCCTTGATGCACCAAACCCCAGAGCCCGGGTGATGTGATCGTTATCCGGATTTGAGCGTCCGTTGAGCGAACACCGGGCGGCGGAAAGCGGATCGCGACGACGGCCGGTGACGCATCGCGTGCCCCGTCGGGCACGTCGGCCACGGGCCGTGACGATCCGGGGCCATGGGCGCGCGGAGCTCCCGCGGCGCCGGTCGCCCGGTGGGAGGGAGGCGCAGGGCGCCCACCGGGGGCGGGCACGGCTACGGCTACGGCTACGGCTACGGCTACGGCTACGGCTACGGCATCAGCGTCTCGACCAGCGTCTCCTGGAGCGCCCCGAGCCAGAGGTACGCCATCACCATGGGCTTGCGCGGGTCGGAGTCGGGCAGCCGGTACAGGTCGCCGCTCTCGTCGTCGTCGGTGACCTCCAGCCGGGTGCCGATGGTCAGCCGCAGGTCGTTGAGCGCCCCGAGCCAGTGCAGCGAGTCCTCGGCGGTGAGCTTGAGGATGGCCCCGCCCTCGCCCGTCGCGGTGAGCGCGTCGAGGTTGCGGACGACGGCGAGGGCGTCGTCGCGCTTGCGGGCGCGCAGGTCGTTCTCCGTGAAGCGGCGGAACTCGGCGGAGAACTCGCGGAGTTCCTCGTCCTCGCCCTGTTCGGTCTCCGGTTTGGCGTACGCGTCCGGGAAGAGCCGCGCGAGCGCGGGGTCGGACGGCGGCTCGCTCGGCCCCTCCGTGAACAACGCGGCGAGCGGGTCCGCGTCCTCGGCGGGCTCGTCACCGGGACCGATCAGCTCCAGGAGCTGGACGGCGAGGGAGCGCAGGATGGAGATCTCGACCTCGTCGAGCGCGACGGCCGCGCCACCGCCGGGCAGCGCCTCGAACTGACCTGCCATCACTGACGTTCCTGGGAGAGCGTCGCCCACAGTCCGTAGCCGTGCATCGCCTGCACGTCGCGCTCCATTTCCTCGCGGGTGCCGCTGGAGACGACGGCGCGCCCCTTGTGATGGACGTCGAGCATCAGCTTGTGGGCCTTGTCCTTGGAGTAGCCGAAGTACGCCTGGAAAACGTAGGTGACGTAGCTCATCAGATTGACCGGATCGTTGTGGACGATCGTCACCCAGGGAACGTCGGGTTCGGGTACGGCGAACGTCTCCTCGGCCGACTGGGTCTGTTCGATCTCTAGGGGCACAGTCACTCCACCCATGCTGCCACCCGGGAGGCCCGGTCGCACAAACGCCCCCGGCCGATCCGACGACATCTCGTCACTTTGACGAAATCTGCGCTAGCATCGCACGTATGAACACTGCGGATCTGGGTCTGCCGGTCTCCGTGCCGTCGACCGCGCTCTTCACCGACCAGTACGAGTTCACGATGCTGCAGGCGGCCCTGAAGGCGGGGACCGCGGACCGCCGGTCGGTCTTCGAGGTCTTCACGCGGCGGCTGCCCGAGGGTCGCCGCTACGGCGTCGTCGCCGGCACCGGACGCGTGCTGGACGCCGTGGAGAACTTCCGCTTCGACGAGGGCGTGCTCGGCTACCTCCGGGACCACGGCATCGTGGACGAACCGACGCTGCGGTGGCTGGCCGACTACCGCTTCGGCGGCGACATCCACGGCTACCCGGAGGGCGAGGTCTACTTCCCCGGCTCGCCGGTCCTGCGCGTGGAGGGCTCCTTCGCGGAGTGCGTGCTGCTGGAGACCGTGATCCTGTCGATCCTCAACCACGACTCGGCGATCGCGGCGGCCGCCTCCCGGATGGCGGCGGCCGCGTCGGGCCGCCGGCTCATCGAGATGGGCGCCCGGCGCACCCACGAGCTCGCCGCCGTCGCCGCGTCGCGAGCGGCGTACGTCGGGGGCTTCCACTCCACCTCGGACCTCGCGGCGGGCTTCCGGTACGGCATCCCCACGGTGGGTACCAGCGCCCACGCGTTCACCCTTCTGCATGACACCGAGCGGGACGCCTTCCGGGCCCAGGTCGACTCGCTCGGGCGCGGCACGACCCTGCTCGTGGACACCTACGACGTCACCGAGGCCGTCCGTGCGGCCGTGGAGATCGCAGGCACCGGCCTCGGGGCCGTGCGCATCGACTCCGGGGACCTGCTGATGGTCGCCCACCGGGTGCGCCGGCAGCTCGACGGCCTCGGCGCCCGCGACACGAAGATCGTGGTGACGTCCGACCTGGACGAGTACGCGATCGCGTCGCTGGCCGCCGCACCCGTGGACGCCTACGGCGTGGGCACGCAACTGGTCACCGGCAGCGGCCACCCGACCTGCTCCATGGTCTACAAGCTGGTCGCCCGCGCCGAGTCGGCCGCCCCGGACGCGCCGCTGGTGCCGGTGGCGAAGAAGTCGACGGGCGGAAAGCTGTCCGTGGGCGGGCGCAAGTGGGCCGCCCGCCGGCGGGACGAGCAGGGCGTCGCCGAGGCCGAGGTGCTCGGCACCGGCCCGGTACCGGAGCCCCTCGTGGACCGGCAGCTGCTGACGCAGCTGGTCAAGGGCGGTGAGGTCGTCGCCCGCGAGCCCCTGGACGCGGCCCGCGAACGGCACGTCGCGGCGCGCGCTGCGCTGCCGATCTCCGCGACGCAGCTCTCCCGCGGAGAGCCGGTGATCCCCACGGAGTACCTCATGTGAAGGATGGACACCAGGTGACCGAGGGAGGACGACGAGAGGGCCGATAGCAGGCAAAGGCCCTCTCCCGCAAGGCGGTTGGAGTCTCTACCCTCGAAACGTCGCCGCCCGGCCGACCCCGCCCGACCAACCCCCCGCCAGCCGCACCCACCGAAGGACACCCGCCATGCACCGCGCATTGATCGTCGTCGACGTTCAGAACGACTTCTGCGAGGGGGGCAGCCTCGCGGTGTCCGGGGGCGCGGACGTCGCCGCCGCCATCACCGACTACATCGGCCAGTCCCAGCCCGGCTACCGCCATGTGGTGGCCACCCGCGACCACCACATCGACCCGGGCGGCCACTTCTCCGAGCGGCCGGACTACGTGGACTCCTGGCCGGCGCACTGCGTCGCCGGGACGGAGGGCGTGGGCTTCCACCCGAACTTCGCGCCCGCGGTCGCCTGCGGCTCCGTCGAGGCGGTGTTCGACAAGGGCGCCTACGAGGCGGCGTACAGCGGCTTCGAGGGCGCCGACGAGAACGGGGTGACGCTGGCCGACTGGCTGCGCTCCCGCGACGTGACCGAGGTCGACGTCGTGGGCCTCGCCACCGACCACTGCGTGCGCGCCACCTCGCTGGACGCCGTACGCGAGGGCTTTCGCACGCATGTGCTGCTCGACCTCACGGCCGGCGTCTCCGAGGAGACGACCGACCGGGCCCTGGAGCAGATGCGGCAGGCGGGCGTGGAGCTCTCCGGCAAGCCGGTGGTCTGACCGGCGCCCCACCGGGCGCCCCCCGGGCCCGCCGAGGCCGGCCCGGCTTCCGCGCCCGCGCCGCCGCCCCGGTGCGCCCGCGCCGGGACGCCCACAGGCTTGCGGCATGCGGAGCGGGGTGGCTCGCAGCACGTCGGCGGCCTGCCGGCGACCGCGCCGGCGCCGCGGCCCGCCGCTAGGCGCCGCGCGCCGGGCGCAGCAGGGCCCGGATGGGGTGCCAGAGCTCCTGGCTGAGCGGCTCGTGGGTGCGCCAGAGCAGTCCGTCCGGATGGTGCAGCACGGCCGTGATCTCGTCCGGCGTCGGTGGCTCCGCGTTACCGCGCAGATACACCGCCCGCAGCCCCAGGTTCCGCAGCCGCGTCAGTGCGCGCGCACGGTTCGCCGCGTGCACCAGCACACGCACCGTACGGCCGCCGCCTGCCGGGTCGGGCAGACCTATCGCGACCACGACACTGCCTCCTGGCAGCTTGCAGAAACCTCCGCCGGGCACGCCGCATCACTCCCCCGTGAGCTTGCTGTCAATAAGAACTTCGTCAGACGCACCTAAACACGATCGGCCGTCGCCCGCTAGAGGGCAACGGTCGATCACGCTCTGACCTGCGATTTTACCGACTGATCGACGAGGGGACACTCCACGGAACGCCCCTTGCGGACATCTCACCCACTCCCGGGCTCACCCGAGCGTCAACAAACGGACGCCCTGGCGCAAACGAGTCCCCGAACGACCGGAAACCGTCCCCGGCGGGTGATCGTCCCGGACGGCGGGCCGCTCCGGCGGTGCGCCGCCCGACACGACGGAGCGGGGTGCCCGCGCGACGAGCGCGCGGACACCCCGCTCCTGAGCGGTGACGCGTCCTACTTGACCGAAGGACCGACCTTGACCGTGATCGTCTGGCCGTTCTTCGGCTCCTTGACGATCGAGATCCTGGTGTTGGTGTCCGGGACCTGGACACCGGCGGTCGGGTTCTCCTCGAACCAGTAGACACCCTTGCGGTCGTCGAAGACCGGGTTGCCCCTGTGGGCGGCGATCCGCGCGGGGACGTCCGCCTTGTGCAGCGTGAGGGCGTCCGAGCGGAAGGTGCTGAAGGTCGAGTCGAACGACTGGATGCGGTTGCGCATCAGCGTGCCGTCGGCCCACTTGAGGGCCTTGGGGTTGGCGTCGACCGGAAGGATCAGCCCCTTGCCGGGGTGCTGGCTGGTGTTGTTGTCCTTCTGCGAGGTGTCCCACAGCCAGACGAGCAGGCCGTTCTGGTACGGGTAGTGCTCCACCCAGCCGTCCTTCGGCGCCTTGAAGCCGAAGTTGTACGGACCGACCTTGAGGGTCTGGTCGTACGAGACGTACTGGCGGTTCTCTGCGAGGTAGTACTGCTCGTACTCGTCCGTGAAGGACTCGCCGATGCGGGAGAAGCCCTTGGCGGCCCAGCCGGCCGCCTCGGTCTCGGCGTTGTCGCTGAAGACCGGGGAGCCGTCCGCGGAGACCACGATGGCGTCCGCCGCGAAGCCCTTGCCCGCCACGCCGCCGTCCGTCTGGTAGCGGAAGCGGACGTCGACCTTCTTGCCGGCGTACGCATCCAGCGAGTAGACGAGCTTCTTGTGCGCGCCCGACGGGCCGGTGAGCGCCGGCGCGTCGGAGGCGTCACGGGTGATCGGCGCGCCGTCGGCGGTGCCGTCGACGGCGGTCCAGTTGGCTCCGCCGTCCGTCGACACCTCGGTGTAGAGGTAGTCGTAGTCGGCCTCGATGTCCCACCAGCCGGTGAGCTCCAGGGACGCGGTGGACTTACCGGTCAGGTCGACGGAGCGGGTGAGGGTGTTCTTGAGGTCGTCACCCATGTCGCTCCACCACTGCATGGAGCCCTCGGCGGGCTTGACGATGCTGGTGGTGACCTTCTTCTTCGGCAGCTCGACGACGAGGGCCTGCGGGTTCTTGGTGTTGTACTCCGCGACACCCAGCTTGTGGGACGACTTCGTCGCCGCCTTGGCCTTCGTGTAGTTGAGCCAGCCGAGCTGCAGCTTGTCCCAGGCGTTCATGTCGCCGGGCAGGTCGCCGATGGCGTCCTGGCCGGTGCCGAGCCAGGAGCCGGACGACATCAGGGACCAGAAACCGGTGGAGTTCTCGCCGCCGCCGGAGGTGTCGTACAGGTCGGGGAGACCGAGGTCGTGACCGTACTCGTGGGCGAAGACGCCGAGGCCGCCGTTCTCCGGCTGCATGGTGTAGTCGCCGACCCAGATGCCGGTGGTGCCGATCTGGGTGCCGCCGGCCTTGTTGTTCGCCGGGCCGGTCTTGCCGGCGTCGGTGCCGTAGGCGTACCAGCGGTGGGCCCACAGGGCGTTCGCACCCTCGGCGCCGCCACCGGCCGACTCGTCCTCGCCCGCGTGGACGATCTGGAAGTGGTCGATGTAGCCGTCGGCCTCGTTGAAGTCGCCGTCGCCGTCGAAGTCGTAGCGGTCCCACTGGTCGTACTGCGCCAGGTCCGCCTTGATCTGGGCGTCGGTGCGGCCCTTGGCCTTCTGGTCGGCGGTCCAGGCGGTGACGCCGTCACGGACCGCGTCCCACACGTTGTTGCAGTTGGACTGGCCGCAGTAGTTGGAGCCGTAGCGGGCCTCGTTCCAGTCGACCTTGACCCAGTCCGAGACGGTGCCCTCGACCGAGTACCGGCCGGAGGAGGTGCGCTCGTAGTAGGTCTTCAGCGAGTGCTTGGGCTTCCCCTTCTTGTCCTTGCCCTCGCCGAAGTACAGGTCCTGGAAGTGCTGCCGGTTGTAGTCCTTCTGCCAGGCGGTCGAGTTGTCCACCTTGCGGTCCGGCTGCGCGATCTTGTTGTGCAGCGGACCGGGGGTGCCGCCGTACTTCTGCACGGGCGGCTTCGGACCGTCGCCGTCCGGGTCGAACATCGTGGTGTCGTCGACCTTGTCGCCGAACTCCACGAGGATCGTGAAGATCTTGTCGGTCTTCTCCCGGCCGAGCTCGACGTACTTCTTGGCGTCGAGCTTCACGACCTTGGACGCGCCGCGCTTCTGCACGGTCGCGTCCCCGGATATGACCTGCTCCAGCGCCGCCTGGCGCTGCTGCTCCTGCTGCTTGCTGAACGGACCCTCGAGATCGTGGTCCACGTGGCCCTTGTGGGCCTTGTTGTGTTCGGAGCCGGGCGCCGGATCGTGGCGCTCGACCCCCGGGGCCCCGGAGGGCCTGTTCTCTGCCTGGGCCGTGGTGAGCGCCGCGGCCATTGCCCCTGTCGTGGCCAGTGCCACGAGCACCGCGGACGCTCTGATCGCCCGTCGCTTGCCTGTCACTTGAAGGTGTCCTCCCCCGCGCGCCGGCGTACCGCGGGTCCAAGGAATGTGGGGTGGATCCGCTCGCGGCAGCGCGTCACAAGTGACGACATTCGACCGGAGTTGACGGAGAAAAAACAGACCTTGACTTGCACAGGCCAACTGCACTATGCAGTAGCGCAGTTCCGGATAGCGGACGCATTGCGCTCGTTCACGGCCCGGTCCGCCGCGGCACCCCTCTCGTGCCCCGGCCCTCCTGCCAACAGGCGCACCCGCACGGCCGGTTCCTGAGACATGTGACTCGATGCGCCCCCAGTGCACCGGTACCGTGGGTTAGGTCACGCTTACTGCTGGTTCCCCTCGGGCATCCACCCTCGTAGGGCCGCCGGACCGGGCGACCGCTGCGACACACCACCGACATCGATGCCTTCGAGGGACGGAAACCGTCATGCCGCGTCCGACTGCCGCACAGCTCGCCTACGGTTCGGCCACCGTCGTCGTCTCGACCGTCGCCATGCTTCTGATCTCCCGTGCGACGACGGCGCTCGGGGTCGCCGTCGTCGGGGTCACCGCCCTCACCCTGGGCCTGCTGGTCGCCGTGAGCCTGCCGGTGCCGGACAGGACGAAGGCGGCGCGCACGGCCGGTCGAAGCCGTGCGGCCGCCGTCGAGGACCGCCACCTCCCCGCGGAGCCCTCCGCCCGGGTGCCGGTCGCCCACACCTCGGACCGGCACCGCGTCGGGCAGCACTCAGGGCGCCGTTGACACCACCACCGTCTTGGCGGCCTTGTCGTGCAGACCCTGTTTGTACGGCTTGTCCACCAGGATGAGGATCAGCAGGATCAGCGGCCACAGGCACGGGCAGCAGATCAACTGCGGCAGCCAGAGCACCACGGCACGCGTCAGGGAGGAGCCGGTGTCGGGCTTGCTCCCGTCGTTGAGCATCGCCACGCGCATGTTCATGAGCTTCTTGCCCAGGGTCTGGCCCGAACTGCGCACCATCAGGGTGTCGTAGCCGACGTAGGCGATGATCGAGATGAGCTGGAACACCCACTGCCCGCCGGTACTGCTGCTCGCCACCCACTCGTCGAAGCCGTCCCCGGACGCGACCCTGTCGTAGATCCCGAACGGGATGCCGATGATCAACAGCGGAATGGCGACGATCAGCCAGTCGACGACGCGCGCGAGGATGCGCTTGCCGGAGTCGGCCAGCGGGGGCATCCCGTGCAGAGGATCGCCCCCTCCTCCGTAGGGATCGCCCCCGTAGGCGTGCGGATCGTACGGCGGCGGCGGGGCACCGTAAGGGGAGCCGGCACCGGGCGGCGGAGGCCCCCCGGGCGGCGGGGCGCCGTGCGGGCCGCCACCGGGCGGCGGGGTGCCGTAGGGACCGCCCCCACCGGGCGGCGGCGCGTAGGGCCCCTCGCTCGGCGGAGGGCCGCCGGGGGGCGGTTGCCCGCCCGGGGGCGTGGGCTCCTGCGGCTCCTGTGGCCTCTTGCGGAACGGATCGTCCTCGGGCGGCGGGCCGGGCGGCCGGTCGTTGCTCATGGGGGCAGTGCACCCCGCCCCACCGGGCCCCGCAACGGCTCACGAGCCGTTCGGGGGACGGCAGGGCCAACGGGACGAACGGAGCGTCAGCCGGCCACGAAGGTGCGCGCGGCCTTGTCGTGCCAGCACTGCCGCCACGGCCGGTCGAAGACGCACCACAGCACGTTGAGAAGGCCGACGACGAGCACGCCCAGGACGCCGTGCACCAGCCAGCGCAGCAGGGCGGCCACGAACGACGGCGGCTCGTGCGACTCGATGTCCCGCACCTGGAGCCCCAGCAGCCGCTTGCCGAGCGTACGCCCCCACCTGGAGGTGGGCAGCGCCTCGTAGAGCGTGCCGAGCACCAGCATCGTGATGAGCGAGAGCCCGAGGTGGAAGGCGGTCGTACCGTCGATCAGCCAGACGGTGACCGTCTCCCCGGACAGCTTCGCCGCCTGGATCTTCTCGTCGATGTGCGCGAGTGCCGCGGCGGCGAACGGATACGAGGCGGCGGCCACGAGCGCACCCAGGACGGCGGTGTCGATGAGCCGGGCCGCGAACCGCCGACCGAGCCTCGCGGGCCGGGCAGAGGCCTGTGCCTGGGCGGCCAGCAGGAACGGGTCGCTGACCGGGGGCTTCCAGGGAACGACCGGCGGCTCCTCCTCGGGCGTCTGCGCCAGCCGGTGGACCTGCTGCGCCCAGGAGGCGGACCCACCGCCCGAGCCCGCGGACACGGGCGGCTGCTGCGGCTCCGGTTCCTGCTGGGCGGGGGGCGTGGGCGCCGGCGCCTGGGCCGGCACCTGCGGCGGCGCCTGGGCTGGGGCCTGTGCCCGCGCCGCCCGCGGCTGCGCGGGCTGCTGCGGGGAGGGCGTCATCGTACGGATCGACATCGTGCCCTCGGCGGTCGGCGCGCCACGCTGCGGACGCCGGGCGGCGCGCGTCGTGACGGTGCCGTCGGACACCGGCCGCTCCGGTTCCTCGGCGGGCCCGCCGACACTGCGCACACCGGGCAGGGCGCCACCGGTCGGGTCCGGCCCGGCGCCCGCCGGCTCCGGGTCGTCGTCGAGGGCCTGCCGGCCGGCCGGCCGGTCGAACCGGACCCCGGACGGTCCCCCACCGTCGCTCGTGCCGGCTCCCGCCGCGCCCCCCGCACGGGGGCCCTGGGCCGTGGCCTCCGGACTGTCCCATGCCTGCCCGGCGACCGGTGCCGAGGCGTCCGCGCCGGAGCCCGGCAGACCTCCGGCGTGCGGGTCCCGGGATGCGGAGCCCCAGGAGACCCGGCGGTCGCGGTCGCCGCCGAAGCCCGACTGGCGCGAGGCGTCTGCCTGCCAGGCGGCGGACTGATCCGGGCGACCGCCCGCGGACGGATCCGGGTCCTCGTCCAGGAAGACGGGGCCCGTCTCCTCGACCGCCGGCACGGCCGGGGCGGGCGGTACCGCAGCCGGGGGCGGCGCGGACGTCGCGTGTGCCGAGGGCGGTGACGCCGGCATCGTCTCGCCGTCCTTGGGCGCCGGCCGGCTCGTGCCCGGCACCCACGCCGTGCCGTTCCAGTACCGGACGTATCCCGGGATGGACGGATCGGGGTAGTAGCCAGGCGTGGGGCTGCCGTCGCCGGTTGCCGGGGTGGGGGCGCTCATCACCGTGGTCCCGTATCTCCTGGAGGACGTCGAGGGCGTCGAGGGGGTCGAGGGGGTCGATTCAAGGGTCCACATCTATCAGACCGCCGCGCCGCGCTGGGCCGGTCCCGGCGTAAGGCCCACTTTCCGGTATCGCTGCACGGCACTGCCGCGACCGCGTGCCGGGTCACTGAGAAGTTGGGGGAGGAAGTCGCGTAATAGTCGGCGGGGATGGCGCTCTCTCCCTGCGTGGCCCGCTCCAGGGCCCCGTACCAGGAAAGGAAGTCGCAGTCTCATGCACACCGTGGTGGAACGAGAGCTGGAGCTCAAGCTGGTCCTGTCGCCGGAGCGCAGTGTCCCCGTGCCGGCCAGGCTCACCTACCGGGGGGATGACGCGTATGCCGTGCACATCACCTTCCACGTCGGGTCCGAGCATCCCGTGCACTGGACGTTCGCCCGTGAACTCATGGTGGAGGGTGTCTTCCGGGCGTGCGGTGAGGGGGACGTCCGGGTCTGGCCCACGAGGGACGGCGGGCGGAGCGTCGTCCGCATAGCGCTGAGTTCGCCCGACGGCGAGGCCCTGCTGGAGGCCCCCTCCGCGCAGGTGTCGGCGTGGCTGGAACGGACGCTGCGAGCCGTTCCGCCGGGGACGGAGCCCGAGCACCTCGGGTTCGAGACCGAGCTGGCGGAACTGCTCGCCCCGGCCCCGGCCGACGGTCTGCACGGCCGCGGTCCCTCCGCGGCCCTCGGCGGCGACGGCCCCCGCCCCTCGGAGGATCCGATGGACGGTGAGGCCTAGCCGGCGTGGCGGCGGGAAGGGCGGCCCGGCGTCGTCCGGAGTGCCGGGCCCCGGAGGTGGGGGTGCGCGTGCCGGTGGGGAACGGCCCGCAGACGTGAACCCGACCGACCCGGCTGGGCGGTACGACTAGAACAGCTTGCCGGGGTTGAGGATGCCGAGCGGGTCGAAGGCGTTCTTGACGGCCTGCTGCATCTCGACTCCGACCGGGCCGAGTTCGCGGGCCAGCCATTCCTTCTTGAGGACGCCCACGCCGTGTTCGCCGGTGATCGTGCCGCCGAGCTCCAGGCCGAGGGCCATGATCTCGTCGAACGACTCGCGGGCGCGGGCGGATTCGCCGGGGTCGCGATGGTCGAAGCAGACGACCGGATGGGTGTTGCCGTCGCCCGCGTGGGCGCAGAGGCCGATCGTGAGGTCGTACTTCTCCGCGATGGCCGCGGTGCCGTCGATCATCGCGGCGAGCCGGGAACGCGGCACGCAGACGTCGTCGATCATCGTCGCGGTCCTGACGGCCTCCAGCGCGGTCAGCGACAGCCGGCGCGCCTGGAGCAGCAGCTCCGATTCTGCCGCGTCCTCTGCGGGGACGACCTGAGTGGCGCCCGCCGCGGCGCACAGCTCCCCGACGGCGGCGAGGTCGGGTCCGGGATCGGGGGTGTCGAAGGCGGCGAGGAGCAGCGCCTCGGTGGTGTCCGGGAGGCCCATCTGCGCCATCGCGTTGACGGCCCGGATGGTCGTACGGTCCATGATCTCCAGCAGCGACGGCGTGTGCCCCCGCTCCATGATCGCGCAGACGGCGTCGCAGGCGGTGGCGGCCGAGGGGAACTCCGCGGCGAGGACGAGCTGCTGGGGCGGCTTCGGCCGGAGCGCCAGCACGGCTTTGACAACGATGCCGAGACTCCCCTCCGAACCGACGAAGAGCCGGGTGAGGTCGTAGCCGGCGACACCCTTGGCCGTGCGGCGGCCGGTGCTGAGGAGCCGGCCGTCGGCCAGGACGACCTCGAGGCCGAGGACGTACTCGGCGGTGACGCCGTACTTCACACAGCACAGGCCGCCGGACGCGGTGCCGATGTTTCCGCCGATGGTGCACGTCTCCCAGCTGGACGGGTCCGGCGGGTAGTACAGCCCGTGCTCGCCGACGGCCCGTGACAGCACGGCGTTGACGACACCGGGCTCCACGACGGCGATCCGGTCGACCGGGCTGATCTCCAGGATGCGGTCCATCTTGACGAGGGAGAGGACGATGCAGCCGTCGGAGGCGTTGGCGGCGCCGGACAGTCCGGTGCGGGCCCCCTGCGGTACGACGGGGACGCGCAGTTCGGTCGCCGTGCGCATGACGTGCTGGACCTGCTCGACCGTGCGCGGCAGCACCACGACGGCCGGGGTGCCGGCGTCGCAGAAGCTCGCCATGTCGTTGCGGTACGAGGCCGTGACGTCGGGATCGGTGATCAGGGCTTCGGGCGGGAGGTTCTCGCCGAGCCGGGAGAGGAGATCGTCCATGATCCCAGATTCGCACCGGGGGCCATCGGTGTGAACCCGTCTGCGATCCGCGTCGCTCCGCCGGGTGGGCACTTCGTACGGGACCGGAGGGTGGCGCACAGTGATCGTCATGAAGAAGCGGTACGCGCCACTTGCCAGGAATGCCGTGATCGCCTCGTTGGCCGCCGGGGCGGTCGCCACCGGAATCGTCGTCCTCGGCCCGGGCCGGGACGACGGGCCGCCGCTTCCCGCACCGGGGCCCGCGGCCCGGACCGTGCTGGCGGAGGGCCCCGGGGCGGCCCTGTCGGCGGCCGAACTGTCGGCGCTGATCGCAGGACAGGAGCACCGGCTGGCCGGGAATCCCGGCGACCACCTGTCGTGGGCGGTGCTCGGCTCGGCATACCTGGCGCAGGGCGCCCTGCTCGGCGATCGCACGGACTTCCGCCGGGCGGAGAAGGCCCTGCGGCGTTCGCTGGAGGCGCTGCCGGGCGAGAAGGGCAACGCGGACGCGCAGCTGGGGATGGCGGCGCTGGCGAACGCCCGGCGTGACTTCGCCACGGCCCGACGCTGGGCCGAGAGCGTCCGGGCGCGGTCGCCGGAGCAGTGGACGGCGTATCCGGTGCTGATCGACGCGTACAGCGGGCTCGGTTCGTACGGGGCGGCCACGAAGGCCCTGCACACGCTGGAGAAGCTGCGGCCCCGCACCGTGCAGACCCTGATGCGGGCCTCCCAGGTGCACCGCGACAACGGCAGGCACGAGGACGCCGAGGCCCTGGCGGACGAGGCGTCGTCCCGGTCGGGCGGCAAGGCGGAACGGGCCGCGGCGCTGCACCGGCTCGGCGAGCTGGCCTGGGAGCGTGGCGAGCCCAAGCAGGCGGTGGCGTACTTCGACACCGCGCTCCAGCTGGAACCCGGTCACCATCCGTCTCTGGCCGGGCGGGGACGGGCCTCGGCGGCGCTGGGCCGCAAGGACGACGCGCTGCGGGACTACCGGGCGGCCATCGAGCGGGCGCCGATGCCCGAGTACGCCCTGCAGGCGGGTGAGCTGTACGAGTCGCTGGGCATGGCCGGGGAGGCACGGGCCCATTACGAGAAGGTGCGCCGGCTGGCCGCGAAGGCCAGGAGGTACGGGGTGAGCGAGGAGCTGACGCTGGCTCGGTACGAGGCGGACCACGGGCTGTCGAAGGCGGCGGTGCAGCGCCTCGCGCAGGAGTGGAAGCGGGGGCACCGCAGCGCGCAGGTCTCGGACGCGCTGGGCTGGGCGCTGTACCGGGCGGGGCGGGCGCAGGAGGGACTGAAGTACCTGAAGCGGGTGACGACGCCCGGGCTGCGCAGCGCGCTGTCCCTGTACCACCGGGGCGAGATCGAGCGCGCGCTCGGCCAGGACGGACCGGCCCGCCGGCACCTGAGGGAGGCGCTGCGCCTCAACCCGTACTTCTCGCCGCTCCTGGTGCCGCGTGCGAAGCGCGCCGTCTCGGCCCTGGGCAATCCCCCTCCGGGCGGCCCCGTCGACGTCGAGGGCGAGCCGTGGACGACGGACGAGGAGCTGCCGCCGGAGAACGACGAGGGGCCGGAGGACGACGAGGGGCCGGAGGCTCCCGAGGAGGGCACGGCCCGCCGTCCGGGCGGGGACGCCTCCGGCGAGCCCCGCGACTCCGGGTCCGCCCGGCCCCGCGAGAGCGACTCCGGCGATCCGCGCGATCCGCGGTCGGGGAGTCCGCGGGAGCCCCATGACGGCGAACCGTCCGGGACCTGACGTTTCGGCCGGGCGCCGGGCGGTCGCGTACGGGCCCGCTCGGCAGGGGAACGGCCCCGGGAGCGCCCGGGGCCGGGTGCTCGGACGACGGACCGGCGAACGGACGCCCGGCCGCCGGCCCGCGGGGCGGAGACCAGGCGCGGGCTCAGAGCACCGCCGTGCCGATCAGGGCGTTCCGCGGGACCAGGCGGGCGAGGGCGGCCTCGTCGAGGTGGGACGTGCCGGGCGGGCGGACGGGGAGGACCATGTAGCGGGTCTCGGACGTGGAGTCCCAGACGGTGATGCGCGTGGTGTCCGGGAGGCGGACGCCGAACTCCTCGAGGACCGCGCGGGGTTCGCGCACCACGCGCGAGCGGTACGCCTCGCTCTTGTACCAGCTGGGGGACGGCCCCAGCAGGCGGACGGGGTAGCAGGAGCAGAGCGTGCACACCACGACGTTGTGCGTGTCGGGCGTGTTCTCGACGACGCGCAGGCGCTGCGGCTGGACCCCGCCGGCGGACAGGCCCAGCTCGCCGACGGCGGCGGTGCCGTCGGCGAGGAGCCGCACGCGGAAGTCCGGGTCCGTCCAGGCACGCGCGACGACCCGGGCGCCGTTCGCCGGGGAGGCTCCCGACAGGAACGCGTCCAGCGCCTCGTCGAGCGCCGCGCCGGCCACGAACCCGCGCTCCTCCAGCAGCGTCTCCAGGCGGCGTACTCGCCGGCTGATGCCGGCGTCGCCGTGTCCGCCGGTCATGGCCGGCCGTCCGCTCCGCCGGCCGTCCGCTCCGAGGGCGCCCCGGATACGGCGGCGGGCTCCGTCCGGTGCCCCGGGTCGTCCTCCAGATAGCTCTCGAACAGGTCGAGGACGACCTCGTGGTCGCCCTCGCCCCACAGCTCGCGGGCCGGGAAGCGCACCGCGTACACCTGCTCCAGCCGGGCGTCACCGCGCCCCTGCGCGTTGCGGTCCGCGAGCGGTGCCCGGCCCTCGGGCTCGACGACGGTGCCTCGCTTGCCGCGGGCGTAGCGCGGCAGCCGGGTGTGGTGCGGCGGGTCGTGGTGAACGGTGCGCACGCGGGCCCCGGCGGGGAAGCGGTCAGTCATCGAGCTCGCCCGCCTCGATCACGCCCTTGCGTTCCAGGAGCGCTCGGATCGCGAAGAACCAGCGCTCGTAGTAGGACGCCGCCAGGTAGTCGGCGGGGGCCATGGACTCGATGGCGTCGCGGAACTCGTCCAGGTTGTAGACCTTGCCCGCGATCAGCGCGGAGTTCAGCGCGAAGACCCGGGCCTCCCAGTCCGCGTGGAAGGGCTCCGTGTCGTCGGCGGTGTCGACGGGCCCGAAGCCCTGCATGCCCCCGACGTCGTTGATCCTGGCCATGAGGCGACCATAGCCCCGTACCGGACGCCGCGCGGCCCCACGGGTCAGGTTCCGTGGGGCCGCGGGACTCAGCAGGACTCCGTACGGGCTCAGAGGTTTCCGCGCTTCTCCTGCTCGCGCTCGATCGCCTCGAAGAGCGCCTTGAAGTTGCCCTTGCCGAAGCCCATCGAACCGTGTCGTTCGATGAGTTCGAAGAAGACCGTCGGCCGGTCCTGCACGGGCTTGGTGAAGAT
The DNA here is from genome assembly GCF_040656535.1 of Streptomyces sp. NPDC049887. NCBI lineage: Bacteria > Bacillati > Actinomycetota > Actinomycetes > Kitasatosporales > Streptomycetaceae > Streptomyces > Streptomyces sp. NPDC049887. Next base: position 91,639 of record NZ_JBFAMM010000028.1, on the reverse strand, counting down.
CTGGAGCAGGTAGCCGTCCTCGTCGCGGTCCGCGAGGATCTTCAGCTCACGAAGGGTGTCGATCGGCACCCGGGTGTCGCCGACCCACTCGCCGAGGGTGTCGTAGTACGAGTCGGGCGTGTCCAGGAACCGCACCCCGGCCGCCCGCATCGCCCGCACGGTGGAGACGATGTCGTTCGTGGCGAGGGCGATGTGCTGGACGCCGGCCCCGCCGTAGAACTCGAGGTACTCGTCGATCTGCGACTTCTTCTTCGCGATCGCGGGCTCGTTGATCGGGAACTTGACCTTGAGCGTGCCGTCCGCCACGACCTTGGACATCAGCGCCGAGTACTCGGTCGCGATGTCGTCGCCGACGAACTCCTTCATGTTGGTGAAGCCCATGACCTTGTTGTAGAAGGCCACCCACTCGTTCATCCTGCCCAGCTCGACGTTGCCCACGCAGTGGTCGATGGCCTGGAAGGTCCGCTTGGCCGGGGGCTCGACGATCGGGTCGGCGGCCGTGAAGCCCGGGAGGTACGGGCCGCTGTAGCCGGAGCGGTCCACGAGGGTGTGGCGGGTGCTGCCGTACGTGGCGATGGCGGCGAGCACGACCGTGCCGTGCTCGTCCTTGAGCTCGTAGGGCTCCTGGATGCCGCGGGCGCCGTGCTCGGTGGCGTAGGCGTAGGCGGCACGGGCGTCCGGCACCTCGATGGCCAGGTCGACGACGCCGTCGCCGTGCTCGGCGACGTGCTCGGCGAGGAAACGGCCCCGGTCGGTGGACGCCTTGATGACGGAGGTGAACACGAAGCGGGCGGAGCCGTTGGTCAGGACGTAGGAGGCGGTCTCCCGGCTGCCTGTCTCCGGCCCGGCGTAGGCGACCAGCTTCATGCCGAAGGCCGTGGAGTAGTAGTGGGCGGCCTGCTTGGCGTTGCCGACGGCGAAGACGACCGCGTCCATTCCCTTCACCGGGAAGGGGTCGGCCTGCCTGCCGGTGTCAGGGGTGTGATCCAGGGTCTCAGTCATGGCGGCAGACTCCCGCCGATCCACAAGCTGCGCAATAGTTCGTATATCTGCTGCGCAATATGCTTGGTCGAGGTCCGATTTGTTCGGGCGACCTGTACAGGATGACCACTCAGGAGGCTGGTGTGGCGATCGATCATCTGGACGGCAGGCTCATCGTGCTGCTCGCACGGGAGCCCAGGATCGGGGTCCTGGAGGCGTCCCGCCGGCTCGGGGTCGCCCGCGGCACCGTCCAGGCACGGCTGGACCGGCTCCAGTCGAACGGGGTGATCCGCGGTTTCGGCCCGGACGTCGACCCGTCCGCGCTGGGCTATCCGGTGACCGCGTTCGCGACGCTGGAGATCAAGCAGGGGCAGGGGGCCGACGTACGGGCGCACCTCGCCACGGTTCCCGAGGTGCTGGAGCTGCACACGACCACCGGTCACGGCGACATGCTGTGCCGGCTGGTCGCCCGGTCCAACGCGGACCTCCAGCGGGTGATCGACCGCGTCGTCGGATTCGAGGGAATCGTGCGGGCGTCCACGGCGATCGTGATGGAGAACCCGGTGCCCCTGCGGATCATCCCGCTGGTGGAGCAGGCCGCGGAGGACGCCCGCTGACACCGGGTGAGGAGATGCCGGGCGTCGCGCCGCCGGCCCGTCAGCACTTGGGGACGTCGCCGCCCTTCTGCAGTGCCTTGAGCGACGACACCGCGTCCGTCAGCTCGGTGACGGGGACCAGCGTCATGCCCTCGGGCAACTGCTCCTGCGCGATGGCGCACTCCGCCTTCGGGACGAGGAACACGGTGGCGCCGTCACGCGCCGCGGCCTGGGTCTTCAGGGCCACCCCGCCGACCGCGCCGACCTTGCCGTCGGCGTCGATCGTGCCCGTGCCCGCGATGTTCCGGCCGCCGGTGAGATCGTCGCCCGCGAGCTTGTCCACGATGCCGAGGGAGAACAGGAGCCCCGCGCTCGGGCCGCCGACATCGGCGAGGTGCAGGGTGACCTTCACCTTCGCCGGGTCCTCCTCGAGGTAGCCCAGGGCCGCGTCCACCGCGCTGTTCTGGGACTTCCGCATCTCGGCGGTGTTGTGCTTCTCGATCTCCTCGTCGGACTGCCCGGAGGGGTAGACGGAGTCGTGCGGCAGCACGGCCCGGTCCTTCCGGATCCACGCGTCCGCCACGTCGCCGAGATCGACGTCGACCGAGGGCCCCGTCGCCACGATGGTCGTCATCCGCAGCTGTCCCTGCGTCTGCCGAACGGGGGCTCCGGTGATCGTGATCACCGGCTTGCCCCGGTCGAACCCCAGCACGTTCGTGGTCTGGCCGGGCTGGGCCACGGTGAAGGGCAGGGGCGCGAACGCCGCCACCGCGAGCAGCGCGGCGACGGGCACGGCGGAGACGGCGAGGGCCCGGGGACGGGAGAGACGCGAGAGGCGAGAGAACACGCTGTCAATGTATCGGTCCGCCCGGCGCACCCGGACCGGGGCCGGGACCGGCCCGACCGGGTCGGCGCCTGTGCCTGCGTCTGGGAACGCCGTGGGCCGCCGGGCGGGCCCGACGGCCGCGGCAGCCCGGCGCTCAGCGCAGCGCGTCCGCGACCTCGCGCGCGGCGTCCACCACTCGCGGGCCCACGCGTTCGGGGACCGAGTCCGCCAGCATGACGACACCTACGCTGCCCTCTATGCCGGTCACCCCGACGAGTGCCGCGGCGGCTCCGCTCGCGCCCGCCTCCAGTTCGCCGTGCGTGAGGGTGTACGCGGGCTCGGTGAGACCTCCCTGGCGTGCGGCGAGGATCGCCTTGCCCGCGGCTCCCCGGTCCAGCGGGTGACGGAACCCGGCCCGGTACGCCACGTGGTAGTCCGTCCACGTCGGTTCGACGACCGCCACCGCGAGCGCCTCCGCCCCGTCGACCAGCGTGAGATGGGCGGTCGCGCCGATGTCCTCGGCGAGCGAGCGCAGCGCGGGCAGCGCGGCCTCCCTCACCAGCGGGTGCACCTGGCGGCCGAGGCGGAGCACGCCCAGCCCCACGCGGGCCCGGCCCCCCAAGTCGCGGCGGACCAGGGCGTGCTGCTCGAGCGTGGCGAGCAGACGGTAGACGACGGTCCGGTTGACTCCGAGCCGGTTGGACAGTTCGGTCACGGTCAGCCCGTGGTCGGTGTCGGCGAGCAGTTTGAGGACGCGCAGTCCTCTGTCGAGCGTCTGGGAGGTCTCCGCGGTCACGACGCCCTCTCCTTCGAGATGAGTGCGGCGGCGCTCTCGCGGCCAGCGGCACCGGTCCCATCGGCGACGCACGGAGAGGCCGCCGGCAGGCCATGGCACACCGGCTGCGCTCCGCGGCGGCGCTGCCACGGGGCGTTTCATTTGCGGGGACAGTAGCGAGCCGGTTCGCTCAGCGGAAGACCTCGTCCAGAATCCGGGCGCCGAAGGCCCGTGACGGCCTCTGTCGCCGGGCAAGTCGGGACGACCAGCGATTTCACGGGATACCTCCGCTTCGGCCTCCGCCGAAGAGGGTTCTCGGCCCGGGCCCCTGCCCCGCCCGGACGACGTGCCGGGCACCGCACGGGGACACCGCTCGCGTGCCCCATGCGTCGGTGCGCGGGGGGTCGCGCGCCTCGGCGTACGGGTGGCGAGTGCGCGGGCCGGGGCCGCCGACCGGCGTACGGAAGCGCGAAGGGGCCCGGGCGGTCGGCGGGTTCCGGGGCCGTCAAGCCGCCGTGCGCACACCGCACCGGCGTCGGGTCCCGCATACGCTCACCGCATACGTGTGGCCCACTCCTGCACCTTCTTGATCCGTTCCCGGATCTGCCCCGCCGTCGCCTCCGCGCTCGGCGGCCCCCCGCACACCCTCCGCAGCTCGGTGTGGATCACCCCGTGCGGCTTGCCGCTCTGGTGGACGTACGCACCCACCATCGTGTTCAGCTGCTTGCGCAGCTCCAGCAGTTCCTTGTGCGAGACCACCGGCCGGCGTTCCGCGGGCAGTTCGAGCAGATCCGCCTCCGCGTCCGGCTTCTTGCGGCTGTGCGCGATCTGCCGCGCCTGCCGCTTCTGCAACAGCAGTTGCACCTGATCCGGTTCCAGCAGCCCCGGAATGCCCAGGTAGTCCTGCTCCTCGTCGCTGCCCGGGTGGGCCTGCATCCCGAACTCGGCGCCGTTGTACATCACCCGGTCGAAGACGGCGTCGGACTCCAGCGCCTCGAAGGGCAGCATGTCCTGTTCGCCGGTGTCCTCGTCCTGCTGCTTGTTCGCCTCGTCCATCTCCTGTTCGGACTCGGCGTAGGGGTCCTCCTCCCCCTCCTTCTTCGGCCGGTCGAGCGCATGGTCCCGCTCGACCTCCATCTCGTTCGCGAAGCTCAGCAGCATCGGAATCGTCGGCAGGAACACCGACGCCGTCTCGCCGCGCCGCCGCGACCGGACGAAACGGCCGACGGCCTGGGCGAAGAAGAGGGGCGTGGAGATGGTGGTGGCGTACACGCCGACCGCGAGCCGGGGGACGTCGACGCCCTCGGACACCATCCGGACTGCGACCATCCAGCGGTCGTGGTTGTCGCTGAACTCGTCGATGCGCTTGGAGGCGCCGGCGTCGTCGGACAGCACGACGGTCGCCTTCGTACCGGTGATCTCCCGGATGAGCTTCGCATAGGCGCGCGCCGAGTCCTGATCGGACGCGATGACGAGACCACCGGCGTCCGGAATGGCCTTTCTGACCTCGCTCAGCCGCTGGTCGGCGGCGCGCAGCACGTTCGGCATCCAGTCGCCGCGCGGATCGAGCGCGGTGCGCCACGCCTGCGAGACGGCGTCCTTGGTCATCGGCTCGCCGAGCCGGGCGGCGACCTCGTCGCCGGCCTTGGTGCGCCAACGCATGTTGCCGCTGTAGGACAGGAAGATCACGGGACGGACGACGCCGTCGGCGAGGGCGTTGCCGTAGCCGTACGTGTAGTCCGCGGCCGAGCGGCGGATGCCGTCGTTGCCCTCCTCGTAGGTGACGAACGGGATGGGGTTGGTGTCGGAGCGGAAGGGCGTACCGGTGAGGGCGAGCCGGCGGGTGGCGGGTTCGAACGCCTCCAGGCACGCCTCACCCCACGACTTGGAATCGCCGGCGTGGTGGATCTCGTCGAGGATGACGAGGGTCTTGCGCTGCTCGCTGCGGTTGCGGTGCAGCATCGGGCGCACGCCGACACCGGCGTAGGTGACGGCGACCCCGTCGTACTCCTTGCTCAGCGGACCGGCGCTGTAGTCCGGGTCGAGCTTGATGCCTATGCGCGCGGCGGCGGTCGCCCACTGCTTCTTCAGATGCTCGGTCGGCGCGACCACGGTGATCTGCTGCACGACGTGGTGGTGCAGCAGCCAGGAGGCGAGGGTGAGCGCGAACGTCGTCTTGCCGGCGCCGGGCGTCGCCACCGCGAGGAAGTCACGGGGCTGTTCCTGGACGTACTTCTCCATGGCGCCCTGCTGCCAGGCGCGCAGCTTGCCGGCCGTACCCCAGGGGGCACGGCCGGGGAAGGCGGGTGAGAGGTGGTGGGAGGCGGTAGTAGACACGGTCTCCGGTTCGAGGCAGGGCTACGGCGTTACGTACGACAACCGGGCCACCCTACCGGTGCGGCCACTCCCGGGAGGGCCTCACCCGGCCGCTCGGGGACACGGTGAGACCCGCCTCACAGACCGCAGGCCGTGCGGCCGGGCCCGTCCTCCCACCGCCCTTCACAGGGTGCGCAGTACGGCCCCGATCAGCGCCGGATCGGTCATCTCACCGGCCGCGACGGAGACGACCAGGTCGTACGCCCGGTCCTGGTCGACGTTGACCGGGTCGGCGCCGTTCAGGGCGAGGAACACCGCCGTCGACAGCCACGCCGTGCGCTTGTTGCCGTCGGCGAAGGGGTGGTTCGAGGCGATCGCGTGCAGCAGGGCGCCTGCCTGCTCCCAGAGGTCCGGGTACGCGGCCACCCCGTACATCCGGGAGCGCGGCCGGTGCACGGCGGACTCCAGGAGACCGCCGGCGCGGAGCTCCGGCGGGTGGCCGCCGAAGGCGAACCGGGCGATCGCGGTCACCTCGCTCACGGTGAGGTGGCGCGTCTGGTTCGTGGTCTGATGGGTCATTCGCCGAGCCTCCTCAGCAGGCCCGCGTGCTGCTGGGCCAGTCGCCCGGCCAGTGCGGCCAGCCGCTCGCTCTGCGCCCGCAGATAGTGGTGCACCGCGTCGTGCGCGAGCTCCTCCGGGGTCCGACCCTGGGCGTCGGCGAGGTCGTGCAGTTCGTCGCGTTCCGCGTCGGTGAGGATGATCGTGAGCTCGTGCATGGCCCGATGCTAAGCGCGGCCGCTTCCGGCCGCGCGGTGGATTCCGGGCGTCGGCGGCCTCGAACGGTGCGGCCGTCCGTCACGCTTCACCTCCGGTCGACGTGCGCGGGACGTCCGCCGTACCTCCGGTACACCCGGGCCGCCCGGATCGAGGCCGGTGTTCCGCACCGGACGGGCCGATGGCCGACGTGGCCCCTCGGGGGCGGGCACGGCGCCGGGCCGCGCACGGCGCACCGGACGGGTGGTTGCAGCCCTCCTTCGCGGGCGGGCGCGGCACCGGGTCGGGCACGGCGCAACGGAACGGTCCGAACCGGGCGCCGACCGGGCGGACCCGGCATCGGAGCACCCGTCATCAGCCGGTGCGGCGCTCGTGCATCCGTGTGGCGACCCAGGCGCCGAGCAGTGCGACTGCCGCCATGGGCAGGAACACGGCGGCGAACGCGGCCGGGTGGGCGATGCTCCCCGCCGCCGCGACCGCACCGTGGCCGCCCGCCGCTCCCCCGCCCAGGGCGGCGAAGGCGGCGCCGCCCGCGGCCAGCAGGAGGACGTTCGACAGTCCGTCGGAGATCTGGAGCGCGGCGGAGTTGGTACCGGCCTCCGCGGGCGGCGACAGCTTCAGCAGCAGCACGCTGGTGGACGAGATGACCAGACCCATGCCGAAGCAGCCCCATCCCCAGGCGACCCCGACGACCCACACCGGCACGGAGGGGACCAGCACGCTCGGCGCGGTCGCGATCGCCGCCGCCACGAGCACCATGCCGGTGACGGTCAGCCGTTCCCGGTACGGTTCCAGGCGCGGCCGGGACTGGACGAACGAGCCCAGCGCCCATGTCGCCCCGCCCACCGCGAGGGACAGGCCGGCCAACGTCGGCGACAGCCCGCGCTGGGTCACCAGCATCAGCGGCACGAAGGACTCCGCGGCGATGAACGACCCGGCGGCCACGCCGCGCAGCAGCACCACCGACGGCAGCCCGCGCGCCGAGCGGAACGTGCCGCGCGGCAGCAGCCCGAGCGCGGCCGGCACGAGCAGCGCGGCACCCGCCGCGGCCGGGGCCAGTGAGAACCACCGCAGGTCCTGGGCCGCGTACTGGAGCACTCCCGCGCCGAGGGAGATCCCGAACGCCAGCCTGATCCTGCGCCGGTCCAGCGCCGGCACGGGCGCCTCCGGGTCCACCGGCCCCGACGCCCGCCGCCGTATCGCGGGCAGGGCGAGCGCGAGCGGGACGACGACGAGAGCGGGGATACCGACGAAGACCCAGCGCCAGCCGAGGTGTTCGGTGACCGTCCCGGCCGCGAGCGGTCCGACGACGGAGGGGATCACCCAGCTCGCGGCGAACGCGGCCATGATCGTCGGACGCAGGTGCTCCGGATAGGCCCGGCCGACGACCACGTACAGCGCGACGATCACCAGACCGCCGCCGAGCCCCTGGACGGCCCGGCCGGCGATGAAATACCACATCGTGGAGGCCGTACCGGACAGCACGAGCCCCAGGGCGAAGGCGGTGATCCCGGCGGTCAGCGGCCCGAGCGGGCCCCTGCGGTCGGCCCACTGCCCCGACAGCACCATGCCGAACAGGCTGGTCGTGAAGTACGCGGAGAAGGCGAACGCGTACAGCGGCACGCCGTCCAGCTCCCGCGCGGCAACGGGCATGGCCGTGCCGACGGCGGTCGCCTCGAACGCGATCAGCAGGACGACGGACACGATGCCGACGCTGAGGGCGCGCAGACTGCGCCCGAGCACACCGCCGGCGTCGGTCGCGGTCCCGGTCGCCGTCGCGGTCCCGCCGCGGCCGTCAGCGGCTTCCTTGAGCGCCGCGTCGCCGGTCCCGGCCGCGTCACCTGGTTCGAGGGCTGTCATGCGCTCAAGCGTAAGGGGCGTGGTTCTGGGTGGCCCCTGTCGTGGGGCGGGGTTCGGCTCGGCCGTTGGTCCTAGGTACCACCGGCCGACAGAACCTCCCCTGTGGGCTCGCGGGCGCCGGGGTGCGGGAGCCGTGCGTCCGTCTGCACAGTGAGTGGCGTTGGGTTCGAATCCCGCCACCATCTCCACGTCGAACCAGACCGCCGGCAGCCGGGGCCGTCCCCTCTCCGCTGCTCGGCTGTCCCTTGCGGGCGCCCGCGCCGGTGGCCGACTGCGCGTCGCCCCCGTACGCGGGCGAAGGCCGGTTCTCCCCAACTGCCCACGTACACTGCGGCCATGGCATGTCGCATCAGTGAACTGGTCATCGACTGCGCCGATCCGGAACGGCTCGCCGTGTTCTGGAGCCAGGTACTCGGCTACGTGGAACTCGGTCGGGAGGACGACGGGAGCATCGAGATCGGTCCACCCGAGGCAGGCTTCGGGGGACCGCGACCCACCCTCGTCCTCAGCCCCAGCAGCGCCCCGCGGACCGGGAAGCTCCGACTGCACATCGACGTCAACGCCACCGATCGCGACCAGGAAGCCGAGTTGGAGAGGCTGCTCGCTCTCGGCGCCAGGCGCGCCGACGTGGGCCAGACCGGCGACGAGAACTGGCACGTCCTGGCCGACCCGGAAGGCAACGAGTTCTGCCTCCTGCACGCCCGGTTGCAGCCCCTCTGATCACGTCGTCCCGGCCTCGAGCCGCTGCGGCGAGTGCCTGCGCAAGGCCGCCCGGCCGTTGGCGCGGGCCCGGGGCCGGTCGGCGTCAGCGGCCGAGGCCGTGCGTGAGTCTCGGCGCGCCGCACGGGGAGGTCCGGTCCGCTACGGCGTGGCCACCGCCGCCTGGGGCCGGATCGGGAGCCGGTTGACCGGGCGGCCCGTGGCCGCGCGGACGGCGGAGGCGACGGCGGCCGGGGAGGTGACGACCGGGACGGCACTGGCCGCCTTCGCACCGAAGGGGGCCACCACGTCGCGCTCCTCGACGAGTTTGACGATGCGGACGTCGGGGGCGTCGAGGGCCGTCGGCAGGGCGTAGCCCGTGAGGTCGGGGTGGCGGACCAGGCCGCGGGCGGTGCGGAGGTTCTCGGTGAGTGCGGCACCGACGCCCTGGGTCACGCCCGCCTCGATCCGGGTGGCGAGCTGGGCGGGGTTGAGGATGCGGCCCACGTCCTGGGCTACGGCCATCTCCACGACACGCACCGACCCGAGTTCGATGTCGACGTCGACGACGGCGCGGATCGCGCAGAAGGCGAGACCGACGAACGCGTCGCCCTGGCCGTGATCGTCGAGGGGCTCGGTGGGGTGCGGGCGGCACTGGGCGGTGGCCCAGAGCTCCTTGCCGTCCATGGCCTCGGTGACCGTCGTGGACAGGACGCCGTCGTACGAGGTGATCTTGCCGTCGGTGATCTGCAGCAGCTCGGTGGACATTCCGAACTTGTGGGCCAGCGGCTGCAGCAGCTGCGTACGGACCATCTTGGCGGCGCGCTCGACCGCACCGCCGGAGACCCAGGTGTGCCGCCCGTGGGCGGCGCGGCCCGCCGGGGGCTGGTCGGTGTCGACGGAGGCCACGTGCACCTCCTCGATACCGAGCGTCTCCTGCACGATCTGACGGGCGAGGGTGGAGAACCCCTGCCCGGTCTCGACGGCCGCGCAGATGACCGTGGCCACGCCGTCCTGGACCTTCACCGTGGCCGTGGACACCTCGTCGGTGCCTTCCGCGCCGAGCATGTGGACCATGCCGAGCGCATAGCCGACGCCGCGCCGCACCGCGCCGGGTTCGCCCGCGCCCTCGGGTCCGCCGGGCAGCAGCCAGGCATCCTCGGGGGTGTCCTTGGGCAGCGGCGGGAGCGGGAAGTCCCTTACGGCCTGCAGCAGTTCGGCGACCGGCGCGGGGCAGGTGACGGTCTGACCGGTGGGCAGGATGTCGCCGGTGGCGAGCACATTGCGCAGGCGGATCTCGGCCGGGTCCTGGCCCAGCTTCGCGGCCAGCTTGTCCATCTGGGCCTCGTACGCGGCGCAGACCTGCAGCGCGCCCTCTCCGCGCACATGGCCGGAGGGCGGGTTGTTGGTGCGGACGGCCCAGCCCTCGATGAAGGCGTGCGGCACGACATAGGGGCCGCAGGCGAAGGCGACGGCGGCGGCCAGGGACTCGGACGATGCCTCGGCGTACGCGCCCGCGTCCAGCAGGATCTGCGCCTCGACCTTCAGCAGCTTGCCGTCGGCGTCGGCGTGGTGGCGGTAGCGCAGCAGTGCGGGGTGGCGGTGGGCGTGGCCGAGGAAGGACTCCTCGCGAGTGGCGGCGAGCTTGACCGGGCAGCCGGTGCGCAGGGCGAGCAGCCCGAGCGGGATCTGGAAGCCCGGGTCCTCCCGGTCACCGGTCGCGCCGGGCACGCCGGTGACGACGACCTTCACCCGCTCCTTGTCCAGGCCGAAGCAGGCGGCCGCGAGGTCCCGGTCGGTGTGCGGGTCGGTGGAGGCGGTGTAGAGCTCGACGCCTCCGTCGGGGCGCGGCACGGCGAGGCCGGCCTCGGCCCCGATGGGGGCGGGGTCCTGGCGGCCGATGCGGTACAGCCCTTCGACGACGACCTCTCCGCCGACGGCCGGGTCGCCGTAGCTCAGCGGGATGTGGCGGATGAGGTTGCCGTCGGGATGCAGCGGCTCGGCGGCGAAGGCCTTCTCGGGGTCGGTGACCGGTTCGAGGACCTCGTACTCGACGGCGATCGCCGCGGCGGCGAGCCGGGCGGTGTCGGGATGGTCCGCGGCGACCGCGGCGATGGCCTCCCCGTGGTGGCGGACGACGTCGGAGGCGAAGACGGGCCGGTCGGCGACCCCGCGTCCGTAGGAGGCGTCGCCGGGCACGTCGTTGTGGGTGACGACGGCCCGCACGCCGGGCATCCCGGCCGCGGCGGAGGTGTCGATGGCGGTGATCCGGGCGTGGGGGTGCGGCGAGCGCAGGATCGCCGCCCAGAGCAGTCCCTCGGCCCACAGGTCCGAGGCGTACGGGAAGGTGCCCTCGGTCTTGGCACGGGCGTCCGCCTGCGGGAGGGAGGCACCGAGGCCGTGAGCGGGCGGCTCCTGCTCGGGGCCGTCGACCGCCGGGACCGCGATCGCCGCGTCGTTGCTCACACCATGCCTCCGTCGTGCGGGTGGGGCTGCACACTACCGGCGCCCGGGGGCGCCTGGTGCGGGATGCGGGCCCCGTCCTGGGCCCCTTCGCGGGACTCGTCGCCGGCTTCGGCGGCCGCGGCGGAGCTCGCCTCGCGTCCGGCGACCACCTCGCGTACGGCGTCGAGGACGCCGCGGTAGCCGGAGCAGCGGCAGAGGTTCCCGGAGAGGGCCTGGCGGGTTTCGAGTTCCGTGGGGGCGTGGTTGCCCTCCAGCAGGTCGTGCACGGTCATGGCCATGCCCGGGATGCAGAAGCCGCACTGGACGGCTCCGCAGGCGGCAAGGGCCCGCTGGACGTCGGAGGGCTCTCCGTCGGCGGCCAGGCCCTCGACGGTGCGCACCTCGGAGCCGGCCGCGGTCGCCGCGGGTACCAGGCAGGAGGCCACGAGCCGGCCGTCGACCTGGACGTTGCAGGCGCCGCACTCGCCCTGCGAGCAGCCGTCCTTGGCACCCGCGAGGCCGAGGCGCTCGCGCAGCACGTAGAGCAGGGACTCGCCGATCCACGCGTCGGTGACGGGCCGGTCGGCGCCGTTCACGCGCAGGAGGTACGAGGTGTGCGGGTGCTCGTCGTTCGCCGTCGCGGCGGGGGCGGCCGCGAGGTCTTCCTCGGCACCGGGGGCGTCCGGGGCGGCGGTGTCCCCGGCCGCGGGTGCTCCGGGCGGGTCCTGGGGGGCCGTGTCTGGCTCCGGGGCTCCGTGGTCCTCGGAGCCCTCGGCCCGGCCGGCTTCGGTGGCGCCGGCTTCGGAGCGGTCCCCGGCGTCCCCCGCGCTCTGCTCAGGGTCGGCCACGGCATCGGACGCGTCACCACCGGCCCCCGGGTGCGCCCCGTCGTCACGCCGGACGTGCCGCTCGTCGGAGGGCCGCTCGTCGGAGGGCTGACCCGTCCGTGGTTCGGCGGCGGGGCCGGCCTGCTCTTCACTGACGGGGTACGCCTCGGTCGCCCACGGGGCGGGCGCCCCGCCGGGGAGGGTGGCGGGGTGGCCGGCTCCGGGGGCCGGCGTGCCGCCGACGGGGGTGCCTTCGGCCGGGGTGCCGCCGTCGGGTGTGGTGGCCCACGGGGCGGGCGCGCCGCCCGGCAGGGTGGCCGGCGGGGTGCGGCCGCCCCACTGGGCTGCCAGCGCGGACGTCGTGAACTCGCCCGATTCCTCCGGGATGTCCCCCTGGGCGACCGGGATGGTCCACTGGCCGGTGAGGTCTCCGGCGGCGGGTGCCGCGGCTGGGCCGGACGACGGCCGTTCCGCTTCCGGGAACGTCCACTGACCCGTGGCGTGCGGGTCGTGGGCGCTCCGCGCGCCACGAGGGTCCCCGCCCTCCTGCGGTCCGTGGTCGGGGTGCGCCTCGTGGCCGGCGTGCGGCTCGTCCTCACCGTACGGGTCCTGTGCGCCGTGCGGGTGGGGAGCGTCGTGCGGATCCTGCGCGCCGTGCGCCTGGGGGGCGTGCACGCCTTCCGCGCCGTACGCGCCCTGGCCGGCCCGCGCGTCCTGCGGGCCGTACGCGTCACGCGGTTCGCGGTCGCCCCGGGCATCCTGTCCGCCCTGCGGACCGGGACCGGCGTACGGCCGCTGCCCCGCGTACGGATCGTAGGACCGCCCGGCCTCCGGCGCCGGCCAGTGGTGCGGCCGCTCGTCGTCCGACGCCTGCCGCGGTACGGTCCAGCCGCCCGTGCCCGCGGGGCCGGACGGGTCGTCCGGGTTCACGGTCGGGATCTGCGGAGGCACGTAGCCGTGACCGGGAGCGGCGAGCGGCGCGTCGAGCATGTCCTCGGGAGGCAGCTGGACGAAGGCGGTGGCCTCGGCGTCGTACTCGCCGCCCTGCGGGATCGGCTGCCAGCCGCCGCCGTGCGGGCCGGCGTCCCGGGACTCGTTCTCCTCGGAGCTCACGACAGTGCCCTCCCCAGCGCTCGTCGGGCCAGCGCGGCGACCACGCGCCGCAGGTGCAGGATCGCGGGCGGCAGTTGCTCGTCGCCCTCCTGGTCCGGGATGCAGGCGGCCGCCACGTACTCGCCGAACGCGGCCAGCGCCTCGGTGGCCAGTCCGCGCTCGCCGTCCCAGTCGATCAGCGAGGCGATCCAGCGCTCCGCCTCGAGCGGGCGCAGCGGCATCGGGGCGATCGCGCCGACCGCGCAGCGCACCCCGCGCCGCGCCGGGTCGAGGACGACGGCGACCGACGCGGTGGCCCGGCCGGGGCCGGTGCGTCCGGTGGCCTTGAGGAACACCTGCGGGGCGTGCAGGAGCGGAACCCGCACGAAGCCGATCAGTTCGGCGGGGCCGAGCATCTCGCGACCGGCCAGCAGATGGGAGACGGGGACCTCACGGGACGCCCCGCCCGGCCCCGCGATGACCAGGTCCGCCTCCAGGGCGGCCAGCACCGGCAGCGTGTCGCCGGTGGGAGCGGCGGTGGCGATGTTGCCTCCGAGGGTGCCCGCGTTGCGGATCTGCGGGGGCCCGGCGGCCCGGGCGGAGGCGGCGAGCGCCGGAATCAGCGCGGCGAAGTCGGGTCGGCCCATCCGGGAGTGGGTGAGTCCGGCGCCGAGCAGGGCGTGGCCGTCCTGGTACTGCCAGCCGCGGATCTCGTTGATGCGGCCGAGCCCGACGAGGCCCGCGGGCCTGAGCCGGCCCTTGTTGACGGCAGCCATCAGGTCCGTGCCTCCTGCGACCGGCACGGCGGCGGGCATGGCGGTGAGCGCCGCCACGGCCTCGTCGAGCGAGGCCGGCAGTGTCACGGACTGCGCCGCCTGCGGTGCGTGCGTGGTCAACCCAGCTGCCCCTTCCCGGTGTCCCGGCTGTCCGCCTGTGTTGCCGTACCGTACGTGCTCACAGCCCGGACGTGGCAACTCTGGCACATCTTCCGAGCGGTCCGGCGCGGGGGTCCACGAAGGATGCATCCGCCCCAGATCACCCTTAACGGGGGAAATGCCCGAATTGCCAAGGCATCGCCGTCACAAGCGGATTGCCGGCCGAAGGCACTCCTTGTACGACTTTTCCCCGTGGGCCTCCACGGTCCCAGGGAGCCGTGTCCGGAACACCCCGTTGGGGCATGGCTCACACGTTTGGGGGCGCCCCCTCGATCGGGCGTCCGAGCACACCCGGTCGCCTCTGCCACGGCAACGGGCCCCCGGGCGGCCGGTAGTCGACGCCGAGCGCGTCAAGTCGGGCGTAGTGGACGGACATACGGCGCTCGAAGTCCACGAAGTCCCGGTCGGCGGGGGCGGGCAGACGGGACCAGACGACCTCCGCGAAGGCAGCGAGGCGCGGGAAGACCTGGTAGTCGACGCGCGAGCGGTCCTGCATCACCTCGGTCCAGACGTTGGCCTGGGCGCCGAGGACCCGAGCGGCCCCCGGCGTGCCGGCGAGCTCCGGCGGAACGGGCTCGAAGCGGAAGACGTCCTCCAGGGTGCGCACGTACCCGATGGGCATCGGCTCGTCCTCCCCGGCGGCCTGCCGGTGGTCGAGATACACCTGCTGCTCGGGGCACATGACCACGTCGTGACCCGCGCGGGCAGCGGCGATCCCGCCCGCGTAGCCGCGCCAGGAGGACACCGCGGCACCCGGGCCGAGGCCCCGCTCCGTCGTCCCGCCCTCCAGGATCTCGTCCCAGCCGACGAGCCGGCGGCCGCGGTCGGCGAGCCAGCGGTCGAAGTGCCGGACGAACCAGGACCGGAGCTCGTCCTCGCCCGCGAGGCCCAGCTCCGCCGTGCGGGCCCGGGCGGCCGGGGACGCCTTCCACTGGTCCTCGGGGCACTCGTCGCCCCCGATGTGGACGAACGGGGAGACGGAGGCGGGGAACAGCTCCAGGACCTCCTCGAAGACCCCTTCGTAGAAACGGAGGGTGGTCTCGGTGGGGGCGAGGACGTTCGGGCTGACGCCCCAGCTGTCCCAGACGGACACAGCGGTGGTGTCGACGACGTCGGTGTTGCCGAGCTCCGGGTAGGCGGCGACGGCGGCCTGCGAGTGGCCGGGGACGTCGATCTCCGGAACGACGGTGATGTGCCGCTCGGCGGCGTACGCGACGATCTCGCGGATGTCGTCCTGGGTGTAGTAACCGCCGTGCGGCGTCTCGTCCCAGAGCTCGGACGCGCGGTGCCCCCACTTGGTGCGGGAACGCCAGGCGCCGACCTCGGTGAGGCGCGGGTGACGCCTGATCTCGATGCGCCAGCCCTGGTCGTCGGTGAGATGGAAGTGGAACGTGTTGAGCTTGTGGGCCGCGAGCAGATCCAGCATCCGCAGGACGTCCTCCTTGGGACGGAAGTGCCGGGCCACGTCGAGCATGAGACCGCGCCAGCGGAAGCGCGGCGCGTCGTGGATGGTGACGGCGGGCACCTCCCACTCGCGCCTCCCGGTCACGGGAGCACGCCGGAAGGCGTCCGGGCCGAGCAGCTGACGGAACGTCTGGGCCCCCCAGAACACACCCGCCTCGCTCGCTCCGTCGATCGCGGCCACGAGACCGTCGGCCGTGAAGCGGTACGCCTCCGGGCCGCCGAGTTCTCGGGCGAGTTCGGGGACGATGCGCAGCAGGACACGGTTCCCGCTGTCCGTGTGCGGCGGAAGGCCGTGGCCGGTGGCCGCGCCGACGGTCGCACGCAGCCACCGCGCGACCCGCTCGGTGCCGGGTTGCGCCTCGATCCCGGTCTCCGCGCCGATGACGCACCCGCTGCCGCCGCCCGGCAGCGAGGGGGTCACGCGCAACGGAGCCGGAATCAGTTCCACCGATGGCCGTGGGACACGGGAGAGCTCGCTCATGCCCTCGACTCTTCACCGAGCCGCCCCGTCCTGGGAACCGACGCCGCTGCGCGAGTACGACCGCGCCGAGCGGCCTGCCCCAGGTCCCCTTGCCGGCCGGCGACTTCATGAGTCCACCGCGAGCGTGCGGTGCGAACCGCTCCTCACCGCGCCGATGTTGTCGCCGTCGGCGAACGCCGGTGCCATCGAGCCGGCGGTGGCACCGGGCATCGGGACGAACGCCTGCTCACCCTCCGCCCTGCCCCGCCTCGACGGCCGCCTGGCCGAGGTCGCCGCCGATCGCCGTCACCGGCTCCCCCGGCGGTCGGGCCGGCACCCCTCGCCTCCGCCCAGGCCCCGAACTTCTCGGTGACGTCGGCGAGTCCGCCGCCCCCCGACGTATCGGGCCGTGTCCCAGTCGCCGACCGACGGTGGTCCCCACCGGGGCGAGGACGGGGGCGGCCATTCGGGCGGGAGGCTTCACGGCGGCATCCTCCGGGGAGTTGCTGCAGCATGGGCAATGCGCGGTTCGCGGTGCGCAACACGCAGAAGGCCGGCTGCCCCATGGGAGCGGCACGAGGTCTCGACCACTCTTGACCGGTGGACGCACACCGTGCAACGAGACGCCGACGCCCCCTGGGACGCAACGACGTGCGGGCCGGGCAGGCAGCGCACGGGCGCCGGACGACACGAACGGCCCCCGGGACGCACCACGCCGGTGCGTCCCGGGGGCCGTCCCCGAGCCGGAAGGGAGATCCGGCGGCCGGCGGACCGGCCGTCCGGCTACTTCTTGTCCTTGCCGCCCTTGTCCTTGTCCCCACCGGGGCCCATGGACTCGTAGATCTCCTTGCACATCGGGCACACCGGGTACTTCTTGGGGTCGCGCCCCGGCACCCAGACCTTGCCGCACAGTGCCACCACGGGAGTGCCGTCGAGGGCACTCGCCATGATCTTGTCCTTCTGGACGTAATGGGCGAAGCGCTCGTGGTCGCCGTCGCCGTGCGACACCTGGGGTGTCGGCTCCACGAGGGTGCCCGTACCTGCCCCGCGCTCGGGCTCGAGAGTGCTCATAGCAGCCAAGGGTACTCAAGCCGCGCGGATTCAGTTCAGCGACGGGTCGTCCGGATAGGTGGCCACCATCGCGAGTTCGTTGCGCTGCCTCCGCAGCACGGACCGCCAGAGCGACTCCGGCCGCGGGGAGGAGACGTCGCCGGGCTCGGACTCCACGACGTACCAGGCACCCTCGCCCAGCTCGTCCTCCAGCTGCCCCGGACCCCAGCCCGCGTATCCCGCGAAGATCCGCAGCGATCCGAGCGAGGAGGCCAGCAGCTCCGGCGGGGCCTCCAGGTCGACGAGGCCGATCGCCCCGTGGACCCTCCGCCAGCCGAGCGGCCCCTCGTCACCGGGGATGACGGCGAGGCCGAGCGCCGAGTCGAGGGAGACCGGACCGCCCTGGAAGACCACGCCGGGCTCACCGGCCAGACCCGCCCAGGGCTCCAGGATGTCGCCGACGCCGACGGGGGTGGGCCGGTTGAGGACCACGCCGAGGGAACCCTCCTCGTCGTGGTCGAGCAGGAGCACCACCGCGCGGTCGAAGTTCGGGTCCGCGAGGGCCGGAGTGGCGACGAGCAGCCGCCCTGTGAGGGAGGACACCTCGGTCATGGGAGACATGATCCCGCATCTTGGCCCTCCGCGGGGAGCGGGCGTCCCGGTCCGGACCGACGCAGCTCAGGGCGCACCGCTGCAGCGGAAGGGCGCGCCCGCCGAAGCAAGCGGATGGTGACCCTCCGGAGGCGCACCCAAACAGAACGTATTGTGCCGAATTCATTACACCTGCGTGGTGCCCTTGGCCTTACGAGACAGGGGTAGGAGGGCCTTAACCTTTTCTCTGGCCCCTGCCCGAACTCCTCCCCGGCTCCACTGGGAGGACCCTCCGGAACGCGAGATTCATGACCGGCACAGACGATGTACTGCTTGTCCACGGCGGAACCCCGCTGGAGGGCGAGATCCGCGTCCGCGGCGCCAAGAACCTGGTGCCGAAGGCAATGGTCGCCGCGCTGCTCGGCAGCGAGCCGAGCCGGCTGCGCAACGTGCCCGACATCCGCGACGTGCGGGTCGTGCGCGGGCTGCTGCAGCTGCACGGTGTGACGGTACGGCCCGGGGACGAGCCCGGCGAACTGGTGCTCGACCCGACGCACGTGGAGAGCGCGAACGTCGCGGACATCGACGCCCACGCCGGTTCCTCGCGCATCCCGATCCTGTTCTGCGGCCCGCTGCTGCACCGGCTCGGGCACGCCTTCATCCCGGGGCTGGGCGGCTGCGACATCGGCGGTCGGCCGATCGACTTCCACTTCGACGTGCTGCGGCAGTTCGGCGCGAAGATCGAGAAGCGGGCGGACGGGCAGTACCTGGAGGCCCCGCAGCGGCTTCGCGGATGCAAGATCCGCCTGCCGTACCCGTCGGTGGGCTCCACCGAGCAGGTGCTGCTGACCGCGGTGCTGGCGGAGGGCGTCACGGAGCTGTCGAACGCGGCCGTGGAACCGGAGATCGAGGACCTGATCTGCGTCCTGCAGAAAATGGGCGCGATCATTTCCATGGACACCGACCGGACCATCCGGATCACCGGTGTGGACCGTCTCGGCGGCTACACCCACCGGGCGCTCCCGGACCGGCTGGAGGCCGCGTCCTGGGCCTCGGCGGCGCTGGCGACCGAGGGCAACATCTACGTGCGGGGCGCACAGCAGCGCTCGATGATGACCTTCCTCAACACCTACCGGAAGGTCGGCGGCGCCTTCGAGATCGACGACGAGGGCATCCGCTTCTGGCACCCGGGCGACTCCCTCAACGCGATCGCCCTGGAGACCGACGTGCACCCCGGCTTCCAGACGGACTGGCAGCAGCCCCTGGTGGTGGCGCTCACGCAGGCGGCGGGCCTGTCGATCGTGCACGAGACGGTGTACGAGTCACGGCTCGGCTTCACCTCGGCGCTCAACCAGATGGGTGCGCACATCCAGCTGTACCGGGAGTGCCTGGGCGGCTCGGACTGCCGCTTCGGCCAGCGCAACTTCCTGCACTCGGCGGTCGTGTCCGGCCCGACGAAGCTCCAGGGCTCGGATCTGGTGATCCCCGACCTGCGCGGCGGCTTCTCGTACCTGATCGCGGCGCTGGCGGCGCAGGGGACGTCCCGGGTGCACGGGATCGACCTGATCAACCGCGGCTACGAGAACTTCATGGAGAAGCTCGTCGAGCTCGGCGCGAAGGTCGAGCTGCCGCGCGGCGCGGTCGTCTGACCTCGCCCGCCCCTCCGAGCGCCGGTCCGGCCGGACCGGCGCTCGGTGCGTTCCCGTACGCGACGGAGGCGGGCGCGTCGCCCGCGCGGCCGTGGCGCCTGCTTCCGCACGCGCCCGCGTACCGGCGACTCCGTGCACGGCGGAGGCAGGGCGCGTCTCCCCGTACCGCCCACCGAGGGCCCGGCACCACCACGAACAGGCGCGTCGGCACGTACCCGAGGCACCCGGCCTCCTCCGGCACCCGGTCGCGGGCTCCCGTCCCCGTCCCCGTCCACGGCCTCAGGCACTCTCCTCCCTGCGCCGCCGGACCTCGTGCCCACTGCCCCGGCGCCGCGCACGGATGACCCGGCCCTCACCCGCACCGGTGGCCGCGTGCGTCGGCGCGCCCGGGGCCGCCCACGGTCCCGTGCGCCCCACGCGCCTCCCCGGCGGGCAGCGCACACCTCCTCGATGCGGCTCCTCGGCCGGCCCGGGGCGCGCGAGGCCGTGACCGGGCGCCGTGGCCCGTCGCGGCCCCGGAGACAGCGCGAGGGCGGCCACCCCCCGACGGGAAGTGGCCGCCCTCGCGCTCTGAGCCTTACTTGCCCTTCGCGGCTTCCTTGAGCTTGGAGCCCGCGGAGACCTTCACGCTGTAGCCGGCCGGGATCTGGATCGGGTCGCCGGTCTGCGGGTTACGAGCGGTGCGAGCGGCACGGTGGGTGCGCTCGAAGGTCAGGAAACCGGGGATGGTGACCTTCTCGTCGCCCTTGGCGACGATCTCGCCGACGACCTCGGCGAAGGCGGCCAGCACAGCGTCGGCGTCCTTGCGGGTCACCTCGGCACGGTCGGCCAGCGCGGCCACCAGCTCACTGCGGTTCATGTTCTTACTCCCGTGTTCTTCTTGCCTGTGAGGCGTGAGATCGAAGCCGATGCTGCCAGGGCCCTCGGACGGTTCCCCGGACCCGGGTCTGCTGTCAGACCCTCGCGCCCAATTGAGCATCCTGCCCCCACCAGCGGCGGGAAAGCCAATCCGGCACCCTCCGGAGTCACACGAAAAGCGCCACTGGCTCGTTCCGGTGACGTTCCGTCGACTCCCCGGGGACTCCACGGAGCCGCAACGGTCCGAAGGAACCTCCGGAGGACGGACCCTCCGAAGTCGTGCGGCCCGTACCGGGCCCATGGTCCGCCACCCTAAGGGCGGTTTTCCGGGCCCGCGACTCGCGACGCGCCGGACTCAGGACGAGGTGGGACCCGTCACAGCCGCGCCCGCCGCCCTCGCGGCGTCCCGGACGGCCCCGGCGACGGCGCCCGCGACCTTGTCGTTGAAGACGGACGGGATGATGTAGTTCGGATTGAGCTCGTCCTCGGTGACGACGTCCGCCAGCGCCGTGGCCGCGGCGAGCATCATCTCCGTGTTGACGGTGCGGGACTGCGCGTCCAGGAGGCCTCGGAAGACACCCGGGAACACCAGCACGTTGTTGATCTGGTTCGGGAAGTCGCTGCGGCCCGTGGCCACAACTGCCGCGGTCTGCCGGGCGATTGCCGGGTCCACCTCGGGGTCGGGGTTCGCGAGCGCGAACACGATGGCGTCGTCCGCCATCCCCGCGACATCCTCCGCGCCCAGCACGTTCGGGGCGGAGACCCCGATGAACACGTCGGCGCCGCGCACCGCTTCCCTCAGCGTGCCGGTGACGCCCTCGGGGTTGGTGTTGTCGGCGATCCAGCGCAGCGCCGATCCGGGGGCGGCGTCCACGAGGTCCTCGCGTCCGGCGTGCACGACGCCGTGGATGTCGGCGACGACGGCGTGCTTGACACCCGCCGCGATGAGCAGCTTCAGGATGGCGGTACCGGCCGCGCCGGCGCCGGACATCACGACGCGGACGTCCCCAACCGCCTTGCCCACCACGCGCAGTGCGTTGGTGAGGGCGGCGAGCACGACGATCGCGGTGCCGTGCTGGTCGTCGTGGAAGACGGGGATGTCGAGGGCCTCGCGCAGCCGTGCCTCGATCTCGAAGCAGCGGGGCGCGGAGATGTCCTCCAGGTTGATGCCGGCGAAGCCCGGGGCGATGGCCTTGACGATCTCGACGATGGCGTCCGTGTCCTGGGTGTCCAGGCAGAGCGGCCAGGCGTCGATGCCGGCGAAGCGCTTGAAGAGGGCGGCCTTGCCCTCCATGACGGGCAGGGCGGCCTTCGGGCCGATGTTGCCGAGGCCGAGCACGGCGGAGCCGTCCGTCACGACGGCGACGGAGTTGCGCTTGATGGTGAGGCGGCGGGCGTCCTCGGGGTTCTCGGCGATGGCCATGCACACACGGGCCACACCCGGGGTGTAGACCATGGAGAGGTCGTCACGGTTGCGGATGGGGTGCTTGGACTGCATCTCGATCTTGCCGCCGAGGTGCATGAGGAAGGTCCGGTCGGACACCTTGCCGAGGGTGACGCCCTCGATGCCGTGCAGCTTCTCGACGATCTCGTCCGCGTGCGTCGTGGAGGTCGCCGCGATGGTGACGTCGATCCGGAGCTTCTCGTGGCCGGACGCGGTGACGTCGAGACCGGTGACCGAGCCGCCGGAGGACTCCACGGCGGTGGTGAGCTGCGAGACCGCGGTTCCGCTCGCGGGCACCTCCAGCCGGACCGTCATCGAGTACGAGACGCTGGGCGCCGTTGCCATGTCCGAGTTCCTCTGCTTTCCCTAGCTTCGTTGCCGCACCGCCCGGTGGTGACCGGGCGGGGCCATCCGATGGTCGCACCTACCTGCCAGTAGCAGGTAATACTGGTCGTTTTGGTTTTGGAAAACTTTTTCCACCATACGAGAAGTCAGGGAGAAGCAGAAGAGCGGAGAAACGGAAGAGGTCCGCGTCACCGTGGTGACGCGGACCTCTTCGCGATGCTCTGGTGACACCGACCCGCCATGCTCGCCTCGCGGCAAGTGGTCCCTCTGAGGGACGAAGGTTGGGCCCGGGGGCTTGGATCGAGCCGGTGCCACACACAGGCTAACAAAGAGTCCCAGAAGGTGATTCCCCGCTCCGCGAGTTGACCCCCGTTCGGCCGTCCGCCCACCCCGTACGGCCCGCGGTCCGTCAGCGGGCCGGGACGTGGTGCACCAGCAGTCCGGGCGGGCCCTCAGTCCCTCAGCAGGTCCGGGACCCCGTCCGCGTCCGGCTCGTCGCGCCGGCCCGACACCACGGTCAGCCGCTGGGTGGCGCGGGTCAGCGCCACGTACAGCACCCGCAGGCCGGCCGGCGACTCGTCGGCGATCTCCGCGGGCGAGACGACCACCGTCGCGTCGTACTCCAGCCCCTTCGCCTCGAGCGAACCGAGGGCGACCGCGCGGTCGCCGAGACCGTCGAGCCAGCGGGCGGCCTCCGCGCGCCGGTCCATCGCGACCACGACGCCGACGGTTCCGTCCACCTCGTCCAGCAGCCGCTGGGTCTCCAGCCGGACGGTCCGCTCCAGGTCGTCGCGCGCCACCGCGAACCGGGGCCGCAGGCCCGTCGAGCGGACGGCGCGGGGCGCCACCATTCCCGGCATCGCCAGCGTCAGCACCCGGGCGGCGATCTCGGCGACCTCGGAGGGGTTGCGGTAGTTCACGGTGAGCTCGAAGCGCCGGCGCGGCCGGGAGCCGAGGGCGTCGTCGCGCGCCTCGGCTGCCTCGTCCGGGTCCGACCAGGACGACTGGGCGGGGTCGCCCACGATCGTCCAGGTGGCGTGCCGGCCGCGGCGGCCGACCATCCGCCACTGCATGGGTGTGAGGTCCTGCGCCTCGTCCACGATGACGTGCGCGTACTCGGTGCGCTCCGCCGCCAGCCGCTCGGCCCGCTCGCGCTGGGACTCCTCGCGCTGCGGCATCAGCTCCTCCAGGCCGGTGAGCTGGTCCAGCGGATCGGCCTCGCGCTTCTTCCTCGGGCGGACCGGGGTGCCGAGGATCGCCTGCAGTTCGTCGAGGGCCGCGACGTCGTGCGCGGACAGGCCGGCGCGTCTCAGGCTGCGGGCGAGTCTTCGCACCTCGCCGGGGTTGAGGACCCGTCGCGACCAGCGGCCGAGCCGGCGCTCGTCGGCCATCGCCGCGAGCACCCCGAGCGGCGTCAGCTCGGGCCACCAGGCGTCGAGGAAGTCGACGAACGAGTCCTCGGAGGTGACGTCGTCGTCGAAGGAGGAGCGAAGCTCGGCGGCCAGTTCCGGGTCGGTGTGCCGGCCGGCCGCGCCCGACTTCGCGTACAGGGCGTCCAGGAGCAGTCTCCGGGCCCGCGGCCGCAGCAGGTTGACCGGCGCGGTGCCGCCCAGGACGGTGTGGCGGATGCGCTGGAGCTCGTCGGACTCCAGCTCCAGCCTGCGGCCGAAGGCCACCACCCGCAGCCGGTCGGGGGTCTCGCCGAGCTCCAGGGCACCGCGGGCGGCCTTGCGCAGCACCTTCAGCATCCGCAGCGAGCCCTTGACACGGGCGACGGCCGGATCGTCGTACGTGGTGGCCTCGGCCCCGTCCACCAGGGAGCCGACCGCGCGGATCGCCACCTGTCCCTCCTCGCCCAGCGAGGGCAGCACGCCCTCGGTGTAGGCGACCAGCAGCGGGGTCGGGGAGACGACCAGGATGCCGCCCGCGTACCGGCGCCGGTCCTGGTAGAGCAGGTACGCGGCGCGGTGGAGCGCGACGGCCGTCTTCCCGGTGCCCGGACCGCCCGAGACCTCCGTGACCGAGGCGGCGGGCGCCCTGATCACCAGGTCCTGCTCGGCCTGGATGGAGGACACGATGTCCCGCATGGTGTGGGTGCGGGCCTGGCCGAGCGCGGCCATCAGGGCGCCGTCGCCGATGACGGGCAGTTCGGCGCCGCCGAGGCGTGCGGTCAGCTCGGGGCGCATCAGGTCGTCCTCGACGCCGAGGACGCGGCGGCCCTTGGAGCGGATGACGCGGCGGCGCACGACACGGCCGGGATCGACGGGGGTGGAGCGGTAGAAGGGTGCCGCCGCCGGGGCGCGCCAGTCGATGACCAGGGGCGCGTAGTCGGCGTCGAGCACGCCGATCCGGCCGATGTGCAACGTCTCGGCGATGTCGGCGTACTGCCCCGCACCGTCCGCCCGCACGGCGTCCTCGGCCGGCTCGACGGAGGTGTACGCCCCGTCGGGACCCCTCTTGCCGTCCTTGCCGCGGAGCAGGTCGATCCGGCCGAAGAGGAAGTCCTCGAACTCGCTGTTGAGCCGGTTGAGGTGGATCCCGGCCCGGAACACCTGGGCGTCCCGCTCGGCGAGCGCGCCGGGCGTCCCGACCTGGCCGCGTTTGGCGGCGTCGTCCATCAGGAACTCCGCCTCGTGGATCTTCTCCTCGAGGCGGCGGTACACCTGGTCCAGATGGTCCTGTTCGACAAGGATCTCGCGGTCCCGGACCGAGTCGACAGCGGCTTCCTGCGCGGCCACCGTGGCCCCCTTCTGACGTGCACTGGGCAGCCGTCAACCGTACGCGAAGGGGGCCGTTATGTCAGGCGGAAGGTCGCCTGTCGCGGTCCGGGTGTCCGTGGTTCAGGCGCCGACCTCCACCAGGCGCTTCCCGTCGAAGGTGCGGACCTCGAAGTGATCGATCTCGTTGCGGTCCATGGCGGCGCCGCCGTGGATGTACAGAGGCTTCTTGGCCTCCTTGTTCGTGCTGTCGGCGATGCCGTACCCGCGGTCGGGGACGGACCAGGAGGTCACGACCTCCTCCTCACCGCTTCTGGAGACGGCGATGAGGCTGCACTTCTGGGGGCCCTTGACGTTCTTGAGCTCCAGGACGGCGTGGGTGCCCCAGCCCTTCTCCTCCAGGCCGACGGTGGCGGTGACCTTGGTGACCGCGTCCGTCGCCTCGACCTTCTCCGCCATGCCGTCGAAGAACTCGTTCTCCGCGGGGCTGGTCGGGTGCGGCGCGGCGACGTTGCCCGCCGTGGCGTCGTCCTGGGTGACGACCACCGCGACCGCGGGACCGCCGAGGATCAGCACGGCCGAAGCCGCGATCATGTACATGCTGCGACGGCGCTTCCGGGAACGCTTCACCGCGACCTCGTCCACGAGCCGGTCCAGCAGCTGCGGGCTCGGCGCCGTCGGGACCGTGACGGTGGGCCGGGGCGGCGGCTGCATGATCCTGCTGTCGAAGGGCAGCACGGTGGGTTGCTGGGGCACGGCCGGCTGTGCCGGGGCCTCGGCGAGCATCGCCAGCATCGGCTCCATGCCCGCGAACTCCTCGAGGTGGGCGGCACAGATGTCGCAGCCGGCCAGATGCGCCTCGAACGCGGTGGCTTCCGCGTCGTCGAGGATGCCGAGGACGTACGCCCCGGCCGTCTCGTGGACCGACCCCTCTTCGGACTGTCCGAACTGCCCGAACTGGTCCTGCCTGTTCATGCCGTGACCCCCCTCTCCTCCAGAGCGAGCTTCATGGAACGCAGTGCGTAGAACACACGGGACCGCACGGTCCCGCTGGGTATGCCGAGCTTCTCGGCCGCCTCATTGACCGTACGCCCTTTGAAATACGTCTCGACGAGTACTTCCCTGTGAGCAGGGGTCAAATCATCGAGCGCATCGGATAGCGTCATCAGCCACAACGCCTTGTCGATCTCGTCCTCCGCGGGCATGACCTCCAGCGGCGACGGATCGACCTCCTGCGGCCGGGCCTGCCGGCTGCGGTGACCGTCGATGACGATACGCCGTGCGACCGTCACCAGCCAGGGTCGGACAGAGCCGGTGGCCCGATTGAGCTGACCGGCGTTCTTCCAGGCACGGATGAGCGTCTCCTGTACCACGTCCTCGGCACGCTGGCGGTCGCCGGCCACGAGGCGGAGCACATAGGCGAGGAGAGGTCCGGCGTGCTCCTGATACAGCACGCGCATCAGCTCCTCGTCAGGGACGGATGTGCTGGTGCGCGACGAGTCGGCGCGATGCCGGGCCCTGCCTGAACGGTCATCGGCCACGGCGGCATCCTTGCGCACCTGAACCTCCCGGTCGAGACCCTGTCTGATGTCTGACTGCTTGTCTGTCGTCCATCACTACGGAGGAGCCCGCCGATCGACTCAACGCGTCCGGGAAAAACTTTCAAGATTTTTTGGCGTGACGCCCCGTTGCCCGCCGATCCGGTCGGCGATACCGGTCATAGCGGCGCGAAATGATCACCTGTCAAGCCCTGGAGAGCGCCGCGCGACGCCGGTGCCGCGCCACGCGCTCCCGATTGCCGCACACCTCGCTGGAACACCAACGGCGACGCCGGCCGCGGGATGTGTCGAGATACACACGGCGGCAGCCGTCGCCCTCGCAGCGACGGAGCCGGGCGCGGGCCACGGGATCGGTGAGCAGGTCCACCGCGTCGCGGGCGACGGCGGCGAGCAGCGCGGCGCATTCGGGGCGGGCGAGCGGGGCCCGGACCAGTTCGCCCTCGTCGTCGCGCACGGCCGTGACGGCGGGCGGGGCGGAGGCGGAGGCGAACGCGTTGAGCCGTACGAGGGCGCCGTCCGGACCGCCGTGGCGCCCGGGAGCGGACACGTCCGGCCGGTGGTCGATCTGGGCGTCCACCAAGCCCTCCACACAGGCGCCGAGTTCGCGGAACGGGGGCACCCACCACGCGGTCACCGCGCCCAGGGGGGTGCCCGGCGGCAGCAGTCGGCAGCCATGAGCCACCGCCCGAGCCCTCCGGGGTCCTCCGGTCCCACCGCCACGAGGTCCAGGCAGACGCGCCCGGAGTCGAACCGCCCGTCGTACGAGCCCATGCCCATGAACTCAGGGTGCCCGTGCGAGCCCGCTCCGGGAACCCCCCGGGTACGAACCCCGGACGCCGGGCGGGCCCGACGTGCCCCGACGCGTCCCGATCCCCGTGGGACGACGGGGCCCTACGGAGTTGTCCACCGCGCGGGCGCCCTCGGCACCGTGGCAGCGGGGGCCGTCCGCCGCGACGTGCCGTGCCCGCGCAACCCCGTCAGGCGTCCGCGTACTTGGTGTCGACCGCCGGGTCGAGTGCCAGCCGGTAGCCCCGCTTCACCACGGTCTGGATGAGGTTGGGGACGCCGAGGGCCGTGCGGAGACGGGCCATGGCCGTCTCCACGGCGTGCTCGTCACGGCCGGCGCCGGGCAGCGCGCGCAGCAGGTCGGCGCGGGAGACCACCCAGCCGGGACGGCGGGCCAGGGCGTTGAGCAGCGACATCCCGGCCGGCGGCACCGGCCGTACCTGGCCGTCGACGAGGACGGCATGGCCGCGGATCTCGACCTGGCGGCCGGCCACCGGCAAGGTCCGGGCCCTCGATGGCAGTTCGAGGCAGAGCAGCTGGACGAGCGGGCCCAGCCGGAAGCGGTCGGGCTGGACCGTGTCCAGCCCGCGTGCCTGGAGCGGAAGGGCCGTAACCGGTCCCACGCAGGCCGGCAGCACGTCGTGGGCGAGCGCGTCGAGCAGCTCCGGCAGCACTCCGCGGTCCTCGGCACGGGAGAACAGCGAAGCCGCGGCCGGGGCACTGGTGAACGTCACCGCGTCCAGGGACCGGCCGACCGTCGCGTCGAGCAGCCGGTCCAGCGGAGCGAGGTCCTCGGGGGGCATCCACCGGTACACGGGGACGACGACGACCTCGGCGCCCCCGGCCCGCAGCGCCTCCACGAACCCGGGAAGCGGTTCGCCGTGCAGCTGCAGCGCCACCCGGCGGTCCGCGACGCCCTCCTCGAGGAGCCGGTCGAGCACTTCGGCCATGGACTCGGACGTGGGCGACCACTCCTCCGTCAGCCCGGCCGCCCGGATCGCGCCCTTCACCTTGGGGCCGCGGGCGAGGAGCTCGACGCCGCGCAGGCAGGCGAGCAGTTCCTCGCCGAAGCCCCAGCCGTCGGCGGCCTCCACCCAGCCCCGGAATCCGATCGCCGTGGTGGCGACCACCACGTCCGGGGCGTTGTCGATGAGTTCCCTGGTGGCGGCGAGCAACTCGCCGTCGTCCGCGAGCGGCACGATCCGCAGGGCGGGTGCGTGGAGCACCGTCGCCCCGCGGCGCTGCAGCAGCGCGCCCAGTTCGTCCGCGCGCCTGGCCGCCGTGACCCCGACCGTGAAGCCCGAGAGGGGGGCGACCGCGGCAGCGGCGTGCTGTTCGTGGTACATGCCGACCGAGCCTGGCAAGGAAGCGTGACAGGCTCGGTTCGGCTGCGTTTCCCCGTGGTTACGAGGCACTCCTGCTCACACCTCGGCGTAGCTGAGCTGCGGCTTCTTCTCGGTCGTCGCGGCAGGTGCGGCGGTCTGTGCGGGCTTGCGAAGGTATACGGCCCAGGTGACCGCGAAGCACAGCACGTAGTAGCCGAGGAAGACCACGAAGGCGCTCGTGCCGCTGCCCGAGGTGAGGAAGGACTGCCGAAGGGCGAGGTTGATGCCGAGCCCGCCGAAGGCGCCGACCGCGCCGATCAGGGCCATGGTCGCCCCCGACAGCCGTCGGGCGTAGATCTGGGCCTCCTCGCCCAGGAGGCCCTTGGCCTGCGCCTTTGTCCGGTAGATGCCGGGAATCATCTTGTACGTCGACCCGTTGCCGATGCCGGTGAGGATGAACAGGATGATGAATCCGGCGATGAACAGGGCCAGCGACTTCTGCATGGAGGCGGCCACGACCACGCCGACCGCGACGGTCATGAGGGCGAAGTTCCACAGGGTCACCCTGGCCCCGCCGAGCCGGTCGGCGAGATGGCCGCCGATGGGACGGATGAGCGAACCGAGCAGCGGGCCGACGAAGGTGAGCGAGGCGGCCTGCAGCGGGGTACGGCCGAACTGGTTCTGCAGGACGAGCCCGAAGGCGAAGCTGTAGCCGATGAAGGAGCCGAAGGTGCCGATGTAGAGGAAGGACATGATCCAGGTGTGGCTGTCCCTGACGGCCTCCTTGGCGGCGCCGGAGTCGTTCTTCACCGGACCGAGGTTGTTCATGTACGCGGCGCTGAGCACGGTGGCCATGATGATCAGCGGAATGTAGAGGCCGACCAGCAGCCGCGGCTGCGTGGCTCCGGCGGTCGCGATGACCAGCAGCCCGAGCAACTGCACCACGGCCACGCCGATGTTGCCGCCGCCCGCGTTCATACCGAGCGCCCAGCCCTTGAGGCGCAGCGGGTAGAAGCTGTTGATGTTGGTCATGGAGGAGGCGAAGTTCGCCCCGCCGACTCCGGTGAGGATCGCGACCACCATGAAGGTCGTGTACGAGGTGCCCGGTTCCATGACGGCGAAAAGGGCGATGGTCGGTACCAGCAGCATGCCGGCGCTGAAGATCGTCCAGTTCCGGCCGCCGAACCGGGCCACCGCGAATCCGTAGGGCACCCGGAGCGCCGCGCCGACCAGTGAGGCGACGGCGACCAGGAAGAACTTGCCGGCCGGGTCGATGCCGTACTGGGGCCCCATGAAGAGAGCCATCACCGAGAACATGCTCCACACGGAGAATCCGATGTGCTCGGAGATCACCGAAAAGACCAGGTTCCGCTTGGCGATGTGCTTGCCTTCCGCCTCCCAGAAGGTCTCGTCCTCCGGGTCCCACTGCTCGATCCACTTGCCGGCCATGGCGTGCCTCCACTGATGCTCCGGGTAGTGGACCCGACGCTAGGCACGGCGGGTTTCATCGCCGTGCTGCGAGATGACCGCGGTGGAACCTTGCTCTCACCCGATGCTCAGGCGCTGTGTGAGCGCCCCCGTCCGCGGACCGCCCGCGGCGTCTTCTCGCCCTTCGCTCCGTTCGGCCAGAGCCGGGGGCGGCGCTTGGCGGCGACGTCCTCCAGCCAGCCCACGGCCATGATCGTCAGCCCGATCAGCGGGAAGACGACGATCAGCATCAGGACCGGGTACGCCCGCTCCAGATGGCCCGAGTACGTCGGCCAGACGCCCGGGATCTTCCAGAGCAGATCGATGACCGGGATCGTCGCCATGATCAGCAGGTTGTGCCAGAGGTAGATCGTCACGGCCCGGTTGTTGGACAGGGTGATCAGGCCGTCGAAGTGCGCGAGCCTCCCCGGGAGCCGCTGCCAGGACGGGGAGTAGGCGAGCAGGATCACACAGAAGCCGAACGACCAGGTGGCCTGGGCGAGCGGGATGTCGTTGAGGTCCCAGCCGTCCGGGCCCAGATGCCCCGAGGCCCACCACAGCCCGAAGGCCATGATCAGCGAGGACACTGACACGGAGACGTACCGCGGGAGCTTCTCGAACAGGCCCTCCTGGTGGGCGAAGCCGAGCACCCAGCACGATCCGTAGGTGGCGAAGTCGGTGATGGCGTTGCCCGTCTCGCCGGGGATCTTGAACAGCCCGGAGCCGACGACCGCGGCGAGCGCCAGCGGGGCGAACAGCGTCGCCCACGGCAGCCTGCGGAAGGCCCACAGCAGCAGCGGCGAGGCGATCACGAACCACAGATAGGCGCGGATGTACCAGAGCGGACCCGCCGCCTGGACGGCCCAGGTGTCATCGAGCAGTCCCGAGGCGTCACCGCTGTGCCAGGGGTACGGCGGTGCGCCGACGGGGACGATGTACCAGGCCAGCTTGACGAACCACCAGATCCCCTCCTCCTTCACCGGCTTCCAGCCGAAGTAGAAGATCACTGGGAGCACGAAGGCCGAGAACGCCCACATCGGCGGCAGCAGCCGCCGGACGCGACCCCGGATGACGCCCCACGCGGGCCGCGCCAGCGAGCGGGCCATCAGCGAGCCGGCCAGTGCGAACATCACGCCCATGGACGGGAAGAGCACCGTCAGCCAGGCCCAGCCGAAGATGTGGTAGACGATGACGCGGACCAGGGCGATGGAGCGCAGCAGGTCGAGGTAGCGGTCCCGGCCCGGCCGCTTCGGAGCGGCGTCGGGCGCAGGGGCCGTGGGCGCGGTCTCGCCGGCCCGGTGCCGTGCCCCGGCCGGAGGGGTGCCGCCCAGGTCGAGCGAGGACGAGGTCATCCGACGGGCCTCCGCTCGCCACTGCCCTGGCGCTGGTTCGGTATCGAACCCGGCGCCTCCACCACCCCGGTGCGCCGCAGCTTCTGCCAGCGGAGGCGGCCGCCGGTGAGGGCGGTGATCCAGGACTGGAGCAGCACCACGTACATGAGCTGCCGGTACAGGAGTTGCTGGAGGGGCAGGGAGACCAGATGCACCATGCGTTCCTTGTCGAGCCGGAACGCGTAGGCGGCGCACACGGCCTGGATGGCGAGGACGCCGAGCCAGGCGACGACCGTCTTCTGGGTGGGGCCGAAGACGAGCCCGTAGAGCAGGAAGACGTCGATCAGCGGGGCGAGCAGCGGGAACAGCACCATGAACAGCGAGACGAGCGGCAGGCCGACCCGGCCGAAGCGGCCGGAGGGGCCGCTCTCGAGCACGGAGCGGCGGTGCTTCCAGATCGCCTGCATCGTGCCGTACGACCAGCGGTAGCGCTGGGACCACAGCTGCTGCACCGACTCCGGGGCCTCGGTCCAGGCGCGGGCCCGCTCCGCGTACACCACGCGCCAGCCGTCGCGGTGGATGGCCATGGTGATGTCGGTGTCCTCGGCGAGGGTGTCGTCGCTCATGCCGCCGACCCGTTCCAGGGCCTCGCGGCGGAAGGCGCCCACCGCGCCGGGAATCGTGGGCATGCACCGCAGCACGTCGTACATGCGGCGGTCCAGGTTGAAGCCCATGACGTACTCGATGTGCTGCCAGGCGCCGATCAGGCTGTCCCGGTTGCCGACCTTGGCGTTGCCCGCGACCGCGCCGACGCGCGGATCGCCGAAGGGCTGCACCAGTTCGCGGACGGTGGACGGCTCGAAGACGGTGTCCCCGTCCATCATCACGATGATGTCATGGCGGGCGTTGCGGATGCCGTTGTTGAGCGCCTCCGGCTTGCCCGCGTTGGCCTGGCGGACGACCCGGACGTTGGGCAGCCACATGTCGTCGACGATGTCGGCGGTGCCGTCCGACGAGCCGTCGTCGATGACGATGACCTCGATCGGGTGGTCGCTCTCCATCAGCGAGCGCACCGTGTTCTCGATGCACTCCTTCTCGTTGTACGCGGGGACCAGCACGGTCACGGGTTCGGTGACGGCCGGGCCCCAGCGGAAGCGGCGGCGCACCTTGCGGGCGTGGCCGAAGGAGAGGAGCAGCATCAGGCCGAAGCGGAGGATGACCAGGACACCGATCGCGGCGAGGCCGACGGTCAGCGCCGAGGTGGTCCGCTCGGAGACGGCGACGGCGCCGACCCACGCCTTGCCCTTCCACAGCTCGGGTCCGGTGACCGGCGTGTGGGCACTGGGCGCGCCGAGGGCCTCGGTGAGGTTCGCGAACCGGTAGCCGCGCTCCTTCATGTCCGGCAGGAAGCGGCTGAGGGCGGTCACGGTCTGGGAGCGGTCACCGCCGGAGTCGTGCATCAGCACGATGGAGCCCTTGGTGCCCTCGGGGGTGGCGCGCTTGATGATCGCCTCGACGCCGGGGCGCTTCCAGTCCTCGCTGTCCGTGTCGTTGAACGCGGTGATGTAGCCGCGGCTGCCGATGTACTCGGTGACCGGCCAGGACTTGTCGTCCAGGGCGGCCGAGAACGACGAGTACGGGGGCCGGAACAGCGAGGTGCGGATACCGGCGGCGCCCGCGAGCGCCAGCTGGTTCTGCGAGAGCTCCCAGTCGATCCGGCTCTGCGTCTGGAGTGCCAGATCGGGATGGTTGAAGGTGTGCAGGCCGAGTTCGTGGCCCTCCGCGACCATCCGCCGCACCAGTTCCGGATGGCGGGAGGCCATCGTGCCGGTCACGAAGAACACC
Source organism: Streptomyces sp. NPDC049887 (assembly GCF_040656535.1). Lineage (NCBI taxonomy): Bacteria > Bacillati > Actinomycetota > Actinomycetes > Kitasatosporales > Streptomycetaceae > Streptomyces > Streptomyces sp. NPDC049887. Next base: position 58,622 of record NZ_JBFAMM010000028.1, on the reverse strand, counting down.
GCGTGGGCGTCGTACTGCTTCAGCTTGTCGAGGACCTTCGGCGTCCACACCGGGTCGGGCCCGTCGTCGAAGGTCAGCACCAGGTTCTTGTCCGGGACACTGAGCGCCTTGGGCGCGCCGGGGGTGCGGGCGTCGATGACGGGCCCGCCGTTCAGTATCTGCTGGGGCACCTGGCCGCTGGAGGCCGGGGGGCGCACACGGTGGTCGGCGAGGATCTCGCTGTGCACGTAGCCGCGCAGCATGAGCATCGCGAGGAGCGCGACGAGGAAGAGCGAGGGCAGCAGATAGCGCATGGGAAGCCTGCGCCGAGCGGCGGACCGCCTTGCGCTCTTCCTGCGCCGGACACCCCGTTTGCCGGAGGCGGTCATCTAGCCGGCACCTTCCCCGGCCAGCTGCTGGCCCTGTGCCACCGGCTCGCCGGTGGGTTCTTCCGTCGCGGTCTCGCTGGGTGTGGGGTCGACCGGGTCCGGCGGCGGCTCCTCGCCGCCCGTGCCGCCCGTGCTCCCGACGCCGCCCGTGCCTCCCGGTGCCGTGGACACGGTGGGCTTCGGGTCGGTCGTCGCCCCGCCGGTGCCGGCGCCGCCGGTGGTGGTGGCCGCGCCGCTGCCGGAGGCGCCCGACGGGCCGCTGCGCTGCTCGCCGCCCGGCTCGCCGGCGGACCCGACGGGCTGCCGCGGCACGTCGGCCGGGCTGCCGGAGGACGAGGGGACGCCTGCGACGACCTCGGCACCGGCGGGAGCGGACGGGGCCTCGGAGGGCCCGGGGGTCTCCTCGGCGGTGTCCGCCTTGTCGTCCGCCGGGCCGGGGATGAGGAGCGACGGCGCGTTGGAGTTGCCGCCGATGAGGGCGACCGCGAGGGTCACGGCATAGCCGGCGCAGACGAGTGCCAGCACCCATCCGATACGGCGGAACTTCTTGCTGCGACGGCCGCTCTCGTCGACGAACACGGGCCCGTCTGCGTCTTCCTGAGCGGCCTCAGGGTTCATCCGGGCAGCCTGGAGGTTCCTGAACTCCACGCTGTCGATCTGGATCGTGACCTCGTTTGGGTCATGACTGCGCCCTATTCGGGACTTTTCTGGCCTGTTTTCCACTGCTGTACGCTCTTCCCCCACTGAACGGAGAGGTGGGAGCGCCGGCGGAACCGGACACCTGCCGTCGGACCGAGCCCCCTAAACCCGGGCCGAGCACCCCCTACCACGTTGCACCCGGACCACGAATGTAGCGCACGCGGCTGACGGCCGGGCCGCGGAGTCAGGTGTTCCGCGCCATAGCAGCCCTGTCGTCGTCCGGCAGCCAGCCGTCCGGCGGCATGTCCAGCCATCCTTCCGACGCGATCATTTCGGCCATGACGGAACGCAGGACACCGAGGCCGGGGTGGTGCAGCCCACGCCGCCGGACCAGCGAGACCGGCGACAGCGGCACGGGGTCGACGAGCGGCCGGACGACCATGCCCGGCACGGGGAGGAACTCGGTGCTCGCCAGCACCGACCAGCCCTGTTTGCGCACCACCCGGACGAACTCCTCCTGCCCGGCTATCTCGGGGAAGGGGGCGGCCATGCGGATTCCGCGGCCGGCGAAGAGCCGGGCGGCGAGGTCGGTCCACTCCGCGGTGGCCGCGTTGCCCGCGCCGGCGTACAGGGTCTCCCCGGCCAGGGCGTCCACCGGTACCGCGTCGAGCGCGGCGAGCGGATGGGCGTCGTGGAGCAGTACGGCCATCCGCTCGTAGCGCACCGGTTCATGGGCCAGTTCGGAACGCAGCGCCGCGTCGATGCCGGCGATCCTGCCGAAGGAGACATCGAGCCGGCCGGCGACGATCTCCGCGGCCGCGCCGGTGAGCCCGCTGAGGTAGCGGGCCACGAACTCCAGGCCGGGGGCCGCTCCGCGGGCCTCGCCGAGCAGCCGGTGGGCCGTCCCCACCGGGGCGCCCACGTCGACGAGGAGCGGGCGTTCCGTGTCGGCGAAGGCGGAGGCCAGGGCGTCGTGGGCGTCCAGCACCCGCCGGGCGTACGGCAGCAGCCGCTCGCCCTCGGCGGTCAGCCGCACCTGCCGGGTGGTCCGGACGAACAACTCGCAGCCCACCGCCCGCTCCAGCCGCCGGATGTCGCGACTGAGCGCCTGCTGGGCGACGTACAGCCGGGCGGCCGCCCGGGTGAAGTGCAGTTCGGCGGCGACCGCGAGGAAGGCGCGGAGCAGACGGGGTTCGAGGTCCTGGGGCACCCCGAGAACTTACAACAGAAGTGCGTCAATGGGGTTCGAACAGGTGTTGGACCCCCGAGGGGCCCCGCCGCGAACCTTGATCCATGCCACAGTCGAACTCACCCCGGATGACCACGTCCGGCGGGACCCTGGTCCTGGTGTCCCGGGACCGGGAACCGGGTCCCTCCCGCCCGCCGGGCCCGTACCGCCGGCTCTTCGCCGTTCCCGGCGCGCGGGCCTTCACCGCCGGGAACCTCCTCGCCCGGCTGCCCATGGGCATGTTCGGCGTCAGCGCCGTGATCATGATCGCCGGGCAGCGCGGCTCGTACGCCCTCGCCGGCGCCGTCACGGCGACCGGTCTGGCCGCGACCGCGCTCGTCGCCCCGTTGACGGCACGGCTCGTCGACCGCCACGGGCAGGCCCGCGTCGCCGTCCCCGCCACCGCGCTGGCCGTGCTGGGCTCGCTCGCCCTGGTGCTGTGCGTCCGTCACGGAGCCCCCGACTGGACGCTGTTCGCCGCGCACGCCGCGACCGCCACGACGCCCAACACCGGCGGGATGTCCCGGGCCCGCTGGGCCCACCTGCTGAAGGGCGACCCGGCCGCCCGGCACACCGCGAACTCCTTCGAGCAGGCCGTCGACGAACTGTGCTTCATGCTCGGGCCGGTGCTCGCCGCCTGGCTCTGCGCGGGACTGTTCCCGGAGGCCGGGACCCTGGTCGGCGCGGGGCTGCTGCTGACGGGCGTGGTCCTGTTCGCGGCCCAGCGGTCCACCGAGCCGCCCGTGTCGGACAGGAGCGCGCAGCCGCGCTCCCCACTGCGCGCGCCCGGCATGGTCCCGATGCTCGCCGTCTTCCTCGCCACGGGGGCCGTCTTCGGCTCGATGGAGGTCGTCACCATCGCCTTCGTGGACGGTCCGGCGGCGGGTGCGGTGCTGGCCCTCCAGGCCGCCGGCTCCTGTCTCGCGGGCCTCGTCTACGGCCGGGTCCGCCGTACCGCCCGGCTGCGGACCTGTCTCGCCGCGATGACGCTCCTCATGGCGCTGCCGCTGCTCGCCGCGGCCGGCACGGGCTCCCTGCTCGCGGTCTCGGGTGCGCTGCTGCTCGGCGGAATGGCGACGGCGCCGACCATGGTGACCGGCATGACCACGATCCAGCGCATCACCCCGGCCGGCCAACTGAACGAGGGAATGACCCTGGCCGTGACGGCGCTGCTCGGCGGGATCGCGGCCGGTTCGGCGGCGGGCGGCTGGACGGTGGAGCACGCCGGCGCGGCCCACGGCTACGCGATCCCGGTCACGGCCGCCGCCCTGGCGCTGGCCCTGGCGCTGCTGCCTCCACGTACGACGAAGGCCCGGCTGTCGTGACAGCCGGGCCTCGCCCACATGGGGTGCGGTGTCCGGGGGCGGGCCCCCGGATGTTCCACTGGTGGAGATGGCGGGAATCGAACCCGCGTCCAACGGTGCGGAATCAGGGCTTCTCCGTGTGCAGTCCGCTGCGATTTTCTCGGCCCCGGAGATCACGCGGACAAGTCTCCGACGGGCTCAGTCACTGTTTGGTTTCCCTCTACACCCCGTGACCGGGCCTAGAGGTTCAGTTCCCTAGCTGATGCCAGGATCCGGGTCGGGAACAGCCCCGGGCTGACACTTCGCAAGTCGCTACTTAGGCAGCGAGGGCGAAGGAATCGCGCTTGGTGTTGGCGATTATTGGTTGCGACATATGGTTTACGAGATCATTGCCGCTTCCTCGACACGCTTCCCCTGCTTCGACAGCCGCTGTCGAAACCGATCATCCCCATGTTGATTTTTCAAACCCGCCCCCTCTGAGGAGGGCAGGAGCCATCGTACGTGACCAACGCACGACCGTGCCAGCGTATTCCGCGCGCCGGCTCAGGCCCGCTGCCGCCGGCGTGCCGCGGACATCGCCCGGTCGGCCTCGCGGCGGTCCTGCTTCTCCCGCAGGGTCTGCCGCTTGTCGTACTCCTTCTTGCCCTTCGCGAGGGCGATCTCGACCTTGGCCCGGCCGTCCTTGAAGTACAGGGCGAGCGGCACGATCGTGTGACCCGTCTCCTGGGACTTCGACTCCAGCTTGTCGATCTCCGCCCGGTGCAGCAGCAGCTTCCGCTTCCGCCGGGCGCTGTGGTTGGTCCAGGTGCCCTGGCTGTACTCCGGCACGTGGACGTTGTGCAGCCACGCCTCGTGGTCGTCGATGTGGACGAAGCCGTCCGCCAGCGAGGCCCGCCCCTGACGCAGCGACTTCACCTCGGTACCCATCAGCACGAGACCGCACTCGTAGGTGTCGAGGATGTGGTAGTCGTGCCGCGCCTTCTTGTTCTGCGCGATCAGCTTGCGCCCTTTTTCCTTAGCCATAGTGCGGTCATTTTCGCACTACGACCCCGCCCCGAGGCCACTCAATACCGTCTGCGCCCGCTCCTCGGCCCGCTCGCTCACGGCCAGGTCCGGGGTGATGCCCCGGCCGTCGACATCGTGACCGGACGGGGTGCGGTAGTGACCGACGGTGAGCTCCGCGACGGACCCGTCGGGCAGCCGCTCCGGCATCTGCACCGAACCCTTGCCGAAGGTGCGGGCACCGACGGTGACGGCGCGTCCCCTGTCCTTGAGGGCGCCCGTGACCAGCTCGGCCGCGCTCATCGTGCCGCCGTCCACGAGGGCGACGACGGGCCGCTCGGTGTCCCCGCCGGGCCGGGCGTAGAGGGCCTTCTGCTCACCGCGCACGTCGTACGTGGCGACCAGGCCACCGTCCAGGAAGGCGGACGCCGCCGTGACGGCCTCGGAGACCAGCCCGCCGCCGTTGCCCCGCAGGTCCAGCAGGACCCCGGCGCCCTCGGGTGCCGACTGGACCGCCTGCCGCACCCGCTCCCCGGTGCCCTTGGTGAAGGCCGCCACCTTGATCAGCACGGCCTCGCCACCGAGCCTGCGGACGGTGACCGCCTCGGTGGCAAGCCGCGCACGCTGCAGCGTGCGGTTCCAGATGCGGTCACCGCGCTGGAGACCGAGCACGACGGACGAGCCGGCACCGGCGCTCTTGCCGTCACCACGCAGCAGCCGGACGACCTCGCTGACGGGCCGGCCGTCTATCCGGGCGCCGTCGACCGTGCGCAGCTGGTCGCCGACGCGGATGCCGGCTCTCTCGGCGGGGCCGCCGCGCTGCAGGCGGGCGACCTCCACCCGGCCGTCGGCGCCGCGCCTGGCCCACAGACCGACACCGGTGTACGAACCGTCGAGAGCCCGCGCGAACTCCTCGTACTCGCCCTTGTCGTACACCGCGCCCCAGCGGTCCCCGCTGCGGCTCACGACCTCTTCCGCGGCCTTGGCCCCGGACTTGCCGTCCGCGGCGGCCTCGGCGGCGGCCCGCGCGATCTCTTCGCGGTCCACCGTGGCCGCGGCGGCCCGCACGGGCGGTTCGGGCGACTCGCCGTCACCGCTGGGCAGCAGGCCCGTCACGGAACCGGTGACGAGGGCGCCGGCGAACACCAGCGTCAGGAGCGCCCCATGGCGCAGGCCACGGGGCACCTTGGGTGATCCGGGGCCCAACATGGCGCCCACTCTAGGACAAGCGAAGGGCGCCGTAGGGTCGTTGACCCGTACGGCGCCCGGGGCGCTCGTCACACCTTCAGGTACTTGCGCAACGCGATGAAAGCGGCCATGGAGGGCATCAGAAGCCCGATCACGAGGACGAGCGGCAGTACCGCTATCACGGCGTCCCAGCCGATGAAGTTGACCAGCGGCATCTTCTCGGAGAGGGCCAGCCCGCCGTCGATGAGGAAGTACCGGCCGACCAGGAGCATCACGCAGGCGACCAGACCGCCGAGCAGACCGGCGAAGGCGGCCTCCATGATGAACGGCATCTGGATGTAGAAGCTGGACGCTCCCACGAGACGCATGATCCCCGTCTCACGCCGGCGGCTGAACGCCGACACCCGCACGGTGTTGACGATCAGCATCAGCGCGATGACGAGCATCAGTCCCATGATGAAGAGGGCGGCGACGTTCATGCCCCGCATCATGTTGAAGAGGTTCTCCAGGATGCCCCGCTGGTCCTGGATGGACTGGACGCCGTCACGGCCGGCGAAGGCGGTCGCCACGACCTTGTACTTCTCCGGATCCTTCAGCTTGACCCGGAACGACTCCTGCATCTGGTCGGGAGTGATGACGGTGGCGATGGCCGTGTCGCTGTACTGCTCGCGGTAGTGCTTGTAGGCCTCGTCGGCGGACTCGTGGTGGACCTTCTCGACGATGCCCATGTCTTCGAGGTCGGACTTGATCTGGTCCCGCTGCTCGGCGGTGACGGCACCCTTCGAGCACTTCTCGTCCGTCTCCGCGTCGTTCTTGTTGCAGAGGTAGATGGAGACGTTGACCTTGTCGTACCAGAAGTCCTTCATGGTGCTGACCTGTTCACGCATGAGCAGGGCGCCACCGAAGAGGGCGAGCGACAGGGCCACGGAGACGATCACCGCGAAGGTCATCGTCAGATTGCGGCGGAGACCGACGCCGATCTCCGACAGTACGAACTGGGCGCGCATGGCGAGTGTTTCAGCCTTTCCTCTACCTGCTCAGTACCTGCTCAGTGCTGGTAGCCGTAGACACCGCGCGCCTGGTCGCGTACGAGCCGGCCCTGTTCGAGCTCGATGACGCGCTTGCGCATCTGGTCGACGATGTTCTGGTCGTGGGTCGCCATCACCACCGTGGTGCCGGTCCTGTTGATCCGGTCCAGCAGCTTCATGATGCCGACGGAGGTCTGGGGGTCGAGATTGCCGGTCGGCTCGTCCGCGATCAGCAGCATGGGGCGGTTGACGAAGGCCCGGGCGATCGCCACACGCTGCTGCTCACCACCGGAGAGCTCACCGGGCATCCGGTCCTCCTTGCCGCCGAGACCGACCAGGTCGAGGACCTGGGGAACGGCCTTGCGGATCTCACCGCGCGGCTTGCCGATGACCTCCTGCGCGAAGGCCACGTTCTCGGCGACGGTCTTGTTCGGCAGCAGGCGGAAGTCCTGGAAGACGGTGCCCAGCTGCCGGCGCATGTGGGGCACCTTCCAGTTGGACAGGCGCGCCAGATCCTTGCCGAGGACGTGCACCTGGCCGTGGCTGGTGCGCTCCTCGCGGAGGATCAGCCGCAGGAAGGTCGACTTGCCGGAACCGGACGAGCCCACGAGGAAGACGAACTCCCCCTTCTCGATCTCCAGGGAGACGTCGCGCAGGGCTGGGCGGTTCTGCTTGGGATAGCTCTTGGAGACGTTGTCGAATCGGATCACGAGTGCACCACGGTCGGCCGGGAGTATGTGTGCGTGACCATACGCGAACGAGGATGGCGCGTGCAGTCACCGCCCGGAGTTGCGCGATTTGTCGGATAGACACCCCTCACTTGCCGCGCTTCCCAGCCTCCCGGAACGGGTGCAACCCGACGGGGCGCGCCGAATCGCTCGCGAGCTGGCACAGTGGTACCGGGAACGGATGCGGTTCCCGGAGCGTTGCGCGGAGAGACGCGCGGAGAACCCCCGAGGAACGCCGGAAGAACGGACTCCGCCGGCGGCTCCGCCGCGCGGGAGGAGGAGAGCGCATGACCTATGACCGACTGGTGTGCGCCAACTGCGCCGCGCCCGTCGCGGAGGGCCGCTGCCCCGTCTGCCGGGCCAGTCGCGAGCGCCTGCAGCAGCAAGGCCCCTTCGCGGGGCTGAACCCTGCGGCGCTGGTGGCGCTGCTGGTGGTCCTCGTCGCGGCGCTGGCCCTCCTGGCGCACCAGACGGCCTGACGGACCGGCCGGAGCCGGACCAGGCACCGAAACCACACGAGAACGCACGGGAACACACGAGAACGCACAGGGGCCCGGAGAGCCTTTCGGCTCTCCGGACCCTGTCGCAAGCCGTGACGAACCGCTACCGTGCGTCACGCCCGATCGCATGGATCAGAGGCGAGCAGGCCCGATCAGACAGCGGCGCGGCCGCCGACGAGGCGGGGCAGCATACGGAAGCCGATGCCACCGGCGATCATCGTCGCCGCACCGACCAGCAGGAACGTGGTCTCGGCGGCGCCGGTCTCGGCCAGCTCCTCCTTGGCCTTGCCCTGCTCGACCGGCTGGGAGCCGGCGGAGTCGGTGTCGGTGTTGTCGACGCACTCCGCACCCTCGACGCTCACGGTGCAACCGTCGGAGCCCCCGTCGCCGCCACCGGTCGCGGCGGAACCGCCGGTGGTGGAGGAACCGCCGGTGGAGCCGCCCTGGTCACCGCCGGTGGCGTTGCCACCGGTGTTGCCGTTGCCGCCGGAGTTGGCGTTGCCGCCCGAGTTGCCGTTGCCGCCGTTGTTGCCGTTACCGCCGTCGGTCGCGCCACCGTCAGTGGTGCCACCGTCAGTGGTCCCACCATCGGTCGCGCCACCGTCAGTGGTGCCACCGTCAGTAGTCCCACCATCGATCCCGCCGCCGATGGTAACGCCGCCGTCAGTGGTGCCACCGTCAGTGGTCCCACCGTCGGTCGTGCCACCGTCAGTGGTCCCACCGTCGGTCGTGCCACCGTCGGTGGTCCCACCATCGGTCGTGCCGCCGTCGGTCGTGCCACCGTCAGTCGACCCGAGGATGGTGCTGCCCTCGGTGTCCTCGCCGTCACGAATACCGAGACCGACATCGACGCCACTCTCGTCGACCTCGGCCCTGGCGCTCAGGCCACCGACGCCGACATCGATGCCGACGGCCTGGGCTGCGCCCGCGGCGGTCAGGGAAGCACCGGCGGCGATCACCGCGCCGGCGGCTATCCGCGCGACACGGACACGCGTCTTCTTGGTCATCTGCTGCTACCCCCAGTAGCTCATTCGTTTGTAGGGCAGCGTCAGGGGCGGCGACCGCTCGGGGCTGCACTTCCGCTTCCCCGCTCACACCCGTCCCACATGTACGCATGCCGCGCGCCAGCCTTCCCAGTTTCCGCGGACGCGTCAAGTTTCATTGCGCGTGCGATGCCCGAAATAAGGCCAGTTGCCCAAGCCGAGAGCACATAACTGTGACGTAAGAAGGGAACTGCCGCCTGATCGAAGGCAGTTCCCTTGTCGACAAAGCGAGTCGACCTGGCACTTTCCGGTTCCCGGCAGCGAATCGCGGCTACGGGCGCCGACTTCAGGAGCGGTCGAACGGGTTCGCCTTGAGGGCACCGACGAAGGCCGTCCAGGCCGACGGGCCGAAGACGAGGGCGGAACCGTGGGGGTTCTTGCTGTCCCGGACGGGGACGCAGGTGGCGCCGGACTCTCCGACTTCCAGACACTCGCCGCTGCTGCCACCGCTGTAACTGGACTTGCGCCAGACGAGGGCGGCGTCGGGGACGACGTGCTCACTGCTGCGCATGCTCGTATTCCTCCGCGACGGACCTGATCAGAGCCAGGGACTCGCGGTGCGAGAGCGCGTCCCCCAGGGCGTGATCGTAGACCGCCTGGCACTCACGCACCACGGACGGAACTTCGAGTACCCGGCCGGTCTTCAAGGCTTCGACGTAGGCCACGGGAGGCAGGTCGTCGAACCACATCAGCGAGACGAATCCCTCCAGGAGCGAGTGAAGGCCGGCGGAGAACGGCAGCACATGCACGCGGATCCGATGGCTCTCGCCCAAGGCCACGACATGCCTGAGCTGTTCACACATGACCTCCGGACCGCCGATAGGACGACGTAGCACCGCCTCGTCGAGCAGTGCCCAGAACACCGGAGCGTGGAAGTCGTCGAGAATGCGAGCGCGTTCAAGACGCGTCGCGAGCAGCCTGTCCCGCTCCTCCGCCGTCTTGGCCGGGAAGCCGGAGCCTAGAACCTCCCGGGCGTACGCGGCCGTCTGAAGGACGCCCGGGACCAGCTTCGGCGCGTACTCGCGGATCACCTTCGCCCGGCGCTCCAGCTCCAGCGCCTCCGCGAAGTGCTCCGCGACCCTGCCCTCCTTCAACGACGGCAGGAACCGCTCGAAGAACCCGCCGCTGTCCAGCACGCCGTCCAGCCGCCGCGCGTCCTCCACGTCCGGTCTGCGCCTGCCCGCCTCGATGTGGGCGATGTGGGTCCGCGACATGACCACGCGTCGGCTCAGCTCCTCCTGGGTGAGACCGGCGGCCTCCCGGCGCCGCCTGAGCTCCAGCCCGTACGTCTCACGGGACTGCGGGTTGTCCTCGATCGCCATGCCCAACTCCCCCGGTACGCGGCCGCCGTTGCGGGGCAGCCGCTACCGAGCGTAGCCAAGACCGCCTCACCGCGTGACCGGAACGCGCACAGAACCACCCGGCGGGACTCGCTACCTTCGGAGGATCAGCACGGAATCCCGGTGTCGCGGCGCGCTGTCATCCGCGTCCTGGGATGCGACCAGATGCGGACCCGTGCGGAACGGGATTCCTCCACGTCGGAGAATCTCAGCATCTCCTCGGCCTGGGCCGGTTCCGCAAAGGCAAGGGTGAGCGGCCTGTACACGGTCTTGAGTCTCATTCCGACCACGCCGTAGAACGACACCTCGACAACATCGGGAGCGGAAACCGGGTCGACGCTTCGCAGCCTGAGTTCCGAATGACTGACGCTGTACCGCCATGGCCGGAACTTCCGGTCGATGGAGAGGGGAAGGCTCGCAGTCGACTGCGGCTCCTCATCAGGCAGCGCACGGGTTGGATGGGGACTTCCGTTTCTGCAGAAGGTCACGCGGGACCAGGCGCTCGGGTCGTCCGCCCGGCGAGCCGAGCCGGTGTGTCCTCACCGTCAGCGGTTCGGGGGCGGCTTCGCGACCGGTCCCGGACGGACGACATCCCGAAGGGACCCGCTGTGCGCCTGTGTTGCCGTCGGACGGTACCGCCCCTGGTACACGACGGCGCCGCGCCCTTCGGGGCGCGGCGCCGTCGCGGAACGACCGGGTGGTTACTTCTCCTGCTGCTTCCGCCAGCGGATGCCCGCCTCCAGGAAGCCGTCGATCTCGCCGTCGAGCACCGACTGCGGGTTGCCGACCTCGAACTCCGTCCGCAGGTCCTTGACCATCTGGTACGGGTGGAGGACGTACGACCGCATCTGGTTGCCCCAGGAGTTGCCGCCGTCGCCCTTGAGGGCGTCCATCTTGGCCTGCTCCTCCTGGCGGCGGCGCTCGAGGAGCTTCGCCTGGAGGACGTTCATCGCGCTCGCCTTGTTCTGGATCTGGGAGCGCTCGTTCTGGCAGGAGACCACGATGCCGGTCGGGATGTGGGTGATGCGGACCGCGGAGTCCGTCGTGTTGACGCCCTGGCCGCCGGGACCGGAGGCGCGGTAGACGTCCACGCGCAGCTCGGACTCGTCGATCTCGACGTGGTCGGACTGCTCGACGACGGGAAGGACCTCGACGCCCGCGAAGGACGTCTGGCGGCGGCCCTGGTTGTCGAACGGGGAGATGCGGACCAGGCGGTGCGTGCCCTGCTCGACCGACAGCGTGCCGTAGGCGTACGGCGCCTTCACGACGAAGGTGGTCGACTTGATGCCGGCCTCCTCCGCGTACGAGGTCTCGTAGACCTCCGTGCCGTAGCCGTGGCGCTCGGCCCAGCGCATGTACATGCGCTGGAGCTGCTCGGCGAAGTCGGCGGCGTCCACGCCACCGGCCTCGGCGCGGATGTTGACCAGCGCCTCGCGCTCGTCGTACTCGCCGGAGAGGAGCGTGCGGACCTCCATCTCGTCCAGCGCCTTGCGGACGGCCTCCAGCTCGGTCTCGGCCTCCGCCCGGGTGTCCGGGTCGTCCTCGGCCTCGGCGAGCTCGAAGAGCACCTCGAGGTCGTCGATCCGCCCGCGGAGCGCCTCCGCCTTTCGGACCTCGGCCTGCAGGTGCGAGAGCTTGCTGGTGATCTTCTGCGCCGCCTCGGGGTCGTCCCAGAGGGACGGCGCCGCCGCCTGCTCCTCGAGCACGGCGATGTCTGCCCTCATCCTGTCGAGGTCCAGGACGGCCTCGATCGACCCCATGGTCGAGGAGAGGGACTTCAGCTCTTCGGATACATCGACGACTGCCACGCGTCCAAGGGTAACGGCATCGCGCGACACGCCCGCCGCGCCTGTGGACGTCCGGCCGTCCGGAGGGGGTCTCCGGCGCCGGGGAGGGGTTCTAGGGCTGGGCCGGGGCCGACTGCTTCGAGTCCTCCGGGGGTGCGGAGGAGTCCTCCCCGCTCGTCGCGAGCCAGCCGCCGACACCGGCCGCCGCGGCGAGCACCAGGCCGGCCACCCCCAGGGTGATCCGGCGTCTGCGGACGGCGTCCGCCCTGTGCCGGGCGGAACCGGGCCGGCGCTGGCCGGGGGTGCGCGGGGCGCGGGCCGTGCCGCGGGCGCCCCCCGCCAGCTCGTCGGGTCCGGGAACGCGCATGGAGGTGTGGGTGTCCCGGTTGGAGTCGGTGGCCGAGCCGCGGACCAGCGGGACGGCGCCGCGGCGGCGCGGTTCGGCCGGCTGGGCCGCGTACTCGGCGTCCTCGTACGGCTCCGCGGGCTCGGTGTCCGGCTCGTCCACGTCGAGCGGGGGCATCCCCGCGAGCAGCGGCAGCAGGTCGTGCAGCCGCGCCGCCAGCTCGGAGGCGCGCAGCCGGGAGGCGGGCGCCTTGGCCAGGCACTGGACGATCAGCCGCCACAGCTCGTCCGGGATGCCGGGGAGCGGGACGACGGTCTCCGTGACGTGGCGGCGCAGCACTGCGCCGGGGTGCCCGCCGCCGAACGGGGTGAAGCCGGCGAGCAGCTCGTACAGCACGGTCGCGAGGGCGTAGATGTCCACGGCGGCGCGCGGCGGCAGGCCCTCGACGATCTCCGGCGCCAGGTAGTCCGGCGTGCCGATGATCTTGGTGGCCTTGGTGCGGCGCGGTGTGTCGATCAGCTTGGCGACGCCGAAGTCGGTGAGCAGGGCGGGGTGGGCTCCACCGGGACCGAGCCGGCCCTCCATGTCCAGCAGGATGTTCTCGGGCTTGACGTCTCGGTGGACGACGCCGGCGGCATGGGCGGCGGCCAGTGCCTCGGCGACGTCGGCGACGATCGCGACGGCGGCCGCCGGGGCGAGCCGGCGCTCCCGGTCGAGCCTGGTCCGCAGGTCGGTGCCCCGGACCAGGTCCATGACGAGCGCCAGGTCGTTGCCGTCCACGACGAGATCGCGCACGCCGACGACGCGGGGGTGGTCGAGTCCCAGGAGTGCCGTGCGCTCCCGTACGAAGCGCCCGACCAGCTCCTGGTCGGAGGCGAGGTCCTCGCGCAAGAGCTTGACGGCGACGGGGCCCTCGGGGCCCTCGCCGAGCCACACCGTGCCCGCACTGCCCCGGCCCAGGATCTGATGGGCCGTGTACCGGCTGCCGATATTCCGTGCCAAGACTGCTCCCTCAGCGGCTGGCGTTGCCCATCAACCTACGCGGGTCTCGGGGTGCCTCGTGCCCCGGATGGCGCCAACCGTCGCTTCTGCGGGGCTTTTTCCCCCGTAGAAGTCGACATAGCGACAGAGTGGTCGTGTGCGGCGGCTCTACTGGCCCGTGCCGGCGCCCGTTCCCGTTCCGGTTCCGGACTGGCTGCCGCCGAGTTCCGAGATCCAGTCCGAAACGCCCGACACGGCGTCACCGATGGCCTGCCAGTAGCTCTTGCCCTGGGCGATCCAGTCCTGGAGCGGTGTCAGCTCCCAGATCAGCCAGCCCGCCACGAAGAACAGGACGAGCGTGAACAGGCAGCCCTTGAGACAGCCGAGACCCGGGATGCGCATCGGGTTGGAGCTCCGCTGCCGGGGCGGGCGCGGCTCGCGCGGCGGGCGCTGGGGGGCCTGACGCGGCGGCTGTTGCGGCGGCGCGCTCCTGCGCTGGGGCTGGGGCGCGTACTGCTGCTGCGGCGGCGGGGCGTACGGCTGCGGCTGCCGCCTGCCCTGCTGCCGGTAGGACTGAGGCTGCTGCTGAGGCTGCTGCTGCTGCGGTGCCGGGCGGCGCTGCGGGCGGCGGCGCAGGGGGTCCTGGCTCGGATCGAGGTACTGGACCTGGGTCTGCTCGTTGCGGTCCCGGGCGGCCTGCAGCTGGGACTGCCAGGGGTGCGGTCCGTCGGACTGCGACGGACCGTCGGGGCGAGGGGGCACGGGCGGCATCATCGCGGTCGGGTCCCCCGCCGCACCGCGCGGCAGCACGCTGGTGGGATCCGCGGCACCGGCCGGGCCGGACTGCGGCAGCACACTGGTCGCGGCGTTCGGGTCGTACGAGCCGTCGCCTCCCTGGTTGTAGGAGGCGGCGTTGGCCGGCAGCACCTGGGTGGGGTCGGCCGCGCCCGGCATCCCGGGGACGGTGGCCGGCGACGGGTCCGGGGCAAGCAGGGCGCCGACGCCCTCCGCCGCCTCGATCTGAGCGGGAGTGGAGTGCACTCCGGTACCGGCGGCGACGACCCGCAGGCCCCGGGCCAGGTTCTCGGCACTCGGCCGCTCGCCCGGCTCCTTGCGCAGACAGCGCTCGATGACCGTCCACAGCGGGCCGGGGACGGTGGAGGGGCGCCGGGGCTCCTCGCTGAGATGGCGGTGGAGCACCTCGAGCGCGGTGCCGCCGGCGAACGGCGGACGGCCGGTGACCAGCTCGTACAGCATGATCCCGGCGCCGTAGACGTCCACGGCGGACGTCTGTGGGCGGCCCTCGGCGGACTCGGGCGCGACGTACGCGGGAGTGCCGACGAACTCGTGCGTACGGGTCAGGCCCGGGGAGTCGGCGAGGCGCGCGATGCCGAAGTCGGTGAGCATCGGGTGCATCTCGCCGTTGCGTTCCGCGAGCAGCACATTGGCCGGCTTGAGGTCGCGGTGGACCACGCCGTCGTCGTGGCTGGAGGCGAGCGCGTCCGCGATCTGGGCGGTGAGCAGGGCGGCCGCGACCGGGCTGAACGGCCCGTTGTCGCGGATGTAGCGGTGCAGGTCCGGTCCGTCGACGAGATCCATGACCAGGGCCAGGACGTCGCCCTCCACGACCAGGTCGCGGGTGCGCACGATGTTCGGGTGCGTCAGCCGGAGCAGGACGGACCGCTCGCGCAGGAAGCGCATCACGACGTCCGCGTCGTTCGCGAGCTCCTCCTTGAGGACCTTGATCGCGACGGTCTCGCCGGGCTGGCCGGGCACGGCCGCCTCGGCGCCCGCGGTCTCTCGCTGGCGGGCTCGCCAGACGGTGCCCGTGGCGCCGCGGCCGAGCGGCTCCTCGAGCAGGTATTTGCTCCCTACCGGCCGCACGTCATGCGCTCCCTGCTGATCGTCGGTGGAACGTCGTTCCTCGTGGTTCCGCTTCCCCGGTCCATGGTTGGCTCCGTCCGGGTGTCCGACCCACTGTAGTGCCGCCGATCGGGTCACCGGAGTGATCAGCGGATCGGCGGTTAAGACGTCCGGAACGCCCCGTTGGTTGCCGAACGGCCGTGCGCCGCACGGCAGAGACGATCCCAACCAGGCACTTTTGGGCCCAGAGCCGACCAATCAAGATCACTTACGGGTGGGCCCCGGGCGCGTTGTCCGTGACGGATGCGAGGATGCCTCCAGCACGGGGCCGTGGGGTCGGGAGAGCCCCCGTCCGTGCCGACCTGCCGGGTGGGGGGAATCACAGGGCGGCTCCCCTGCCGGGCACCCCGCGCAGAAGGGACCGCTGACGGCGATGCAGATCCGGCTGACCGTCCTCGCGCCGCGCAGCGGCCAGTCCTCACAGGGCGGCGCGCGCGCGTGCGACGTGCTCGTCACGGCCCCGGCGGGCACGGCGCTGTCGGCGGTCGCCTCGGCGCTGGCCGCGACCGTGTCGGGGCCGGAGGCGCCGTCGTCCGGGACGGTCGTGCTCTACGCGGGCCGGGAGCGGCTCGACGCCCAGCGGTGCGCGCTCGGCGAGCCCCCGCTCGTCGACGGGGCGGTGCTGTCCCTCCAGACGCCCGCCGAGGACGAGGCGGCCGACCACGAGGGCGCGGCGGCGCGGACGCAGCTCCATGTGATCGCGGGGCCGGACGCGGGCGGGGTCCATCTGCTGCACGAGGGCCGCATCCGGATCGGGCGCGCCGCGGAGGCGGACGTACCGCTGGACGACCCGGACGTCTCGCGGCTGCACTGCGAGGTCACGGTCGCGGAGGACGGCGGAGTCACGGTCGCGGACCTCGGTTCCACGAACGGCACGACGCTGGACGGCACCGAGGTCGGGCGGCGGCCGGTACGGCTGGGCCCCGGGGCGTTGCTGCGCGTCGGCGAGTCCACGCTCCGGCTGGCGGCCGCACGGGCCTCCACGGGTTCCGCCACCCAGGCTTCCCCGGGTTCCGGTTCCGGTCCGACGGCGTCCGGTCCCGGTCCGTCGGCTCCGGGCCCCCCGTCCCACGCGGACCGTCGTCCCGTCACGGCACCGGACGGCGAGGGCCACCTGCGGGTGCGGCGCCCCGCGGCGGATCCCGCCCCGGACTCCGACCGTGCGGACCGGGTCCCGTCCTGGGCCCGGGCGCGCGAGGCGGGCGAGCAGCGGGCGGCGGGCCCCGGCACGGCCTCGGCCTCGCTCCGGGGCGACGACGCCCCGTTCCACGGCCGTGGGCCGGCGCCCACGGCCGGAGTCAGGGGCGATCACGGCGATGCCGGAGGACGACCGGCGATCCCGGACCCGCGCGGTACCGCGCCGGGCGGACACCGTCCGGCGGGCGCCACGCCCACCGCGTACGCGAGCGGCGTCACCCGCCCGGACGGCCCGGACAGCGGCGACGCCCCACGGGGCCGCACCGGAGCGCGGGACGGGCACACGGCCCCGGGCGCCGCCGGCCCCGGCTTCCCCGGCCCCGGGGGCGCCGGCACTCCTCCGTACGGCGGGCGCCCGGCCACGGACGTCGGGGCCGGTGCCGGAAGCGGCGGCCCGGGCGCCGGCGGCCGTATCCCGTACGGCGGGGACCGGACGGGACACGGCGGACACCCAACAGACACCCGAGACACCGCCGCGGCAGGCCCCGCACACGGCACGGCACCCGGCGCGGACCCGACGCACGACCCCCGGAACGCGGACGCCCCCGGCGACCGGGCCCCGTACGGCGGGGAGGACGCGTCCGGCCGGGGGCCTCGCGGCGTCCGGACGGGCGGCGGCTCCCCCGGCGGGTCGCCCGCCGCCGACGGCGCCACCACCCACGGCACGGGAGTCGCGGACGGCCTCGGGGCCGCCGGGGGCCGCCAGGGCCCGGACGCCGAGCGCGGCGGGCGGCGCAGACGCGGGATAGGCGCCTGGGCCCGACGGCTCGCCGGGTCCCGGGACGAGCCCGGTTCCGGGGAGGCGGGCGGCGGCGGGGGCCCGTCCCCCTCCGCGGAGCCCACCGCCGAGATCTGGCCCGATCCCGCCGCAGTGCTGCTGACCGCCCTCGGCCCGGGACCGCGCCTGTGGGAGCGCGACGCGGGCCACCCCGAGACGCTCGTAGTCCGCCTCGGCACCGCCGACCGCGCCGACACCCCCGCCGTGCCCGTCACCGTCGGCCTGCGCGAGGCGGGGTCACTGGGGCTCGCCGGGCCGCGCGCCCGGCTCCTGGGGCTCGCCCGTTCCGTCGTCGCCCAGGCCGCCGCGCTCCACTCGCCCGCCCAACTGGAGATCGTGCTGATCAGCACCGATCGCGCCAGACCGCTGGAGGAGCGCAGAAAGGCGTGGAGCTGGCTCGGCTGGCTGCCGCATCTGCGGCCGGGCCACGGCCAGGACTGCCGGCTGCTGCTCGCCTACGACCGCGACCAGGCCACCGCCAGGACCGCCGAGCTGACCCGGCGGCTGGACGACGGGCCGCTCGGTCCCGGCTGGCCGAGCGCGGACCGCCGGGCGGTGGAGCAGGCGGCGGCGCGTCACACGGGGCCGCGCACCCTCGTCGTGCTCGACGGCGACCCCGGTTCCGCCGCGCTGCGTGAGACCACGGCACGCCTCGCCGGGGGCGGCGCGGCCGCCGGCATCCATCTCGTCTGCCTCGCCGAGACCCCGCCCGCCTCACCGCTCTCCCCGGTGGCGGCGACCTACGAGGAGGCCGGCGCGGTGTCGCCGGCCTTCCGGGAGTGCGGCGCCGTGGGGCTGCTCAGCGGCGATGTCGCGACGGCGCTGCGACTGCTGCGCACGGCCGGGGGGCATCCGGCGGGCCACGGCACGGTCGCGGCGGTGGACGCGGTCTCGGCGGCGTGGGCCGAGCGGTTCGGCCGTGCCCTGGCGCCGCTGCTGGCCGAAGGGGAGGCCCCGGCGCACGGCCGGGCGTCGGCGGCCCCGCTGCCGCAGTCGGCGCGGCTGCTGGACGAGCTGGGCCTCGCCCGGGCCACCCCGGCCTCGCTGATGGCCCGCTGGGCGTCGGCCACCGCCGGTACGGCCGTACTGGGCGCCGGCCCCGGGGGACCGGTCGCCGTCGACCTCACCTCGGAGGACCCGCACCTGATCATCGAGGGGCCCGCGGGCAGCGGCCGTACGGAACTGCTCCGGGCGATCGCGGCCTCGCTGGCGGCCGGCGGCCGTCCGGACCGGCTCGGGCTGCTGCTCGTGGACGGCGCGGGAGGCGAGCGCGGTGAGGGCCTGGCGGCGCTGACCGACCTCCCCCACGTCACCGAGCACCTGGTCGCCTCTGATCCCCTGCGGATGCGTGAGTTCGCCCAGGCGCTCGGCGCGGAGCTCAAGCGGCGGGCGGAGCTGCTGGGCCGGGAGGCGTTCGAGGAGTGGCACAGGCTCCGCGAGGTCTCCGGGCGGCTGGTCGGCCAGCGCCCGCCCAGCGCCGCGGAGTCCCGCCCGGAGAGCCGGTCCGAGCCCCGGGCCGACGCGCACGGCGACGTGGACCCGCCGCCCAGCGGCACGCTCAGACTCCGCCCGGCGGGCAGCCGGGCGAGGACGGACGCCACAGGCGCGGGGGCACCCCGGCCGCTGCCCCGCCTCGTCGTGCTCGTCGACGACTACGACGCCCTCGTCGCCCCCGCGCTCGGCAGTCCGGGCCGCCCCGCGGCGGGCTCCGTCGTCAGGGCGCTGGAGGCGGTGGCCCGCGACGGGCAGCGCCTCGGAGTCCATCTGGTCGCGACGTCCGCACGCCCCGACCGCACGGCGGACACGGAGCTCGCCCGCAGCACCCGGCTGAGGGTGGTGCTGGACACGCCGCCCGCGGCGCCCGGCCCGGACGACCCCGCACCCGGGCGCGGCAGGCTCGGACACCCGGACGGACGGGTGACGCCGTTCCAGAGCGGTCGTGTGACGGGCCGTATCCCGCGGACGGCGACCCTGCGGCCCACGGTCGTCGAGCTGGCCTGGGAGCGGATGGGCGACCCGCCGGCCCGCAGGCCCGTTCGCGAGCTGGGCAACGGCCCCACGGACCTGGCCCTGCTCGCCAGCGCCCTGGACCGTGCGGCCCGCTCCGTCGACGCCGCTCCGGTCCCGCCGCTGACACCCGCCCGCTCCTGACACCGGGGCCGGGGCGGGTGGGGCACGGTGCACCGCAGGGGCTTTGACAGCACGTCACGAGCCCATCACGATCACCCAGTTGACGGCGAAGGCGGTATTGCCTCACCCCTCCCCCGGGCGTAGACCTGAGCGCACGGACGGAACGGGCGTGGCCTGCGTCACAGCTGCGCCCCTTCGCAGGCGCGGGAGAGACGGGGCAGTGATGCGCACAACTCGCACAGCTCGTACGGCTCGGACGACTCGCAGCTCCGCCGTGGTGGCCCTGGCCGCACTGGGCGCACTCACCCTGGCCGGCTGCGGCGGGGGCGGCGAGGACGGTGACGGGGGCGCGGACGCGACCCCGGGCTCCGAGTCCTCGGCGACCGTCGAGCTGCCGAGGCTGGACGGCCAGAAGGTCGAGGTGGCGGCGGTCTGGACGGGTCCGGAGCAGGAGAACTTCACCAAAGTCCTCGACGAGTTCGAGAAACGCACCGGGGCGACGGTCACCTTCGTGCCCGCGCAGGACCCGATCGTGAACTTCCTCGGCACGAAGATCGCCGGCGGCAGCCCGCCGGATGTCGCGATGCTGCCCCAGGTCGGGGCCGTCAAGCAGGCCGTCGACCAGAAGTGGGCCAAGCCCCTGGGCCCCGAGGCCAAGGCCGAACTGGCCAAGAACTACGCCAAGGGCTGGCAGGACCTCGGCTCGGTCGACGGCACTCCGTACGGCGTGTACTTCAAGGCCGCCAACAAGTCGCTGGTCTGGTACAACAACGCGGTCTTCGAGAACGCCGGCGCGTCGGTGCCGAAGACCTGGAAGGACTTCCTGACGACGGCGGAGACCATCTCCGCGTCCGGCGTCACCCCGGTCTCGATCGGCGGTGCGGACGGCTGGACGCTCACCGACTGGTTCGAGAACGTGTACCTCTCGCAGGCCGGTCCGGAGAAGTACGACCAGCTGGCCAGGCACGAGATCAAATGGACGGACCCGTCCGTCGCACAGGCCCTGACGACGCTCGGCGAGCTGTTCGGCAAGCCGGAGCTGATCGCGGGCGGGGCGAACGGCGCGCTGCAGACGGAGTTCCCCAAGTCGGTGACGCAGACCTTCACCGGCGGCGACCAGCCCAAGGGCGCCATGGTCTTCGAGGGCGACTTCGTGACCGTCAACATCGCGCAGACCGACGCGAAGATCGGTACGGACGCCAAGGTGTTCCCGTTCCCGGCGGTCGGCGACCGGGCCCCCGTGGTGACCGGCGGGGACGCGGCGGTGGCGCTGAAGGACACCAAGGGCGCCCAGGCGCTGCTGACGTTCCTGGCCTCCCCCGACGCGGCGCGGATCTGGGCCGGGACCGGCGGCTTCATCTCGCCGAACAAGTCGCTGGACGTCGCCGAGTACCCGAACGACGTGCAGCGGGACATCGCCAAGGCGCTCATCGCCGCCGGGGACGACTTCCGCTTCGACATGTCGGACCAGATGCCGCAGTCGTTCGGCGGAACACCCGGCAAGGGCGAGTGGAAGGCGCTCCAGGACTTCCTGAAGAACCCGAAGGACGTCGCCGGTACGCAGGCGCGGCTGGAGGCCGACGCCGCCAAGGCTTACGGGAACTGACGCCGCGATGACGTCCCCCGAGACGTCCCCCGGCAAGGCGGCGGGCTCCGCCGTGCCCTCCGCCGCCGGGGGCGGCGTGCGCAGGAGCGTGACCGGCACCAGGGGTCTCGTCGCGGCCGGCTTCCTGCTGCCCGCGCTGGTGCTGCTCGGCGCGCTCGTGGTCTACCCGATCGGGTACTCGGCGTACCGGTCCTTCTTCGACCGGTCCGGCGACGGCTTCGCCGGCCTCGGCAACTACGTCGAGATCTTCACCGACGACACCATCCTCACCGCCGTCAAGAACAACGCGATCTGGGTGGTCGCGGCGCCGACCGTGGCGACGGCCCTCGGTCTGATGTTCGCGGTGCTGACCGAACGGGTCCGCTGGGGCACGGCGTTCAAACTGGTCGTCTTCATGCCGATGGCGATCTCGATGCTCGCCGCGGGCATCATCTTCCGGCTGGTGTACGAGCAGGACCCGGAGCGCGGTGTCGCCAACGCGGTGTGGGTGGGCGTGCACGACACCTTCGCCGAGTCGGCGAGCTTCCCCAAGGCCCGCCCGAGACCCGATCATGCGCTGAAGCCCGCCGGGGGCGGGGCGTTCGTCACCGAGCAGCCGGTCCGCGCGGGCAGTCCGGTGCGGTTGCCACTGGTCGGTGTCCCGGCCGACAGGATGCCGTCCGACGCCCGGCCCGCGAGGACGGCGCCGGCCGCGGCCGACGGCCGGATCACCGGCACCGCCTGGCTCGACTTCACCCGGGGCGGCGGCGGCACGGTGGACGCCGTCGACGCCGGGGAACCGGGCCTGAAGGGCATCGCGATCGAGGCGGTCAGGGACGGCAGGGTCGTCGCCACCACCACCGCGGCGGCCGACGGTACGTTCTCGCTGCCGAAGGAGGCGGACGGCGCGGTCCTCCGGCTGCCCGGGAGCAACTTCCGGGAGCCCTACAACGGCGTGGACTGGCTGGGCCCCTCCCTCGTCACCCCGGCCATCATCGGCAGCTACCTCTGGATGTGGGCGGGCTTCGCCATGGTGCTGATCGCCGCGGGGCTGGCCGCGGTGCCGCGTGAACTCCTGGAGGCGGCACGGGTCGACGGCGCCAACGAGTGGCAGGTCTTCCGGCGGGTGACCGTCCCACTGCTCGCACCGGTCCTGGCCGTCGTCCTGGTCACTTTGATGATCAACGTGCTGAAGATCTTCGACCTGGTGTTCATCATCGCGCCCGGCTCCGCGCAGGACGACGCCAACGTACTGGCCCTCCAGCTGTACCGCTCGTCGTTCGGCACGGACGCACACCTGGGCGTCGGCAGCGCCATCGCCGTACTGCTCCTGCTGCTGGTGATCCCCGTGATGGCCTTCAACATCCGCCGGATCCGAAGGGAGACGCGCCGATGAGCACCGACGAGGCGGGCACCTCCGTCACCGCCGGCCCCTCCGCGGGCCCCGCCGCCCCTGTGGGCACCGTCCGGCCCGGGCCGTCGCTCGCCTCCCGCATCGCGGCCCGCACGGGTGGCGGGGTGCTGCGGGTCGTCCTGGTCCTGGTGGGTCTGTTCTGGCTGCTGCCGACCGTGGGGCTGCTGCTCTCCTCGCTGCGTTCGCCCGCCGACATCAGCGCGAGCGGCTGGTGGGAGGTGTTCACGGCGCCGACGCAGCTGACCACCGAGAACTACGCGCGGCTGCTGCGGAACGAGACGATCACCGACTCGCTGCTCTCCACGATCACGATCACCGTGCCCGCGACGGTGCTGGTGGTGGTGATCGGGGCGCTCGCCGGTTACGCGTTCGCCTGGATGGACTTCCCGGGCCGGGACTGGTGGTTCCTCGCCGTCGTGGGACTCCTCGTCGTGCCGGTGCAGGTGGCGCTCGTGCCCGTGTCGAAGCTGTTCGGCACGATCGGCATCTTCGAGACGACGACGGGCGTGGTGCTCTTCCACGTCGCCTTCGGACTGCCGTTCGCGATCTTCCTGCTGAGGAACTTCTTCGCGGAGATCCCCAGGGAGCTGCTGGAGGCGGCGCGGCTGGACGGCGCCGGCGAGATCCGGCTGTTCACCCGGGTCGTCCTGCCGCTCGGCGGGCCGGCGATCGCGTCACTGGGCATCTTCCAGTTCCTCTGGGTGTGGAACGACATGCTGGTCGCGCTGATCTTCGCCGACTCCGAGTCGCCGCCGATCACGGTGGCGCTCCAGCAGCAGGTACGGCAGTTCGGCAACAACATCGACGTCCTGGCGCCGGGGGCGTTCGTCTCGATGCTCATTCCGCTCGCGGTGTTCTTCGCCTTCCAGCGCCAGTTCGTCTCGGGGGTGATGGCGGGCGCGGTGAAGTGACCGCACCCGGATGGCACAGAACGGCACACAACGGGATCCACCGCCACGGGCCCGTACGCACGGTCGCCGTATCGACCGGGTGTGCGGGCCCAAGTGCGTGAGCCGCCCGCACCACATCCGCGCCCCACCCGTTCAACATCTGCCGGCCAACGCCCCGACACCTTCGGGCACTAGGACCGGGGTGGCAGCCTTCGTCGTTCCGAGAGAGAAGACATTCATGTCCCAGACGAGCGCACAGGTGCAGTTCCCCGACCGGTCCACGACGCCCACCGGGGACGAACTGCCCCGGCCTGCCCGGCTCGACGACGTGAAGGGATGGTTCCGGCCGGTCGACCAGCTGCTGTTCGACTGGTTCCTGGGCCGTCAGCGGGACCACGGGCACGCGGGCGATCTGCTGGAGCTCGGGGCCTACCTGGGCAAGAGCGCGATCTTCATCGGCTCGTACCTGCGACCCGGCGAGGAGTTCACGGTCTGCGACCTCTGGGACTCGCCGGCGCCGGACGCGTCCAACAGCGCCGAGATGGACCGCTCGTACGCCACGCTCACCCGTCGCGCCTTCGAGGCCAACTACCTGTCCTTCCACGACGAGCTGCCGCGCCTCGTCCAGGCACCGACCTCGGTGATCACCTCCCGGGTCCGCGCGGCCAGCTGCCGATTCGTCCACATCGACGCCTCACACCTGTACGAGCACGTCCACGGCGACATCCGGGCCGCCGAACGGCTCCTCACCTCCGAGGGCGTCGTCGTCTTCGACGACTTCCGGGCCGAGCACTGCCCCGGGGTCGCCGCCGCCGTCTGGGGTGCGGTGGCGACCGCCGGGCTCACACCGCTGTGCATCACCGGGACCAAGCTGTACGGCACCTGGGGAGACCCCACGCAGGTGCGCGCGGAACTGCTCGGCTGGCTGGAGACCCGTACCGACCTGTGGCACGGGGTCGAGGAGGTCGCCGGCGCCCCGCTGGTCCGCATCGACGGCCGCAGGGCCGAGGTCCCGGAGCATCCGCGCTCGCGCCACCGGGCGGAGCCGGTCAGCGAAGCGGCGGGGGCCGACCGGACGGCGCCCGCCCCGGCTGCGAGCCCGGCTCCCGCTTCGCCGCGCCCCCGGACCGGGTCGCCGCGAGCCCGCAGGCTCGTCCGCGACCTGCTGCCACCGCTGCTGACCCGCGCGCTGGTGCGGACCTTCCGCCGGCGCGCGTAGCCGGGAACGGGTGCGGGGGCGATCGTGGCCGGCGCCTCCCGGCGCAGGGCCACCGCGCCGCCTCCCGGGCGTCCGTATCGCTTCCGGGCTTCCGAGCCCCCGCGCGTCCGCGCGTCCGCGCGTCCGGAACGGAAACCGGGGGGCGGGAGCGGCCGGCGCGGCGGAGCCCCGGCACCCGGAGGCGTCAGGAGTACCGCGCGGGCCCGGGAGACCCGCCGACGAGACGGAAGGGCGCCCCCCGGGAGCGTCCCGCGCGGCGCGGCCCGACGGGGGCCACGGCGACCACGAGTCCGTCGGCGCCGTCGGGGCACACATCCATCCGGTACGGACGCAGCCCCCGCAGACCGTGGGCCTGTCGGGCCACGGTTCCGGGCGCCACGGCCGCCGTGTGCCCGGTCCCCGGCAGCACCGTGCTCAGCCCGATCCGGGTGCGGCCAGGGGGGAAGGCCTCGGCGGGGATCCGCACCTCGATGTCCGTGCCCGCTCCGTCGGAGGCCGGCCGCAGCAGGACGCGGCCGGCCTCCGGGCTGCCGGTGAGCCGGACCGGGCGCACGCCGAGGGCCCCGAGGTGCGGCAGCGGAGTACGGGCGGTGACGACGAGCGTGTGACTTGCGGTGCCGGTACGCCGCCAGTCCGCGGAGACGAGGTCGGTACGCAGGGGCGGTACGCCGTGCGCGGCCTCGTAGCGGAGCACCGAGACCAGCCCGGCCTCGTCACCGGCGCGCACGTACGAGAGCCGGAGCCTGAGCCCCGGCCGCAGCCCGGCCAGTACGGCGTCCCCGAGGTGGTCGGCGACCAGCCGGCGGACCCCGGCGAACACCCGGCGGCGCACGGCTTCCGGCGCCCTGAGAAAGGCGGAGCCGGTCAGTACGTCGCCCTCGTGGGCGAAGTGCCGCAGGTGGAAGCCGTCGCCGAGGGGGCCGGGCCCGGTGAAGCGCGCCGTGACCGCCATCGCCGCGGCCGTCCCGCGCAGCAGGTCCTCAAGTCCGCCGGGCTCCCCGGCGGCGGCGGTCAGGGCCGCCCGGGAGTCGCGGCCCTCGGGGCCGGGGCGACGGCCGGTGCGCGGGCCCGGGAGACCGGCGAAGCGGAAGTCGTAGTCGGCCAGCACGGCGACACCGCGCGACCGGAAGAGCGCTTCGAGGGTGAAGGCCTGCTCGCCCAGAGCGGCCGGCACGTCGTCGGCGAACCGCAGCCCGTGACGCAGCAGCGGCTCACGGCGGAACAACTTGGCGACGGACAGCTCCCACGGCAGCCCGGGTTCGTCGAGGGGGACGCGGTGACGGGTACGGGCGAAGACGCACGCGCCCGAGGCCGCCGTCCTGGCGCAGACGACGTCGGCTCCGTGGCCGTCGGCCGCGTCGACCAGCCGGGAGAGGGCCTCCCGGCCGAGGATGTCACCCGCGTCGAGGAAGAACAGATATCGCCCGCGTGCGCACGCCAGGGCCTGGTTGAGGGTTCCGGTGCGCTCGACGGTGAGGGGTTCCGTCAGCGACCGGGACCGGGTGGCGTCGGAGGGCGCCCGGAGCCGACCGCCGTACGGCCTCGGCCCTACGTCGTACGCCGACGCCGAGGCCGAGGCCGACGGCCATGATGCCGACGGCCACGACGAGGACGGAGCCGCCGGTGCGTCCCGCGGCGGCCCTGCCGCCGGCGGACAATGCGCACCGTCCGCCTGCGAGCCGGGTCCGCCCCCCGCCGGCGACGGCAGCGCCCCACCGTCCGGGGGGCGCCGCGCCCCTTCCGCGACCAGTACCTCGATCCGGGTCGCCCCGATGGTCTGGCCCGCGAGGGAGTCCAGACTCCGGCCGACACCCCCGCAGCCTTCCTCGCGGACCGCGACGACGACGGTGACGTCAAGGGCGTCCGTACCGTCCGGGTCCTCGGGAACGGCCGGGATACCGGCGTTGCTCGATGAGTTCATGGCGCGTCCTCCACACGCGCGGGCACTCCGCGCCCGCCGCCACAGCAACGACCCTCTCCCGGCGGGGGCTACGCGCCGCGGGGCCGATCACCCACCCGGTCGAGCGCATGCTCCGGCGCGCGGCGGGGTGATGTACCCGAGCTCCCCGCAGACGCCGAGCCGGGCGCGCGGTCGGGCACCGCACAGCCGAGGCGGCGCCTGCGCACCACCGGCGGGCGCGGTACCCGCCCCGCGGGTGCCGCGGGTGCGGGGGCGGGCGCACCGGGCGGCCGGATCGCCGTCGGGGCGCGCCGTGCCCACCAGTCCGACGGTGCGCCGAGCCGGCCACGGCGGCGGGCCGTACCCGACACGCCGGACCGTGGGCGGCCGGATCGCCGTCGGGGCGCGCCGTGCGCACCAGTCCGACGGTGCGCTAGCCGGCCACGGCGGCGGGCCGTACCCGACACGCCGGACCGGCCGACTCCTCGGGCGCCGAACCCGCGCCCGCGCGTCAGTCGTGGGTGAGCGCCGCGACCACCGATGCGGCCAGATCGTCCAGGTACCCCTCGGGCAGATCGCCGCGCAGGACCACGAGCCGCCAGTAGAGCGGGCCGAGGATCAGGTCCAGGGCGTGGTCGGTGTCGGCCGTCTCCGGAAGCTCGCCCCTGGCGACCGCGTCCCGGACGACGACCGCGGCGACGCCCTGCCGGCTGTCGAACAGGGCCGCCCTGACGGTGTCGGCGATCTCCGGGTTGCGGGCCGCCTCGACCAGCAGGTCGGGGATGACCTGGGAGGCGACGGGGTGGCGCAACGCGTGCGAGGCCACCTCGAGAAGCGCACGGACGTCCCCGTACAGCGAGCCGGTGGCCGGAGCGGGGAGGCCCTGCGCGGCGAAGGCCGAGACCAGGTCGAGTACGAGGGAGAGCTTGGACTTCCAGCGCCGGTAGACGGCGGTCTTGCCGACGCCCGCCCGGCGGGCGATGCCCTCGATCGACATCCGGGCGAAGCCGACCGTGGCCAGTTCCTCGAAGACGGCGGCGCGGATCGCCTCGGTCACGTCCTCCCGGAGCACTGCGGCTCCCGCGGGGCGGCGTCGGGTGCGGGGGTCCGTGGTCATGCCCAGGAGCATACCCGTGACGACGAGACGGTTGCGTTGCGACGTCGACCGTCCTAGTCTCGCCCGTAGCGACGATACGGAACCGTCCCAACGTCGTCGTTTCGACCGTGTCCTGCCTCCGACCCCGGCGAGAGCGAGCGAGTGACCAGCGTGAGCAGCCAGACGATCACCCCGCCACAGGCGCCACCGGCGGAATCCCCCAGCCTCGGCGAACTCGCCGCCCGGCACGGGCTGACCGTGAGCGGAGCGCGGCCGCCGCTCGGCACGTACATCGCGCAGCTCTGGTCCCGGCGGCACTTCATCACCGCCTTCGCCACCGCGCGCCTCACCGCCCAGTACAGCCAGGCGCGACTCGGCCAGGTCTGGCAGCTGATGACCCCGCTGCTCAACGCGACCGTCTACTACTTCGTCTTCGGCGTCCTCATGAACACCGGGAAGCACGTCCCGGACTTCGTGCCGTTCCTGGTGACGGGCGTGTTCATCTGGACCTTCACGGCCAACTCCATCACCGCAGGCACCCGTGCGATCTCCGGCAACATCGGCCTCGTCCGGGCCCTGCACTTCCCCCGCGCCGCACTCCCCATAGGGCTCGCCCTGCAACAGCTCCAGCAGCTGATGTTCTCCATGGGCGCCCTGGCCGTGATCCTGATGTGCTTCGGCGAGTTCCCGACGTTCTCCTGGCTGCTGGCCGTGCCCGCCCTCGCGCTCCAGGCCGTCTTCAGCACCGGCGTCGCGATGGTCGTCGCCCGGCTCGCGGCCCGCACCCCGGACATCGCCCAGTTGATGCCGTTCCTGCTGCGCACCTGGATGTACGTGTCCGGCGTGATGTGGAGCATCCCCGTGGTCCTCAAGCACATGGAACTGCCCGGGGCGGTTGTCCTGGCCCTGCGGTGCAACCCCGCGGCCGTCTACATCGACCTCGTGCGCTTCGCGCTCATCGACAGCTACACCAAGGCCCAGTTGCCGCCACACGTCTGGGCACTCGCCCTCGGCTGGGCCGTACTCCTCGGAGTGGGCGGCTTCGTGTACTTCTGGAAGGCGGAGGAGCAGTACGGCCGTGGCTGACGCAACGATCGACCGGCCGGCGGAACCGGCGGACACCACCCCGGCCGGGGGCACCCGGACCGGCAGAACCCCGACCGTCGTCGTGGACGACGTCCACATCACGTACAAGGTCAACGGCGCGAAGACCGGCCGCGGCGCCGCCACCGCCGCACTGAGCCGGATCCTCTCCCGCCGCCCCCGTCGGGACGGCGGCCGCGAGGTCCACGCCGTCAAGGGCGTCAGCTTCGCCGCCCACAAGGGCGAGGCGATCGGGCTGATCGGCTCCAACGGCTCGGGCAAGTCCACCCTGCTGAAGGCGATCGCCGGTCTGCTGCCCACGGCCCGGGGGCGGATCTACACCCACGGCCAGCCGTCGCTTCTCGGGGTCAACGCGGCCCTGATGGGCGATCTGACAGGTGAGCGCAACGTCGTCCTCGGCGGCCTCGCGATGGGCATGACGCGCGACGAGGTCCAGGCCCGCTACGACGAGATCGTGGACTTCTCGGGGATCAACGACAAGGGCGACTTCATCTCACTGCCGATGCGCACGTACTCCTCGGGCATGAGCGCCCGGCTGCGCTTCTCCATCGCCGCAGCCAAGAGCCATGACGTGCTGCTGATCGACGAGGCGCTGGCCACGGGCGACGCCGGATTCCAGCGACGCAGCCAGAGGCGGATCGCCGAGCTGCGCGAGGAGGCCGGCACGGTCTTCCTCGTCAGCCACAGCAACTCCGCGATCACCGCCACCTGCGACCGGGCGCTGTGGCTGGAGTCCGGGACGCTGCGGATGGACGGCCCGGCGAAGGAGGTCGTCGCGGCGTACGAGGCCTTCACCAAGAAGAAGTAGCCGGGAATCCCGGCAAATCCCAGCGATCTCCACGAAACAGACCGGAGTGCGGGCCGATGACGACCCGCCCGCACACCCGGTGCCGTAGCGGGACGTCATCGACGTCACTCGATGCTGTACCGGACGTCATCGACGTCACTCGATGCTGTACCGGACGTCATCGACGTCACTTGATGCAGTACCAGACGTCATCGACGTCACCTCGGTCGGCAGCAGGACAGTCCTCGTCCGCCACGGCCTGCTCCTCGCCCCCGCGGTGCTCTCCGCCCGCAGGCCGTGGGCCGAGAGCGGTGTGACACGGAAGGGGGCGCCCACCACGACGCACAGCGGTGGACGCCCCCTTCACCCTTGCGGCGAAGCCGGTCAGCTGGGCGTGCGCAGCAGCTGCCGCATCGTGCGCATGGCGACCGAGAGGTTCGCCAGGTCGAAGGTGTCCGATCCCTGGATCTCCTCCAGCGTCATCCGGGCACGGCCCAGGATCGACGCGTTCTTCTCCTCCCACGCCTTGAAGCGCTGCTCCGGCGTCGAGGCCCCGTTGCCCACGGCGAGCACGTCGGCGGTGAGCGCGGCGTGCGCGGCGTACAGGTCCTCGCGGATGGAGGCACGGGCCATGGACTGCCAGCGGTCGGCCCGCGGCAGCTCGATGATCCGGTCCATCAGCTCGGTGATCCGCAGCCGGTCGGCCAGGTCGTAGTAGACCTCGGCGACGGCGAGCGGATCCTTGCCCGTGCGATCGGCGATGGCCACGATGTCGAGCGTCGGGAAGGCGGAGGAGAATCCGGCGACCCGCGTGGCCAGTTCCTCCGGAACACCGGCGGCCGTGAACTCCTCCAGCAGCCCCTCGTACCACTCCAGGTCGGCTCCGCCGAGCATCTTCGGCAGCTCGGCCCAGACCTGCTCGACACGGGACGCGAAGAACTCGATCGTCTCCGTCAGCTCCAGCGGCTGCGGCCGGTTGCCGAGCAGCCAGCGGGTGCCGCGCTCGACGAGACGGCGCGAGTGCAGCCGCATCCGGGTCTGGACGTCGGCGGCGACCTTGGTGTCCAGCGCCTCCACGGCGTCCCACACCTCTCCGAGACCGAAGATCGCGCGGGCCGCGGTCTGCGCCCGGACGATCTCCTCGACCGACGCCCCGGTCTCCTCGCGCAGCCGGTGCAGGAAGGTGGAACCGCCCGTGTTCACGGTGTCGTTGACCAGGACCGTCGTGACGATCTCGCGGCGCAGCGCGTGGCCGTCGACCGACTCGGGGAACTGCTCCCGCAGCGGCTTGGGGAAGTACGCGTGCAGCAGACCCCGCAGATACGGGTCGTCCGGCAGCGAGGTGCCGATCAGCTCCTCCGCCACCGTGATCTTGGTGTAGGCGAGCAGAACGGCGAGCTCGGGCTGCGACAGGCCGTGCCGGTTGTTGAGCAGCTCGCGGATCTGCCGGTCGTTCGGCAGGAACTCCAGCGCCCGGTCCAGCGCGCCCTCCCGGCCCAGCCTGCGCATGAAGCGCTGGTGGGCGTGGAGCAGGCTCGGCGACTGGGCGACGGCGTTGGCCAGGGCCACGTTCTGCGCGTAGTTGTTGCGCAGCACCAGCCCGCCGACCTCGTCGGTCATCTCGGCGAGCAGCTTGTTGCGCTGCTTCACGGTCATGTCGCCCTCGGCGACGAGGCCGTTCAGCAGGATCTTGATGTTCACCTCGTGGTCGGAGGTGTCCACGCCGGCGCTGTTGTCGATGGCGTCGGTGTTGACCCGGCCGCCGCCGCGTGCGAACTCGATACGGCCCAGCTGGGTCAGGCCCAGGTTGCCGCCCTCGCCGACGACCTTGACCCGCAGGTCCTCCCCGTTGACGCGGATGGCGTCGTTCGCCTTGTCGCCGACGTCGGCGTTGGACTCGCCGGACGCCTTGACGTACGTGCCGATGCCGCCGTTCCAGAGCAGGTCCACCGGCGCCTGCAGGATCGCCTTCATCAGCTCGGCCGGCGTCAGCTTCGTGACCCCGGGCTCGATGCCGAGGGCCTCGCGGACCTGCGCGTTGACCGGGATCGACTTGGCGGTCCTGGGGTGGATGCCACCGCCCGGCGACAGCAGCCCGGTGTCGTAGTCCGCCCACGAGGAGCGGGTCAGCTCGAACAGCCGGCGGCGCTCGGCGTACGAGACGGCCGCGTCCGGGTCGGGGTCGATGAAGATGTGGCGGTGGTCGAAGGCGGCGACCAGCCGGATGTGCTCCGAGAGGAGCATCCCGTTGCCGAACACGTCACCCGACATGTCGCCGACGCCGACCACGGTGAAGTCCTCGGTCTGCGTGTCGTGGCCGAGCTCGCGGAAGTGCCGTTTGACGGACTCCCACGCACCGCGGGCCGTGATGCCCATGCCCTTGTGGTCGTAGCCGGCCGAACCGCCCGAGGCGAAGGCGTCGCCGAGCCAGAAGTTGTAGGCGATCGCGACCTCGTTGGCGATGTCGGAGAACGTCGCCGTGCCCTTGTCCGCCGCGACGACCAGATACGTGTCGTCACCGTCGTGGCGCACCACGTCCGGCGGCGGCACGACCTCGCCGCCCACCATGTTGTCGGTGATGTCGAGCAGCGCCGAGATGAACGTGCGGTAGGAGGCGATGCCCTCCGCCAGCCACGCCTCGCGGTCCACGGACGGGTCCGGGAGCTGCTTGGCGACGAAGCCGCCCTTGGCGCCCACCGGCACGATGACGGTGTTCTTCACCATCTGCGCCTTGACCAGGCCGAGGATCTCGGTGCGGAAGTCCTCGCGCCGGTCGGACCAGCGCAAACCTCCGCGGGCGACCTTGCCGTAGCGCAGGTGCACGCCCTCGACGCGCGGCGAGTACACCCAGATCTCGTAGGCCGGACGCGGCGCCGGCAGGTCCGGGATGGCCTGCGGGTCGAACTTCATCGACACATAGCTGTGCCAGGTGCCGCCGCCCGCCTCCTGGAAGAAGTTGGTGCGCAGCGTGGCCTTGATCAGGGTGAGGAAGGAACGCAGGATCCGGTCCTCGTCGAGCGAGGCGACCTGGTCCAGCGCGGCATCCAGCTCCTCCAGCAGGGCGTCCGTCAGCTCGGTGCCGGCCCGCTGGCGGTCCGGGGCCATCCGCGCCTCGAACAGGTTGATCAGCAGCCGCGTGGTGTGGACGTTGTTGAGGAGCGTGTCCTCCATGTAGTCCTGGCTGAAGGTGGACCCGGCCTGGCGCAGGTACTTGGCGTACGCGCGCAGCACCATCGCCTCGCGCCAGGTGAGCCCGGCCCGCAGCACCAGCGAGTTGAACGTGTCGTTCTCGGCGGCCCCGGTCCACACGGCCGAGAACGCGTCCTGGAACCGCTCGCGGGCGTCGTCGCCCAGGTACTCCCCGCCGTTGCCCGGCGCCGTCGGCATCCGCAGACCGAAGTCGTAGACCCAGCCGTGCGTGCGGTCGGCGCAGCGCAGCTCGTACGGGCGCTCGTCGATGACCTCGACGCCGAGGCGGTTGAGGACCGGCAGCACCGACGACAGCGAGACCTGCTCGCCGAAGCGGTAGATCTTGAAGCGGCGCTCGCCGGGCGCGGCCCCCACCGGCTCGTACAGGGACAGCGAGAAGTCCTTGCCGGACCGGGTGAGCTGCTCCAGGTGCACCAGGTCGGCGACGGCGGCGCGCGGCGAGTGGTCTGCCTTGTAGCCCTCGGGGAAGGCGCTGGCGTACTTGCGCGCCAGCTCGGCGGCTCGCTCCTCGCCCAGTTCGGCGTTGAGCGCCTCGGTGAAGCCGTCGGCCCAGGAGCGGGCGGCCTCGGCCAGCCGGGCCTCCAGCCGCTCCCTGTCGGCGTCGGTGAGGTGGGTCAGCTCGGTGCCGGACGGGACGCGGACGACGAAGTGGAGCCGGGTGAGCACCGACTCGGTGCTCATCAGGGTGAAGTCGACGCTGGTGCCGCCGAGATCCTCCTTCAGGATCCCGGTCAGCCGCTCGCGGACGGTGGTGTTGAAACGGTCGCGCGGCAGGTAGACCAGGGCCGAGTAGTAGCGGCCGTACTCCTCCTGGCGCAGGTACAGCCGCAGCCGGCGGCGCTCCTGCAGGTACAGGACGGAGGTCACGATGGAGCGAAGCTCGTCTACGGGCGTCTGGAACAGCTCGTCGCGCGGGTACGTCTCCAGGATCTGCAGCAGGTCGCGGCCGTCGTGGCTGTGCGGGGAGAAGCCGGCGCCGTCGAGGACCTCGGTCACCTTGCGACGGATGACCGGGACCCGGCGCACGGACTCGGTGTACGCGGCCGACGAGAACAGCCCGAGGAAGCGGCGCTCGCCGATGACGTTGCCCTCGGCGTCGAACTTCTTCACGCCGACGTAGTCGAGGTAGCTGGGTCGGTGCACGGTGGCCCGGCTGTTGGCCTTGGTCAGGATCAGCAGCTTGTGCTCGCGGGCCTTGGCCCGGGCGTCGGCGGGGAGCCGGTTGAACGAGGGACTCACGGGGTGGCCGTGGGCGTCGTCGCCGGTGTGGTGCGGGTCGGAGCGGAGGATGCCGAGGCCGGTGCCGGGGACGGCGGACAGCGCGTCGCCGTCCACCAGGTTGTACTCGCGGTAGCCCAGGAACGTGAAGTGGTCGTCGGAGAGCCAGCGCAGCAGCTCGCGTGCCTCGTCGACCTCCTCCTCGCGCAGATCGTCCGGAATGGGCTCCTGCGGCAGCTCCTCGGAGATCCGCAGCGCCGCCTCGCGCATCTTCTCCCAGTCCTCGACGGCCTCACGGACGTCGGACAGGACACGCAGCAGGTCGGCGGTGATCTGCTTCAGGTCGGCCCGGTCGGTCTCCCGGTCGATCTCGACGTGGATCCAGGACTCGACGAGCGCGTCGTGCGGCAGTGCGGCGCCGTTCGGCTCGCCGCTGAGGACCTCGATCATCTTCCCGGTGACATCGCGGCGGACCACGACCTGCGGGTGGATCACCACATGGATGCCGCGGCTCTGGCGGGACAGCTCGTTGGTGACCGAGTCGACGAGGAAGGGCATGTCGTCGGTGACGACCTCGACGACCGAGTGGCTGGAGGTCCAGCCGTTCTCCTCGACGGTCGGGGTGTGCACCCGGACGTTGGCGGTGCCCTGCGGACGGTTCTCCGCGAGGCGGTAGTGCGAGACGGCCGCTCCGAAGACGTCGACGGGGTCGCGGTCGGTGAGGTCCTCGGGTGCGGTGTGCAGGTAGTAGCGCTGGAGGAACGCGAGGATGTGGTCCCGGTCAGGGCGCTCCCCGCTGTCGGACCCAGTCGGAAGTTGCCCCCCGCCCGGGCTGTGCTCAGCTACCCGGGCCGCCCTCTCGAGCAGCTCGGCCTTGGCTTCGTCCAGCTTGGTCTGCATGTCCTCTGGCTCCTGTCGCGCGCCGTTGCGTGACGTAGGTGGAAAAGAAGGCACGACGCCGTGACGCGGGGTCTCCGCTCGGTGTCGGCGCTGTGCCGGGATGAGAGATGTCCGGACCGTGGTCGGTCGATGTGGGCGTCGGGCCCGGGAGGTGACCACGCGGACCCCGAACGAACTCGGGTCCGCGGGGAAGATCAGCTCGCACCCGGCCGCTGTGGCGCACCGGGCGCGGTCCCCCAGCTGCCGCTGGGCGGTGCCTCCAGGGGGCTTCGCTGCCCCCTCGGCGTATCGCGCTGATCACGCGTCCAAGGCTATCGCCCCCCACCCCTGACCCGTCATGAGCCGTATGTGTACAAAAGCGGGGCCGGAAGTTTGACACTCTGGACAGCGACACGTGGCCTCTTGGCAAACCGGCGTGCGCGGGGCAGGTTGACCCTTGAAGGGCCCAAGGCCGACAAATCCATACAGGGAGCAGTAGCCATGAGCGTGAAGATCCTGATCGTCACCGGCGACGCAGCCGAGTCCCTGGAGGTCCTCTACCCGTACCAGCGGCTGCGCGAGGAGGGCTACGAGGTCCACGTCGCGGCCCCCGCGCGCAAGAAGCTCCAGTTCGTCGTCCACGACTTCGAACCCGGTTTCGACACGTACACCGAGAAGCCCGGCTACACCTGGCCGGCCGACCTGGCGTTCTCGGAGGTCGACCCGGGAGACTACGCCGCGATCGTCATCCCGGGCGGGCGGGCTCCCGAGTACCTCCGCAACGACCCGGAGCTCCGCAAGATCCTCAAGTCCTTCTTCGACGCGGACAAGCCCGTGGCGCAGATCTGCCACGGCCCGCTGCTGACGGCGGCCACGGGCAGCCTCACGGGCCGCAGGGTGACCGCCTACCCGGCGCTGGAACTCGACATGCAGGCCGCCGGTGCTTCCTTCCAGGACACCGAGGCCGTCGTGGACGGCACCCTGGTCTCCTCCCGGGCCTGGCCCGACCACCCGGCCTGGATGCGCGAGTTCCTCCAGGTGCTGCGGGCGAAGGCGCCCCTGGGCTGAGAGCCGTCCCGGCGGGCACACGACGACAGCCGCGGCGCCTCGCCACATGGCCGAACCGCCCGAACGCGCCCGGTATCCCGACCGCGCCCGGCAGGACGACTCTCCGCCTTGTGGGCATCGCGTCCTTGTGTGCATCGCGTCACCGTGCACGGGCCCCGGATCGCGGGACGGCCCGGGTGCTCTGTCGCGCCACCGGGCCGGGTCCCGTGCCGGCACCTCCCAGGGCCCGCGTCTGCCCGGGCCCGCGTCCGATCGGACGCGGGTCCCGGGTGGGAGTGTGCGCGGGGCTGCGCCCACGTGGCCGCGCGAGGGGGTGCGGCGGTACGGGCCGGTGCGATCGCCCTAGAGGTCGGCGAGGTCGTCGCATGGACTGCCGGAGAAGGACCCGAGGACGGACGGTCGGAGGGAGGGCCCGAGGACCGGACGGCCGGAGGGAGGGCCCGAGGACCGGAGGGAGGGCCCGAGGGCCCCGCGGCTACCCCACCAGTTCCTCGGCGACCTCGACCGCCTCCGCGAGGCTGTCGACGACCGGCACGCCCGCCGCCCGCAGGCTCGCCCTGCTGTGCGAGCCCCCGGTGTACAGCACCGCCTTCGCCCCCACATGCGCCGCCGCGAGCGCGTCGTCCGCCGCGTCGCCGACGACCACGATCCGCTCCGGCGGAACGTGCTCCATCGCGGCCAGATGCCGGACCATGTGCTCCGCCTTGCCCGCGTGGGAGGCACCCACGCGGCCGTCGACCCGTACGAAGCGCTCCTCGATCCCGTGGCGCCGCACGATCGGTATCAGGTGCTCGTGCGGGGCCAGCGACAGCAGCGACTGCGTGCGGCCCTCCGCCTGGCGGGCGGCGAGCAGTTCCGCCGCCCCGACGGTGAGCAGGCAGGTCTCGGCCAGCCGCCAGTAGTGCTTGTGGAAGACCGCGTCCATGGCGGCCCACTCCTCGTCCGTGGGCAGGCGGCCCATCAGCCGCTCGTAGAACCGGGGCACCGGCACGCAGTACAGCTCTCGGTAGCGCTCGAGCGTGATCGGGTCGAGCCCTATCTCGGCGAACGACGCGTTGGTCGCCTCGATGACCGTGTGGATGTCGTCGAGGAGTGTGCCGTTCCAGTCCCAGACCACGTGTGCGCTGTGCTTCCCCATGGCAGGCAACGGTACCGGCCGGGTCCGACAGCCATCGACGTACGCGGGCACCGAAGGGACCGGGGGGCCGGGAGCAGCGGTGGGTGCCGCAGCAGGGCGGCCGGACCCGCCGGGGGCGCCCGGTACGCAGGCGGCGGGAGCGCGCCCGGCCTCAGTGGACGAGGCCGGGAATCTCCTGCACCCCGTACCAGAGCAGCTCATGGTCCTCCGCTCCGTCCACGACGAACTGAGCGTCGTCGTCGCCGTGGTCCGCCGCGCCCAGCGCGTCCGCCGCGGCGGCCACGTCCCGCTCCGCCTCCTGGGAGTCGACGTGCACCGACGCCGCCTTCGCCAACGGCACCGCGGTCGCGATGCGCACCTCGCCCAGCGAGGCCGACCCGAGCCCCGCCGCCGGGTCCGCGATCGCGGCGTTGTCCGGGACGTCGACGGCCACGACCACCCGGCGGCGCGGTGTCCCGGGGTCGCCTGCCAGCGCCCGCAGCGAAGCCGCCGCGGCGCGGCTCAGCGCGGCGTACTCCAGCTCCTCGATGTCGTCGGAGACGTACCACTCGCGCAGGGCGGGCGTCACCGCGTAGGCGGTCAGCGGCCCGGGCCCGATCTCGCCCGCCTTGTGCACCTGTGCGAGACCGGGGAGGGTCAGGGGAACGTAGACGCGCATGGTGGCCGCTTTCGTCGTCGGGTGAGCACCCAAGGATACGTGCGCAGTACCCTTTCGGGCTGCCCCGCGGCCCCTCCCTGACGTCGACCTCGGATGACCGGGACGGCCTCCGAACCTTGCCGTTCCGGGCCTCGGAGTCCGTCCACCACCCTGATAGGTGAATCTCGGCAGCCCTCTCCCGGGACGCCGAGGTCGTTGCGGCCGCCGCCCATCCCCCCGTACAAGGTCCCCACCGAGAAGTTACTTGTGAGTATCGAAGGGGCGACCGCCATGCAGCACACCTCGCCGGGGACGCCGAGGACGGACACGGGGACGAGGCCCGGGAATCGCCACGACGGCCGCGGGCCCGGGCGCCGGGCACCTCGACGACCCGCGTCGGCCGGCCCGCGGGCCTCCGCGGGCGGCCGTTCCCGCCTCCCCCGCTACTGGTTCGCGGAACGGCTGCTCGCGGTCCTCAGCGGCCACCGGCCCGTCCACTGGATGCTCGGTCACACGATCGGCCGCGCCTACGAACAGCTCGTCCGGCTCGCCCCCGGCGCTCCGCTCAGCACCAACGGGCTGCGGCCCGTCCTGCGCCACTGCGACGAGTACGTCCCTCGGCCGGGCGTCATCGAGGCGTTCGCCCGGATCACCACGGGCGACCAGGTACGTGCCATGGCCTTCCGCCTCGAACAGGGCCCCGACCTCCGCTGGCGCTGCGCGGCCGTGGAACTCGGCGGCGAACGCCTCACGGCCGGGGTCTGACCGCCGGCGGGGTCCTGGCCGGCACGCGCAGAGCCCCGGCGGCCCGGGAGGACGCCGGGGGCCGGGAGGACGCCGGGGGCCGGGACGGCCAGGCCGTGCCCGGCCCGAAGCCGGGCGCCGGGCCGCGCGCCGCCGCGCCCGCAGATCACAACGCCCGGCAACGCCCGGCAACGCCCGGCAACGCCCGGCAACGCCCGTGGGGCCGGACACCCTCCGGTGTCCGGCCCCACGGCCCGCTCATCGCCGCGACATCACTTCTTGCGGCGGCGCCCCGCGCTCTTCTGCGCCTTGCGGCGCTCCGCGCGCGTCATGCCGTCCGACTCGGAGCGGGCCGCGTCGCCGTTGGTGAAGTCGCCCTCGACGATGCCGCCCTCGCCGTCGACCGTCGGCGCCGAGAAGTGCAGCCGGTCCGGACGCTGCGGGGCGTCCAGGCCCTTCGCCCGGATCTCGGGACGGCCGGCGCCGGCGGGCACCGCGTCCTCCTTCGCCGGCGAGGTCCGCTCGGCGGAGTCCTGGACGGGGATCTCCTCGACCTGCTGCTCGACCTGGACCTCCAGGTTGAACAGGTAGCCGACGGACTCCTCCTTGATGCCGTCCATCATCGCGGTGAACATGTCGAAGCCCTCGCGCTGGTACTCCACGAGCGGGTCCTTCTGCGCCATCGCGCGCAGGCCGATGCCCTCCTGGAGGTAGTCCATCTCGTAGAGGTGCTCGCGCCACTTGCGGTCCAGGACGGACAGCACCACGCGCCGCTCCAGCTCGCGCATGATGTCCGAGCCGAGCTGCTTCTCGCGCTCGTCGTACTGCTCGTGGATGTCGTCCTTGATCGTCTCGCCGATGAACTCGGCGGTGACACCGGCCCGGTCGCCCGCGGCGTCCTCGAGCTCCTCGACGGTCACCTTCACCGGGTAGAGCTGCTTGAAGGCGCCCCACAGCCGGTCCAGGTCCCACTCCTCCGCGAAGCCCTCCACGGTCTCGGCCTGGATGTACGCGTCGATCGTGTCGTCCATGAAGTGACGGATCTGCTCGTGCAGGTCCTCGCCCTCCAGAACGCGGCGGCGCTCGGCGTAGATGACCTTGCGCTGCCGGTTGAGCACGTCGTCGTACTTCAGGACGTTCTTCCGCGTCTCGAAGTTCTGCTGCTCGACCTGGGACTGGGCGGACGCGATCGCGCGCGTCACCATCTTGTTCTCGATCGGGACGTCGTCCGGAACGTTGGCCATGGCCATGACGCGCTCGACCATCTGGGCCTTGAACAGGCGCATCAGGTCGTCACCGAGGGAGAGGTAGAAGCGGGACTCGCCCGGGTCTCCCTGGCGGCCGGACCGGCCGCGCAGCTGGTTGTCGATGCGCCGCGACTCGTGCCGCTCGGTGCCGAGGACGTACAGCCCGCCGAGGGACTTGACCTCCTCGAACTCCTCCTTGACCTCGAGCTCGGCCTTCTCCAGCGCGGACGGGAGCGCCGCGGCCCACTCCTCGACGTGCTCCACCGGGTCCAGGCCCTGCCCGCGCAGCTCCGCCTCGGCGAGGTCGTCGGGGTTGCCGCCGAGCTTGATGTCAGTACCGCGGCCGGCCATGTTCGTGGCGACCGTCACGGCGCCCTTGCGGCCGGCCTGGGCCACGATCACGGCCTCGCGCTCGTGGTGCTTGGCGTTGAGGACCTCGTGCTGGATGCCGCGCTTGAGCAGCTGCTGGGAGAGGTACTCCGACTTCTCGACGGAGGTGGTGCCGACGAGGATCGGCTGTCCCTTGCGGTGCTTCTCCTCGATGTCGTCCACCACGGCGGCGAACTTGGCCACCTCGGTGCGGTAGATCAGGTCCGACTGGTCCTTGCGGACCATGGGC
Source organism: Streptomyces sp. NPDC049887 (assembly GCF_040656535.1). Classification (NCBI taxonomy): domain Bacteria; kingdom Bacillati; phylum Actinomycetota; class Actinomycetes; order Kitasatosporales; family Streptomycetaceae; genus Streptomyces; species Streptomyces sp. NPDC049887. Next base: position 18,357 of record NZ_JBFAMM010000028.1, on the reverse strand, counting down.
CGGTTGGTCGGGATCGGGACGACGCCCAGCTTGTAGATCTGGTGGAACTCGGCGGCCTCGGTCATGGCCGTACCGGTCATGCCGGAGAGCTTGTTGTAGAGGAGGAAGAAGTTCTGCAGGGTGATCGTGGCGAGCGTCTGGTTCTCGTCCTTGATGTCCACCCCTTCCTTCGCCTCGATCGCCTGGTGCATGCCCTCGTTGTAGCGGCGGCCTGCGAGGATACGGCCGGTGTGCTCGTCGACGATCATGACTTCGCCGTCGATGACGACGTAGTCCTTGTCCTTCTTGAACAGTTCCTTGGCCTTGATGGCGTTGTTCAGGTAGCCGACGAGCGGGGTGTTCACCGACTCGTAGAGGTTGTCGATGCCCAGCCAGTCCTCGACCTTCGAGACACCGGACTCGTGGATGCCGACGGTCCGCTTCTTCTCGTCGACCTCGTAGTCGCCGGTCTCCTCGATGCCCTTCAGCGGGTTGCCCGGCTCGCCGCGGTTCAGGCGCTTCACCAGCTTGGCGAAGTCGCCGTACCACTTGGTGGCCTGGTCGGCGGGGCCCGAGATGATCAGCGGCGTACGGGCCTCGTCGACGAGGATGGAGTCGACCTCGTCGACGATCGCGAAGTTGTGTCCGCGCTGGACCAGCTCGTCCTTGGACCAGGCCATGTTGTCGCGGAGATAGTCGAAGCCGAACTCGTTGTTCGTGCCGTACGTGATGTCGCACGCGTACTGCTCGCGGCGCTGCGCGGGCGTCATGTTGGCGAGGATGCAACCGACGCTCAGACCGAGGAACCGGTGCACACGGCCCATCATCTCGGAGTCGCGCTCGGCCAGGTAGTCGTTGACCGTGATCAGGTGCACGCCCTCGCCGGACAGCGCGTTCAGATACGCCGGGAGCGTGCCGACGAGGGTCTTGCCCTCACCGGTCTTCATCTCCGCGACGTAGCCCAGGTGGAGCGCGGCGCCGCCCATCAGCTGGACGTCGTAGTGACGCTGGCCGAGAACGCGCTTGGCGGCCTCACGGACGGTGGCGAACGCCTCGGGCAGCAGGTCGTCCAGGCTCTCGCCGTCGGCGAAGCGCTCCTTGTACTCGTCGGTGAGGGCCCGCAACTCGGCGTCGGAGAGGTCGACGAAGTCTTCCTCGATGGAGTTGACCTGGTCCGCGATGCGGTGCAGTTTGCGCAGGATCTTGCCTTCGCCTGCACGCATGAGCTTGTTGAAGACGGACACTGAGGTTGGTCTCCTTGCCGGTCGGGCCTGGCACTGGGTCGTATGGACACTGGCACGGGCGCGGCAGGTGGTCCCCACCGCATCGGCCATCGTAAGCGAGGACGGTGCCACGCCGGGAGAGCCGCAGTGCCCCGGGGACGACTGCCGCGTGTCCGGTGAACGTGCGGGAGACCCGGAAAGTGCCGCTGATCTCGAAAAGTGTTCGCAGTGCCGACGGAGAGTGACCAGAATTCGGTCATGGAGCCCATCACCCTCACCACCGACCGGCTGCGGCTGAGCCCCTTCACCCCGGGGGACGCCGAAGAGGTCCGCGCCGCATGTCAGGACCCCGACATCCAGCGCTGGATCCCGGTCCCCTCGCCCTACGAACTGCGGCACGCCGAGGAGTTCATCCAGGTCACCGTGCCCGCGGGCTGGCGCGACGACAGCGAGTACACCCTGTCGGTGCGTCCGCGCGAGGGCGGCGCCCTGATCGCCTCCACGAGCCTGCACCATCCGCGCTCGGGCTCCTGGGAGATCGGCTTCTGGACGGCCAAGGAGCACCGTGGCCGCGGCTACGCGACCGAGGTGACGCTCGCCATGGCCCGCTGGGCCTTCGCACGGCTGGACTGCACCCGGCTGGAATGGCGCGCCGAGGTGGGCAACTCGGGCTCGCGCGCCGTTGCCGAGAAGGCCGGGTTCACCGTCGAGGGCGTCCAGCGCGCGGGTTTCCACGGCCGGGGCACCCTGCGGGACTGCTGGGTCGCCTCACTGCTCCCCTCGGATCTGGGGCTGCCGTGCCCCGTTCCCTATCTGCCGGCGAGGGCGTGAGGTACGACATCTGCCGGCGAGGGCGTGAGGTACGACAGCTGCCGGCGAGGGCGTGAGGTACGACAGCGGCATCCGCATGCCGAGACGCGTGGGACGCCGCCCCGGTCCCCACCTCCGCGGGGGGCCGGGCCGGGATCCGCGGCACGCGGCGACTGTCGGTGGCGCCCTCTAGGGTGCGGAGCATGAACACCGCGCCGCCCGCAGTTGCCGAACTGTCCGCCGACGAGGCCCGCCGTATCGCACTGCGGGCCCAGGGGTTCCTCGGCGCCCCCGACCGCAGGGGCGGTGTGCGGGGTGTCCTGCGCCACCTCGGCGCCGTGCAGCTCGACACCATCTCCGTGCTGGCGCGCTCGCACGAGCTGATTCCTTACGCCCGGCTGGGCGCCGTCGGCCGCAAGACCGTCGAGCGTGCCTACTGGACCGATGGCCATGCCTTCGAGTACTGGTCGCACGCGGCCTGCATACTCCCCGTCGAGGAGTGGCCCCACTTCGCGTTCCGCCGCCGCGCCTACCGCGCCCGTCCGCAGTGGTACCACGACCTGCCCAACGGAGCGTACGAGCGGGTGGTCGACCAGCTGCGCGACGAGGGCCCGCTGACCGCCACCGAGCTGGGCGGGGCGAAGAACGGCGGCCCGTGGTGGGACTGGTCGGAGGCCAAGGTCGCCGTCGAGCGGGCGCTGATGTACGGAGAGGTGGTGTGCATGGAGCGGCGCGGCTGGAAGCGGGTGTACGACCTCGCCGAGCGGGCCGTTCCCGATGCCGTCCTCCACGACGATCTGGACGACCGGGAGTGCCTGCGCCGGCTGGTGCTGCTGGCGGGCCGGTCGCTGGGGGTGGGCACCCGCGCGGACATCGCGGACTACCACCGGCTGAAGGGCGAGCAGTTCGACGCGGTGGCCGAGGACTCCGGACTCGTGCCGGTCCGCGTCGAGGGCTGGGACAAGCCGGCGTGGGCCGACCCGGAGGCACTGGCGGCGGAACCGCGAGGCCGCCACCGCACGACGCTGCTCTCGCCGTTCGACTCGCTGATCTGGGAGCGGGCGCGCACGGAGCGGATCTTCGGCTTCACCCATCGCCTGGAGGCGTACGTCCCGAAGCAGAAGCGGGTGCACGGCTACTTCGCGATGCCGCTGCTGTCCGGCGGGCGGCTGCTGGGACGGGTCGACCCCGCGCGTGAGGGGACGACTCTGGTCGCCAGGCAGGTCTCGCTGGAGACACCGAAAGCGGTCCGGCCGATGGCTCAGGCGCTGCTGGAGGCGGCCCAGTGGGTCGGCTGCGACACGGTCCGTGTGGAGCGGGTCGACCGCCCGGAGTTGGCGGCGCCCCTGGCCGCCGCCCTCGGCTGAGCCGGCGCCGCCTGCGGATCCCTGGATCGTCTAGCGGATCTCGAGGATCTTCTCGCGCATGGCGTACACCACCGCTTCCATCCTGGAGTGCAGCTGGAGCTTCTCCAGGATGTTGCGGACGTGGTTCTTCACCGTGTTCTCCGAGATGAACAACTCCTTGGCGATGTCGCGGTTGTTCATGCCCGTCGCCACCAGCTTGAGGACCTCCAGCTCCCGGTCGGTCAGCCGGGGGGCCGGCACCAGGCGGCGCTCGTCGGTGCGCTGGATCATCGACTTGAACTCGGTGAGAAGCTTGGACGCCATGGACGGGCTGATCTGCGACTGCCCGTCTGCCACCGCGCGGATCGCCGTGGCCACCTCGTCGGTGGAGATCTCCTTCAGGAGGTAGCCGGTGGCACCGGCCTTGATCGCCTCATAGAGGTCGGCCTCCTCGTCGCTGATCGTCAGCATGATGATCTTCGCGCTGGGGGCGACCTCCTTGATGGAGGTGCAGGCCTCGATTCCACCGCGCTTCGGCATCCGTACGTCCATGAGGACGATGTCGGGCAGCAGATCTGCGGCCTTGTCGACGGCCTCCGCGCCGTCCCCGGCCTCCCCGACGACCTGGATGTCCTCCTCCTGGGCGAGGACGATCTCCAGCCCGCGGCGGAAGAGGGCGTGGTCGTCCACGACGAGCACCCGGATCGGCTCCTTGCGGGACACGTCCTGTGTGTCGTCCGCGCCGCCCGTGGCGCCGGCGTCCCCCACCCGGTGCACCGGGCCGAAGCTGTCCGCCATGGTTCCTCCCCCTGAGGCCGTGGCCTGCGTTGGTCTGCGTTCCGCCAACCGCAGTCCACAGCGCACCGGTTGGCTCGGGTCGCCATGATTCCATGCCCGTGCGCCGGTGTGGCGATCCCGCGGTGGCACAAGGATGCCCCCGGGGGCGCACAGGCGCTCCCAGGGGCACCGTCGTATGACGGGATCAGCCGCCGAGCGCACCACCGGCGCCGCTCGACTCGCTTCCGGCGAGAGGGTCGGTCCTCAGGTGGATGACGCCGTAGTCGTAGGCGTGCCGCCGGTAGACGACACTTGGCTCCTTGGTCTCGGAGTCGACGAAGAGATAGAAGTCGTGCCCGACCAACTCCATTTCGTAGAGCGCCTGGTCGAGCGTCATCGGGGCGGCGACGTGGTTCTTCTCCCGGACCACCAGGGGTCCTTCGCCCTGTACCTCGAGCGAGCCCATCCGGGTGGTGGGAATGGATTCCGGCGATTCCGCGGTGACGGGTTCGCCGCTCCCGTTCAACCGGGCCACGCCCGGAACGACGTCGGCGACCTCCGCTGCCGACAGCCGCCCGTTGCCCCTGCGTGTGTGGCGCTTGTCGTGCTGCTTGCGCAGCCGTGCCTCCAGCTTCGCCGTGGCCAGGTCGAGCGCTGCGTACGGGTCGCCTGCCGCTGCTTCCGCCCGGATCACCGGGCCGCGCGAAAGAAGTGTGATCTCCACGCGGTCGGAACGGTCGGCCTGCCGCGGGTTGTGCTCCTTGGACACCTCGACGTCGAGGCTGATCACCTTGCCGTCGAGCTTCTGGATCTTGTCCAGCTTCAGCTTCTCGGCCACGTGCTTGCGGAACCGCTCGGGCACCTCGGTCTTGCGGCCCTTGACGACGATGTCCACGCAGAACTCCGTTCCCGGATCACTCCGCTGTTCAATTGCGGAGCATCTCCCTTTTGCACCAGGCTCCGGTGAGCACCGGAGCCTCGGACTTGGCGACTTTCACCTCCTCCTCCCCCATGGGCAAGATCGCCACCCCACCGATGTCAAAGATCTGGGTTACTTCAGGAACACCTGACCGCAACTCGGCCATGTATTCGATGAAGGAGGGCGTTCACCGTGCCTCACCACCGAACATAGCTCGCCGGGCCCCCTGTCGGCACCCGCTACCAGCGCGTACGTCCATTCGTGGCCGTTCCTGCCCTCACCACCTGCAACGTTGCAACGCGCCTGTCAGTTCCGGCTCGTTTCGAGCGACAGAGGCGGAGCAGCGATGACGGCGGCACTCATTCGGGTGCATTCGGAAAGGTGTCCGGAGAGCGTGGCACGCAGTGCCCTCGCCGCTTCGGCCAGCGAGGCTCCGGTGGTCATCACATCGTCCACCAGTACGGTTCTGCGGGCCTCCAGAACCCGCCCGGCCCACGGGGCCACCTCCAGTGCCCCGGTGATGTTCTCGAGGCGCTCCGGGGCCGTGAGACCCGACTGGTCGGACACCCGCCGGCTCTGGCACAGCGCCGGAAGGGCCCGGGCGTACGTCCCCGCGCGCCGCAGTGCCACAGCCGCCGCCACGGCGATCCGCAGTGCCGGATCGTGCCCCCGTGCCCGTACCGCCCGGGCGGCCGACGGCACCGGTACCAGCAGCAGCGGCCCCCCTTCGGCTCCGCCGTGCGGCGAAGCGGCGCGGACGGCCCTCGCGAGCGCGGCACCGAGCGGACGGGCCAGACCCAGCGCGCCCCGCTCCTTGTGGGCCAGCAGCACGGACCGCACCGCCCCCTCGTACCGCGCTGCGGCGAACACCACCGGCAGCCCCGCGGGCTCCGGGCACGGCCGCGCCCTCGCCGGCGGCCCCGCCAGCCGCTTCGCGCACTCCTCGCACAGGGACGTACGGGCGTGTCCGCAGCCCGCGCACACCGCGGGCAGCACCAGCCCCGAGATCTCGCGCCACCACCACCTCATGGCCTCCACTCTGCCCGGCCGCGGGCAGGCGCCGGCCAGACCTGTGGACAAAGAGGCCCGCCTGTGGAAAACCTGCCCAGCGGAGGGGGATGGTCAGTCGGCGTGCACCTCGGGCGCCCGGGCAGGACGACGGGGCTTCGGCCTCGCGCCCGGTCCCCGCCGCACGCCTCCGGCCGGGGCACGGGCAGGTCGGGAACACAGCCCCGACGCACCGACGAGCCCCGGCCGAATCCCGCTCAGGACCGGCGGGACCGGGCTCCGCACGACCCACGACCGCTCGGTGACCACGGCCCCGCCCCGCCCGGACCTTCAGACGAAGCCGAGGCCCCGTCCGGTCGCCCCAGGCAGCCGATGAGCTCAGGCGCTCAGCCCGGGTAGACCGGCCACGTCCCCTTCTCGACCATCGTCTGCCAGTTGGCGTTCGGCATCAGCCGCACCAGCCCGTCGTCCGAGACCGCCACCAGGAGTTGCTCGTCGTCCTCCGTGGCCGCCACCGCCGACACCTTGTTGAGGCCCGGAAGACCGCCCGCCGGTGTGAGGGAGCCGTCCGTCTCGATGTAGCGCACCTGCTGCACACCGCCGGCCTCCTTGCCGACCACCACGAGACGGCTCGGCCCGGCCCAGGACAGGGCGGTCACCGACTCCAGTCGCGGCGCAGCCGCCCGCAGCGCCACCACGGACACCGTGGTCGTCCCCGCCGGGTCCGTATTCCGCTCGATCCGGCCGATCTCCAAGGTGCTCTTCCCGTCCTTGGACAGGAGCAGCGCCATGCGCACGCCGTCGGCCGACACCCGCAACGACTCGATCCGCGCGCCGTCGAGTCCGTCGACCGTGACCTCCTCCACCGGACCCTTGCCGCCCGCGAAGCGCAGCAGCCGCGGGTTGGCGGGGTCCCGATCGGCGACCCACAGGTCGTTGCGGTCCCAGCTGGGCGCCGAGAGCCGGTCCGCGGCCCGGGGAGCGGCACTCTGGGCCAGCGGCGCCGCCAGGGCCTCGTCCGAGACGATGGATGCCGCGTACAGGGACTTGCCGTCCTGCGAGACCGCCGCCGCCCGGTGGAGACTGCGTGCCACGGCGACCGTGCCGATCTTCAGCTGACCGTCGCCGAACGGCCCTCGAACCATGGTCTTGTCTATGTTCTTCGGCTTCGTCCCCACCACGGCCATCCGGTGGTCGCTGTCGACGAAGTACACGTTGGGGCTGGGCGAGAGCCGCTCCAGGGCGTACGCGTCCGCCTGGTCGCCCGTCAGCACGCACAGTGGGGAGCCGTCGGCCCGCTGGAGCTGCACCTGCTCGACGCGGGGTGCCGCCAGCTCCCTCAGGGTGAGCAGCATCTGCGTCGCCACCCGCTTGCACACCGCTCCGCCGACGTTCGACGCCCTGTCGTTGAGCGGCACCTTCAGCTCGCCCTGGTCGTCGGGGGTCAGGGACGCGACGCCCCGTTTCAGGCCCGCGCCCGTGGGGAACGGCGACTCCACGACCGGCACCAGCCAGTGCGCGGGGCCCTCGAAGAGCGCCGAGATCGTCTGGGTCACCGGATCCATCCGGGTCACCGGGTCCTGCCGCTGGCGGATGTACACCGGGTCAGCGACCACCGTGTTCTGTCCCGACACCCAGTAGTACTTGTTCACCGACAGGTGGTTGCGCAGGAAGTCGCTCTCCCCGAGCACGAGGCCCTGGGGAGCGGCGTCGATGCGCCACTCCTTGCCCTTGCCGTCCGGGGTGCTCTGCCGCACCAGCCGCAGCGCGCCGCCGTACTGCGTGGGCACGACCGACTTGTACTCGTGGCGGTCGACCGTCGCGATCAGCTCGCCCGACAGCGCGTAGGCCAGCTCTTCGCCCTCCTCACGACCGGGCGGCGCCGCCGGCTCGGGGGCCTCGGTCAGCACGGTCGTGAGCGACTCGGGCCGCCACTTCTTGGTCCACCGCTTGGTGAGGTACTTCCTGGCCGTCGCGTAGCCCGGATCGTCACTGGTCATGGCCTCCAGGAAGCCGTCGACGATCTCCTGGGGCCTGGCGCCGTCACGGGGCGGGACGGCGTACACCCGAACCTGCGAGTCCGGCCCCTTGGTGGCCCTCACCTGCTCCACGTCGCCGCTGTTCGGCATGGACGCGCAACCGGCCAGCACGAACCCGGCGCAAACGAGCAGCGCTGTGCCTCGTGTGACGCGTCCGTGGCCGTACCGACGCCCCTCAGCGCCCACGAGTGGTGTCCTCCCGCTCGGAAACCTGTCCAGGGACCGCTTCCGCCGTCCCACCATGCCCCGTCCGCTCCGGCGCCGGACGGGCCACCACCCGGGCGCCGCTGCCGGGCAGCGCCGCCGGGTCCACCGCCGCCGACGGCGAAGTGTGCGGCGGCACCGCGGGCCGGCCCGGTATCGGCAGGCCCGGACGGTGCGCACCGGGCTGCGACGGCACCGTCGACAGCCGCAGCGCCCGGTCGTTCGCCGCATCGGCGGCGGCACGCTCACGGGCACGCCGCGAGTCCTCGGGCTCCAGCGGTATCGGCGATCCCCGCAGCGGCTCGTCCGCCGTACGCGGCAGGGTCAGGCGGAACTGCGAGCCACCTCCCGGCTCGCCCCACGCCTGCAGCCAGCCGCCGTGCAGCCGCGCGTCCTCCACGGCGATGGACAGACCCAGGCCGGTGCCGCCCGTCGTGCGCGCCCGTGCCGGATCGGCCCGCCAGAAGCGGTTGAACACCCGGGTCGCCTCACCGGGCTTGAGTCCCACCCCGTAGTCCCTGACGGCCACGGCTACCGCGCCGCCGGCGGACGCCATCCGCACGACCACGTCGCGGCCCTCGCCGTGCTCGACGGCGTTGACGACGAGGTTGCGCAGCACACGCTCGACGCGCCGGGCGTCGGCCTCCGCCACCACCGGCTGCTCGTCCCCGACGACCCGGATCCGGCTGCCCTTGCGCTCCGCCAGCGGCTCCGCGCCGCCGATCACCCGGTGGACCACCTCGCGCAGGTCTATCGCCTCGGCTTCGAGGGCCGCCGCGCCCGCGTCGAACCTGCTGATCTCCAGCAGGTCCGCCAGCAACGACTCGAACCGGTCCAGCTGGTCGGCCAGCAGCTCCGCAGAGCGCGCCGTCGCCGGATCGAAATCGCTCCGTGCCTCGTGGATGAGGTCCGCGGCCATCCGCACCGTCGTCAGCGGTGTACGCAGCTCGTGCGACACGTCCGAGACGAAGCGGCGCTGCATCCGCGACAGCTCCTCCAACTGCTGGATCTTGTGCTGAAGGTTCTGCGCCATCTTGTTGAAGGCCTCACCGAGCCGGGCGATGTCGTCCTCCCCGGTGACCTTCATACGCTCCTGGAGCCGTCCCGCGGACAGGCGCTCGGCGATGCCCGCGGCCATCCGGACGGGTGTGACGACCTGCCGCACCACCAGCCACGCGATCGCCCCGAGCAGGACGACCACGAACAACCCCGCCGTCGCCAGCGTGCCCTTGACCAGGCTCAGCGACTCCTCCTCCTGCGTGAGCGGGAAGAGGTAGTACAGCTCGTACGAGTAGCCCGCGACGTCGTTGAGTCGCTTGCCGACCACCAGGCCGGCCTCGGGTTCCTGCGGAACCGAGTACTTGATCTTGACGTACGTCTGGAACGTGCCCGCCCCCTGCGCGACCGAGCTGCGCAGCGCCTGGGGAACGCTCGTCACGTCCACGTCCCCGGACGCCCGCGGCGCCCGGCTCGTACCGGCGTCGTCGGAATCCGGACTCAGCGCAACCACGTGGTACGCGCCCTGACCGCCACTGGCCAGCTGCTTCACCAGCTCTGACCGCCAGTTCACGGAGCTGCGGCTGGGCCTGCCGTCGGTTGCGTCACCGTCCTGGCCGTCGAGCGCCGAGGCCCCGCTCGCCTTCTCCTGCGCGGCCGCGAAACCCCCCGCGGCCTGGCTCAGGGCGGCCTGTTCCTTGGCGTCCAGGAGTCCGTTGCGGACCTGGCCGATGACGACGAGGCCCAGCAGCAGTACGACGCCCAGCGACATCAGCAGAGTGCCCGCGACCACGCGGAGCTGGAGGTTCCGGCGCCAGAGCCGGACGGCCGGCAGCAGTGGACGCCTGACCCAGCGCACGACGAGCCGGAGCACCGGCCCGCCCGGCGCCCCGTCCGGCAGCAGCCGCCCACCGGGGAAGAGACGGCCGAGACGTGAAGACCCGTGCCCGGGCCCGGCAGCCCGCCCCGTACGGACTCCCGGCCCCCCGGGCTTCGGAGCAGCGCTGCCCACGGACATGTCAGCTCGGTCCGGCCTTGTAACCGACGCCACGGACGGTCACGACGATCTCCGGCCGCTCCGGGTCCTTCTCGACCTTGGAGCGCAGCCGCTGCACGTGCACGTTCACCAGACGGGTGTCCGCCGCGTGACGGTACCCCCACACCTGCTCGAGCAGCACCTCGCGCGTGAACACCTGCCACGGCTTGCGGGCGAGCGCCACGAGCAGGTCGAACTCGAGCGGGGTGAGCGCGATCGACTGACCGTCGCGCTTCACGGAGTGCCCGGCCACGTCGATGACCAGGTCGCCGATCGCGAGCTGCTCGGGCGCGGGCTCCTCGGACCTCCGCAGCCTGGCCCGGATACGGGCCACCAGCTCCTTCGGCTTGAACGGCTTGACGATGTAGTCGTCGGCACCGGACTCCAGCCCGACCACCACGTCGACGGTGTCACTCTTGGCCGTGAGCATGACGATCGGCACACCCGACTCCGCCCGGATGAGCCGGCACACCTCGATGCCGTCCCGGCCGGGCAGCATGAGATCGAGCAGCACGAGGTCCGGCTTGGTCTCTCGGAAAGCGGCGAGTGCCTTGTCGCCGTCCGCTACGAACGACGGCTCGAACCCTTCACCACGCAGCACGATGCCGAGCATCTCGGCCAGTGCGGTGTCGTCGTCGACGACAAGGACGCGTCCCTTCATAATCGACATCATCCCATTAGCTAATCGTTACCTGGCGTGACCTGGAACACAGCTCGGCGATCCCGGCCCCGGTGACCGGGGAGACGACCCCTTCCTCCGTGACGATCGCGGTCACGAGTTCCGGCGGCGTCACATCGAACGCGGGGTTGTACACCTGGGTCCCCACCGGTGCGACCGGCACCCCGGGGGCGCCGGAGGAAGCCTCCGACACGCGTGGCACGGGTACGCCTGTGACACCGGTCACCGTCTCGGGCGGCATGGGCAGCTCCGTCACCTCTTGCCCGGACCGCTGCTCCACCTCTATCGACGCGCCTCCTGGCGTCGACAGATCCACGGTCGTGGTCGGTGCCACCACGATGAACGGCACGTGGTGGTACCGGGCGAGGACAGCGAGCGGATAGCTGCCCACCTTGTTGGCCACCGAGCCGTCAGCGGCGATCCGGTCGGCCCCCACCAGCACGGCGTCGACCTCTCCTCCCGCGAACAGCGATCCGGCCGCGTTGTCCGTGAGCAGGGTGTACGCCATCCCGTTCCGGGCCGCCTCGTACGCGGTCAGACGCGCGCCCTGCAGCAGCGGCCGGGTCTCGTCCACCCACAGTCTGCGCAGCCGCCCCGACCGGTGCGCGGCGAGCGCCACCGCGAACGCCGTGCCCTCACCGCCGGAGACCAGCCGCCCGGTGTTGCAGTGCGTCAGGATCCGGTGACTGCCGCCGGGCATCAGCTCGTCCAGCAGCGCGAGCCCGTGCCGCGCCATCCGCTCGCTCGCCTCGGCGTCCTCGCGGTGCAGCGCCCGCGCCTCGGCCAGCACGGCGGCGGCCGCCTGCTCAGCGTCCGCGCCCCTGCCCGCCGCCGTCTCGTACGCACCGGCGGCCCTCCGCACCCCGTGGCCGAGGTTCACGGCGGTGGGCCGCGCCGCCTCGAGCAGCGATGCCGCCTCCGCCACGTCGTAGCCCCGTGCCGCGGCCAGCGCGACCCCGTAGGCCCCGGCGATCCCCAGCAGCGGCGCACCGCGCACGGCCAGCGTCCGGATCGCCTCCACCAGGGCCGGAACGTCGGTGCACACCAGCTCGGCCTCTTCGGCCGGCAGTCTGCGCTGGTCCAGCAGGGCCAGCACCGGGCCTTCCGGGAGCTCGTCCCAACGCAGCGAGGCGAGCCCGGAGGGCTGCTCGCCGTCGAGGGTTTGTGCGTACTGATCAGCCATCCGCCCAGTCTGCCCGCTGACGCACGCACAATGAAGGAGAGAACGAGATCCACGGCCCGGCCCACCCGCAGCCGGTGCGTGGCACGATGGCTGCCAGCCTCCCACTCTGACGTGCGGACAGGCGCCGTGACCCAGCCGGCTCTCAGAGCCGGCCCCGCGACACATCCACGAGGTGGACGACCGTGAACGACACTCCGGGCTGGGCCTCGCCCGGATCCTCCCCGTCCGACGACCGGAGTGCCGGATCGCCCGGTCCCGCCGCCGATCCTGACGCCTCCTCGAAGTGGTCCAACGAGCAGCCACCCGCGGGCAGGTGGGCCCCGCCGACCGGACCCGGTGGCGGACCCGTGCCCCCGCAGTCCGGCGGACCGGGCTGGGGCGGCGCACCGCAGCAAGGCGGCTGGGGGCAGCCACCGGCCGCGAAGCCCGGAGTGATCCCGCTGCGGCCGCTCGGAGTCGGCGAGATCCTCGACGGCGCGGTGTCCACACTGCGCGCCCACTGGCGCACGGTCCTGGGCATCACGATCACGGTCTCCGTCATCACCCAGATCTGCGACATCCTCGTCCAGCGCTATCTCGTCCCGCAGCCGCCCCGGATGGATCCGAACCCCACCCCGGAGGAAGCCCTGAGCCAGCTGGGGGACCAGCTCAACTCGACGCTCGTGGGCACGGCACCGGTCATGGCGATCACTCTGATCGCCACGCTCTTCACCACCGCCCTGCTCACCGTGGTCATCAGCCGCTCGGTGCTGGGCCGCGACGTCACGCTGTCCGACGCGTGGCGCGAGGCGCGACCGCGACTGCCCCAACTCCTCGGCCTCACCCTGCTGCTGCCGCTGATCGCCGCCGTGGTGCTCACCGTCGGACTGTTGCCGGGCCTGCTCCTCGGCTCCGAGGGCGGCGCCGCCCTCGCCGCACTCGGCGGGATCGCCGGCGCGGTCGTCACCGTCTGGCTCATGGTCCGGTTCGCACTCGCCTCCCCCGCCCTCATGCTGGAACGGCAGGGCGTCGTCCAGTCGATGCGGCGCTCGGCGAAGCTGGTGCGCGGAGCATGGTGGCGGGTCTTCGGCATCCTGCTGCTCACTATGCTGCTGACCTTCCTGGTCTCCGTGATCATCGCCATCCCGTTCGGCCTGATCGCCTACGCCGTCGACGGCGAGGGACTCGGCGGACTGTTCTCGGGCAGTGCACCGGAGTTCGGCTGGCCCTTCCTGATCATCACCGGCATCGGCGCGGTGGCCGCCTCCTCCATCACCTATCCGATCTCGGCGGGCGTCACCGTGCTCCTCTACGTGGACCAGCGCATCCGCCGCGAGGCTCTCGACCTCGAACTGGCCAGGGCGGCGGGCGTGGACGACCGCGGGCCGACACCTGGCGACGACACCCCCGGGAGCTGATGCCGTGTCCGTCACGGGGGGAGCGACCCGGGCGTGGCTACGGGCCCACGCCGACGACGAGGTGCCCGTGGAGCTCCCTCGCGTCCCCGCGAGGGAGGCGGCCGAACGCGAGCTGTCCAAGCCGATGTACCACGAGAACGACCCCAACCTGATCGAGCGCGCCCTCAATCGCTTCTGGGAGTGGCTCGCCGACGTGCTCGACACCGCTGCGGGAGCCTCACCCGGCGGCCCGCTCGGACTCGCCGTCATCGCCCTGCTCGCCGCCGCGCTGATCGCCGCACTGTGGTGGCGGCTGGGCGCCCCGCACCGCACCGTCACCACGGGGGACACGCTCTTCGGCGACCGCCCCCGCAGCGCCGCCGAGCACCGGGCGACCGCCGAGACGCACGCCGCCGCGGGACGCTGGAACCAGGCGGTCCAGGAACGGATGCGCGCCATCGTCCGCTCCCTCGAGGAACGCGCCCTGCTCGAGCCCCGCCCCGGCCGCACCGCCGACGAGGCCGCCGCGGAAGCCGGACGCCCGCTGCCCGGCCACACCGATGCGCTGCGCACGGCGGCCCGTACCTTCGACGACGTCACATACGGCGGACGCACCGCCGACCAGCAGGCGTACGCACGTCTGCGGGACCTCGACACCGAACTGGGCCGCACCAAGCCGGATCTGACCGCCACGGTCCGGGGGGGCCGCGGATGACCGAGGCCACGACCGGCACCACCGCGGTGTCCCCGACCACCCACCAGGTCTGGATCCGCAGCCGGGGAATCCTGCTCGCGCTCGTGGTCCTCATCGTGGCCGGCTTCGTCATCGCGGTCATCCGCTCCGACGGCGGCCAGGGCCGCCTCGACCCGCGCTCCGCCGACCCCTCCGGCAGCCGCGCCGTCGCCGAGCTGCTCAAGGAACGAGGCGTCACCACCCGCGTGGTCACCACCTTGGCCGAAGCCACTGCCGCGACGGGCCCCGACACCACCCTGCTCGTCGCCGGGCCCGACCTGCTGACCGGCCGTCAACAGAACGCCCTGCGCACGGCGATGGCCTCCTCCGGCGGCCGTTCCGTCCTCGTCGCCCCCGGTCCCGCCTCCGTCGGCACCTTCGCTCCCGGAACCTCGGCCGACACGCCGGCCCCGGTCGCCGCGCGTGAGCCGCGGTGCACCTTCCCGGCAGCCCGGCGAGCCGGGAGCGCCGACCTCGGCGGCGAGCGCTACACCACCGACAACACCCTCGGCAGTGACTCCTGCTACCTCGTCGACGGACTGCCGACGCTGCTCCGGAGCGATGCTCCCGGAACCGGCGACACCGTCCTCCTCGGTGCCCCCGACATCCTCTACAACGAACGCCTCGGCAAGGAGGGCAACGCCTCGCTCGCCCTCCAACTGCTCGGTTCCCGCCCTCATCTGGTCTGGTACCTCCCTTCCCTCTCCGATGGATCGGCCGCCGGGGACGACGGCACCCGCGACGGGCAAGGGGAGGGTGAGACCGGCATCGGCCGGCTCATCCCTGCCGGATGGCTCTGGGCCGCCCTCCAACTCGCCGTCGCCGCCGTGCTCGCCGCCGTGTGGCGTGCCCGCCGCCTGGGGCCGCTCGTCAGCGAACGGCTGCCCGTGGCCGTCCGTGCCTCCGAGTCCACCGAGGGCCGCGCCCGCCTGTACCGCAAGGCGAACGCCCGCGACCGCGCCGCCTCCGCCCTCCGTCAGGCCACACGGACCCGGCTCGCCCCCCTCCTGGGCATCACCCTCGCTGACGCCCATTCACCCGACCTCCTCCTCCCGGCCGTCTCGGCGCATCTGCGCAACAGCGACCGCGACCTCCGATCTCTGCTCTTCGGACCGGCCCCTGCCGACGACGCCGCACTCATCCGCCTGGCTGACCAACTGGACGCCCTCGAACGAGAGGTACGCACTTCATGAGCGCCCCGACCCCCGAGACCGCCGAGCACTCGGACGACGCACGCTCCTCACTGGAGGCCCTGCGCGCCGAGATCGCGAAGGCCGTGGTCGGCCAGGACTCCGCGGTCACCGGACTGGTCGTGGCCCTGCTCTGCCGTGGCCATGTTCTCCTCGAGGGAGTCCCCGGCGTCGCCAAGACCCTCCTCGTGCGGGCTCTGGCCGCTTCGCTCGAACTGGACACCAAGCGGGTCCAGTTCACCCCGGACCTCATGCCCAGCGATGTCACCGGCTCTCTGGTCTATGATGCGCGGACCGCGGAGTTCTCCTTCCAGCCAGGCCCGGTCTTCACCAACCTCCTGCTCGCCGACGAGATCAACAGGACACCGCCGAAGACCCAGTCATCGCTTCTGGAGGCCATGGAAGAACGCCAGGTCACCGTCGACGGGACACCTCGCCCTCTCCCCGAGCCGTTCCTGGTGGCCGCGACTCAGAACCCGGTCGAGTACGAGGGCACATACCCCCTGCCCGAGGCACAACTCGACCGCTTCCTGCTGAAGCTGACCGTGCCACTGCCGTCACGCGACGACGAGATCAACGTCCTCGCCAGACACGCCGAGGGCTTCAACCCGCGCGACCTGCAGGCCGCCGGACTGCACCCCGTCGCCACACCCGCCGACCTGGAAGCCGCCAGAGCGGCCGTCGCCAAGACCTCGGTCTCCGCCGAGATCGCGGGCTATGTCGTCGATATCTGCCGTGCCACCCGTGACTCCCCCTCACTCACCCTCGGCGTATCTCCCCGAGGCGCCACCGCCCTGCTCTCCACAGCGCGGGCCTGGGCCTGGCTCACCGGCCGCGACTACGTCATCCCCGACGATGTGAAGGCCCTCGCCCTGCCCACCCTCCGTCATCGCATCCAGCTGCGGCCGGAAGCCGAGATGGAAGGCGTCACGGCGGACTCGGTCATCACCGCCGTCCTCGCCCACGTCCCCGTCCCCCGCTGAGGCGGTGCGTCATGGCCCTCACCGGACGAGCGGCACTCCTCGCCGCACTCGGCTCCATTCCCGTCGGACTCCTCGAACCCAGCTGGACGGGGATGCTGGCCGTCAACGCACCACTCGCAGTAGCAATTCTGTGCGACTACGCCCTCGCCGCACCAGTCCGAACACTCCAGTTCACCCGAACCGGTGATTCGTCAGTTCGGCTCGGCATGAGCGCGGAAGTGCAGCTCACGGTAACCAACGCGTCCTCCCGGCGACTGCGCGCCCGCCTGCGCGACGCCTGGCCACCGAGCAGCTGGCTCCCAGGAACCGAGCAGGCCGCTTCACGGCACACGGTGACCGTGCCGGCCGGCGAACGCCGCCGTCTCCAGACGGTCCTGCGCCCCACCCGCCGCGGTGACCGCCACGCCGAGCTCGTCACGGTCCGTTCCTATGGACCTCTCGGACTCGCCGCCCGCCAGGGGAACCACCGGGTGCCCTGGACGGTCCGCGTCCTGCCGCCCTTCACGAGCCGCAAGCACCTGCCGTCCCGACTGGCCCGTCTCCGCGAACTCGACGGCCGGACCAGCGTGCTGATCCGTGGGGAAGGCACCGAGTTCGACAGCCTCCGAGAGTACGTCCCGGGGGACGACACCCGCTCCATCGACTGGCGCGCCACCGCACGGCAGACGACGGTCGCGGTCCGCACCTGGCGGCCGGAACGGGATCGTCACATCCTGATCGTGCTCGACACGGGCCGGACCGCGGCCGGAAGGGTGGGCGACGTCCCTCGCCTGGACGCGGCCTTGGACTCCGCCCTCCTCCTCACTGCGCTCGCCACCCGCGCGGGTGACCGCGTGGACCTGCTGGCCTACGACCGCCGGGTGCGCGCCCAGGTGCAGGGCAGGACGGCCGGGGAAGTCCTGCCGGCCATGGTCGACGCCATGGCTCCCCTGGAACCGGAGCTGGTGGAGACGGACGCCCGTGGCCTCAGCGCGGCGACGCTCAAGCACGCCCCCCGGCGCTCTCTCATCGTGCTGCTGACCAGCCTGGACGCCGCCCCCATCGAGGAGGGCCTGCTGCCGGTGCTGCCGCAGCTCACGCAGCGCCACACGGTGATGGTCGCCTCGGTCGCGGATCCGCACATCGAGAAGATGTCGGGCGGTCGTGGCAACCTGGACGCGGTGTACGAGGCCGCCGCCGGCACCCAGGCACAGCAGCAGCGCCGCCGCACGGCGGAACAACTCCAGCGCCACGGCGTGACCGTGGTCGACGCCACTCCGGAGAACCTCGCACCGGCTCTGGCCGACGCCTACTTGGCGCTCAAGGCGGCAGGACGTCTCTGAGGACTGCCCGCAGGGGTTCGCCGGATGAGATTGGTCGTGGCGGTTGGACGTACGAGTCCCATCGCCGAATCGAACCACCCCGACCGCACCTCCGGAACACGGGAGCCGCACCCCCACCTGCGCCGGCGCAACATCCGGCACCGTGACATTCCGGCTTGCCCAGACGCGAACGGGCGGGTATCTGCAGTCACAGGGGCATCCCTGGGCGGCCGGCCACTCGAAACGGAAGGGAGCTGACCACCGAACCGGCAGATGCTCTCGGTCACAGCCCAGGTCGGCGCGCACGAGCCGGACCGCGGCTGGGTCTTCGGCAGGCGGGGTGCCGCAACTCGATCGACCGATACCGTTGAACCTGCCCGGGTCACAGCTCTGGCATCGCTGTGCAGGGTTCTCGAAACCCGGAGCCGGGGTGGCGGTCGCTCAGGCACGACCCGTCCCCCACGACCCGTGCCCGGGTCCCCCCCCCCGGAACGCGAAAAAGCCCCGGACCGTGTCGGTCCGGGGCTTTCCCAGAAGAATTGTTCGGCGGTGTCCTACTCTCCCACAGGGTCCCC
>NZ_JBFAMM010000027.1:0-110649 GCF_040656535.1 Streptomyces sp. NPDC049887 | reverse complement strand
GCCGACTGCTTCCCCGCGGTCGACTACTTCGAGAACAGCGGCCTCCCCTTCGTCATCGCCCTCAACGGCTTCGACGGGCACCAGCCGTACACGCCCGACGAGGTCCGCGAGGCGCTGCAGATCGGCCCCGACGCCCCGATCATCACCACCGACGCACGCCACCGCGCCGACGCCAAGAGCGCCCTCATCACGCTCGTCGAGCACGCGCTCATGGCACGCCTGCGGTAGGCCCGTCGCCGTACCCCGTCCCGTTCCCGGGAAGGCCCCGTACTCCGTCACACGTCACGGTGTACGGGGCCTTCCCGTGTCCGCCGCCCCGAGTCCGCTCCTCCCACCGTGCCCCGGCGGGAGGGGGAAAGGCGAAGGCCCCATCCGTTTCCGGGGGAACGGACGGGGCCTCGGGGTCCGGGAGGGCGTCAGCCCTGCCAGGAGTGCGGAGCGCGGAAGCCGGACTGGCGTTCCAGACGGCGCCATCCGGCGGTGCTGCGGCCGCGGTGGGCCGGGACGGCCTGCGGCTGCGAGGCGGCGCGGGCGAGGAGCACGGCCGTGATGGCGGCCAGTTCCTCGGGGTCGGCGTGCCCCTTCTCGACGCGGAGCAGGGATTCTGCGGGCGTGGTCATGTGCAGCGTTCTCCTCGTGGGTTACTGCGGGGGGTTGCCGTGCTTGCGGGACGGCAGGTCGGCGTGCTTGGTGCGGAGCATGGCGAGGGAGCGGATCAGGACCTCGCGGGTCTCGGCCGGGTCGATGACGTCGTCGACCAGCCCGCGCTCCGCGGCGTAGTAGGGATGCATCAGCTCGGCCTTGTACTCCTTGACCATGCGGGCACGCATGGCGTCGGGGTCCTCGGCGTCGGCGATCTGGCGGCGGAAGATGACATTGGCCGCACCCTCCGCGCCCATCACGGCGATCTCGTTCGTGGGCCAGGCGTAGGTGAGGTCGGCACCGATGGACTGGGAGTCCATGACGATGTACGCGCCGCCGTATGCCTTGCGCAGGATCAGCGAGATACGGGGCACGGTCGCGTTGCAGTAGGCGTACAGGAGCTTCGCACCGTGGCGGATGATCCCGCCGTGCTCCTGGTCGACTCCGGGCAGGAAGCCCGGCACGTCCAGCAGCGTGATGATCGGGATGTTGAAGGCGTCGCACATCTGCACGAAGCGTGCGGCCTTCTCGCTCGCCTCGATGTCGAGGACGCCGGCCAGCGACTGCGGCTGGTTGGCGACGATGCCGACGACCTGGCCGTCGAGCCGGCCGAGGGCGCAGATGATGTTGCGCGCCCAGCGCTCGTGGACCTCCAGGAAGTCGCCGTCGTCGACGATCTCCTCGATGACCTTGTGCATGTCGTACGGACGGTTGCCGTCGGCAGGCACCAGGTCGAGCAGGACGTCCGAGCGACGGTCCGCCGGGTCCTCGCTCTGCGCGTGCGGCGGGTTCTCCCGGTTGTTCTGCGGGAGCATCGACAGCAGGTACCTGACCTCCGCGATGCACGTCTCCTCGTCGTCGTAGGCGAAGTGGGCCACACCGCTGGTCTCGGCGTGGACGTCTGCGCCGCCGAGGCCGTTCTGGGTGATCTCCTCGCCGGTGACCGCCTTGACGACGTCCGGACCGGTGATGAACATCTGCGAGGTCTCGCGGACCATGAACACGAAGTCGGTCAGCGCCGGCGAGTAGGCGGCACCGCCCGCACACGGGCCGAGCATCACGCTGATCTGCGGGATGACGCCCGAGGCCCTGGTGTTGCGCTGGAAGATGCCACCGTAGCCCGCGAGGGCCGAGACGCCTTCCTGGATGCGGGCACCGGCGCCGTCGTTCAGCGACACCAGAGGTGCGCCGGCGGCGATCGCCATGTCCATGATCTTGTGGATCTTCGTGGCGTGCGCCTCGCCCAGGGCACCGCCGAAGATCCGGAAGTCGTGCGCGTAGACGAAGACCGTGCGGCCCTCGACCGTGCCCCACCCCGTGATCACACCGTCGGTGTAGGGCTTCTTCGACTCCAGCCCGAAGCCGGAGGCGCGGTGCCGCCGGAGCTGCTCGACCTCACGGAACGACCCCGCGTCCAGCAGCAGCTCGATGCGCTCGCGCGCGGTCAGCTTGCCCTTGGCGTGCTGCGCCTCGGTCGCCCGGTCACTGGGTCCGCGCCGCGCCTGATCGCGAAGGGCGTGCAGCTCGGCCACACGCCCCCGTGCGTCGGTCGGCTCGCCTGCGGTCTCGTCCAAAACGGTCATGTACGAACCCTACGGAGCCGACCAAGAAAATCCTGCCGTTGACTCCGTACAGTCTCGCGCCCGATCTGCTGTCAGCCCCGCACAGAACCATTTCGCGGCACAGGCGAAGTACCAGCTGAACGGCCTGCCGTTTTGTTGTGGTCCAACAATGGCGTCAGCCGATGGTCACCTCGCAGCCATGTACGACACCTGCCGTACCCGGAATGACGCGCAACCGCAGGCGGCGGCCGGTGGCCAGTACCTCGATCGACGGAGCGGCTCGCAGGACCCGGCCCACCGGGCGGTCCCAGGCGAGCTCCAACGGCAGCCCGGAGCGCATGGGTTCGCCGATGTGGAGGGTGGCGGTCCGGTCGTGCCTCCGTACCACCACACTCGCCGGCGACGTGACGGTGAGGGCGCCCACGGTAGCGGGCCGCCAGAAGTTCGCCGCGGTCAGCCCGAGCGAGGGCACGGCGACCGACTGAGAAATATCCGAATTGTCGAGGACCTCCAGCCAGCCCGGGTCGGCCGCACGGTCCTCGACCGCCGGCCGGGAGGCCCCGGGCATCAGGATGTATCCGTACGACAAGTTCACCGGATCGGTCCCGTGGTCCAGCCACAGGGTCTGGTAGTGACGGGTCCGCCGTTCGGGAGTGCTGCCGGTGTTGATGTCCCGCCACGCCCCGGTCCGCGCCTCGCGCAGGGTGCGCAGCCCCGACCCGCCGGGCCGCTCCGTGCGGTCGCCACCGGCCGGGGCGACCGGGAGGAGGACCCAGCCGCCGTGTCCGTCGAGCTGGGCCCAGCGGCCGTGGCGCCCGGTGGTGAGGGCCGCGGTCGGGTGCTCGCCGAGGTTCCTGTTGTCGACGACCGTCTCCACCGGCACACCGTCCGTGCAGGTGATCCCCGCCCCGAGGCAGATCACGGCATCGGCGGCGCAGAACCACGACTTGCGCGCCTCCAGGGTCGATCCGAGCCCTCTGAGGTGCTGGCCCACGGCCGCGTACTCGCCGTCGGTGGAGCCTCCGACCCACTTCACGGCCGGTTTCGGTTCCCCCCACTCGCCGCCCTCCCGGTCGGACAGGCGGCGGGTCGACACGGTCGTCCCGGGCAGCCGGTACCAGTCGACGGTCGGCCAGAACCAGTCGGTGTACTGGTCGCCCAGGTCGGTGCCGGGCCACCAGTAGAGCATCCCGGCGCCGGTGTGCCAGCCGCGCGGGTTCTCCCCGTTGCCGCACTCGTAGGCCGAGATCCGCTCCGAGGCCATGGCGATGTTGGCCGTCCACCCTGGCCGACGGTGGACGGCCCGGTCCATGGCGGAGAACAGCTTGTGCCCGACGGGCTCCGGCGCGGCGGGGACGGGGGCGGCGGCCACGGCGTGCAGCCGCGCCAGATCGGCCACCCCGAACTGGGGGTCGGTGAGAACGGGACTGACGGTGTCCCGCTCGATCCAGCCCTTGATCATGGAAAGCCAGCGGGTGCGCTCGGCGGCGGGCGCCCCGCCCGCGAGCAGCGCGACGGCCGCGATGAGCGCATGGCCGTGGAAGTGGTCGCTGCGCATGACCCGGCGGCTGTCACCTGAGAGGTGGCCGCGGCTGATCGCCCGTCCGTTGACGCTGTCCATCATGAGACCGTCGTGGATCAGGGGGGCGAAGGCGTTCTCGACGCTGCCGAGGACGTTGGCCCGACCGGGGTCGGTGATGTCCCAGGCGGAGCCCGCGAGAAGGGCGAAGAGGCGGCCGAGGCCGTCGAGCAGGACCTGCCCGTACGTGCCGGAGTAGGCCACCCGGGCGTGCTGGACGAACGACCCGTCGGCGTAGAGGCCGTCACCCGTGGTGACGTGCCGGAAGACGGGTGACAGCGCGTCGCGGGCGAGGGTGATCCTCGCCGGCTCCGCGCCGTTGATGCCGCGCAGCACGACCGAGCGGCACAGGTCGACCCGGTTGGCGCCGGTACTCGTGCCGGTGTAGGAACCGAGCGCGCTGTCCGGAACGAAGTGGTCGACGGCCTCGCAGGCGGCGCGGCGCCGCTCGTCGGTGAGCTCGCCGTGGAGCGCCGTGACGATGTCCATCAGCAGGCGCGGGCTGCCGATCCGCCACTCCCACCAGTTGCCGTAGCGGGTGGCGTCGGGGTTGTAGATCCGCTCGGAGAGATGATCGAGGCCACGGACGACGTCGGCGAGCATCGTCGTGTCACCGGTCGATCCGGTGCCCGGCTGGAGGAAGGCCTGTGCCATGGTCCACAGCCTGCTGTAACTGGCCGTGATGCCGGACGGCGGGTCGAAGCGGAGGCCGGGGAAGAGGGAGTCCCCGGCCGGCGCCATGGAGTCGCGGAAGGCCCGGGCGAGCCGGCCGGTCTCCGCGAGCCGGGAGGCGTAGGGCTCCGCGGTCGGGTCGTAGCCGGTGCCGAGCTGGAGGGCCAGCCAGCGGCGGCGCAGTTCGGCGTACGCACCGTCGGAGCGGCCGTTCGCTCCGGCAGGCAATCCCGACGCGGAAGCGGGGGCGGGGGCGGGCAGGGCCAGGGACAGCGCACCCGAGCCGGAGGCGAGCAGCAGGGCACGGCGGGACCAGGCGGGCGGGGCGGGCAACAGGGCCTCCCGGGGACGAAGTGACACGATCCGCTCGGCAGCTGGCGTAGCACCCCCGGAGGTCGGCCACAACGCCTGAATCAGGCCGCTGCCCGACGACGGCGCGCCCGCCCGGCCCGGACGGCGAGGGCCGGCGGACTGCGGCACCAGGGGACCGGACCAGGCGCGCGAAGGGGATGTACCCCACCAAGAAAAGTTGAAGTTTGAACGGGAATGCTTCTATGATGGATGTCGTTGAAGGTTCAACGAGTGGCCGGGAAGGCCACCGCCCCGCCCGACCACGTCCCCGAGGAGCAATCATGGGCCTGTTCAACCGCAAGACCAACGAGACCGCCCCCGCCGCCCCCCGCGCGGTGGACCCCGCGCTGGCGGCCCTGACCGGCAAGTACGCCATCGACCCGGCCCACAGCAGCATCGGCTTCACGGTCCGCCACGCCATGGTCACCAACGTGCGCGGTACGTTCAGCGACCACGAGGGCACGCTGCACCTGGACGGTGCCGACCCGTCCCGCTCCACCGCCGTCATCGACGTCAAGATCGCCAGCATCGACACCGGCATCGGCGACCGTGACGGCCACCTGCGCAGCGGTGACTTCTTCGACGCCGAGACCTTCCCGGTGATGTCCTTCCGCTCGACCACGGCCGAGCAGCTGGGCGGCGAGAAGTACCGCATCAGCGGCGACCTCACCATCAAGGACGTCACCCGCCCGCTCTCCATCGACCTGGAGTTCAACGGCGCGGCGACCGACGTCTACGGCAACGAGCGCGTCGGCTTCGAGGGCAGCACCGAGATCCTGCGCTCGGACTGGGGCCTGACCTGGAACGCCGCGCTGGAGACCGGCGGCGTCATGGTCAGCGACAAGGTGAAGCTGAACTTCGACATCTCGGCGATCAAGCAGGCCGTCTGACGTCGCACTCCCGCGCTCGGCCCTCGAACCCCCGTCCCCGCGGACGGGGGTTCGGCACGGACCCGCCCCGTACCCCCGGGCGCGGTCACACGGCTCGCCGGTAGGCGCTGCCGTCCCTGGCGCGGGTCAGCAGCCCGGCCTCGACCAGATAGCGGCGCAGCGCGGAGCAGTCGTCGTGGACCCCGCGGATGGCGTCGTTGACCTCGACCTCGGTGTACTCCCGGCCCTGCTGGAACAGGGTCCGCGCGAGGTGGTCGAGCAGTTGCTGACGGCGGGCCGTCTTCCGCGGGATCGCCGTCAGCCGGCCCCGGGAGAAGAGTGCGGACACGTCCCGTGAGCCGCCGGATTCGTTGTCGGACATGCGCCGAAGCCTCATGCACCCCACCCCGGCGGTGCAACGCGATTTCGCCGCCCCGCACTACAGCGGTATCTCTATGTCGAGGACCGGGCCGGTGGCCCGGGCGGGCGGCGCGTCCAGGACCTCCAGGACGTGGAGCATCGGAACGTTGATCGCGGCCACCGCCGCGGTCAGGGTGTGGTGCCCGTCCCGCCGGGCGACGTCGGCGGCATGGGCGGTGAGCGCCGTCCCCAGCCCCTTGGCCTGCCAGGCGTCCTCGATCAGCACCGCGAACTCGCCGACACCCTGCTGAGCGGTGCGCATGACGTTGGTCATGGCGATGATGCGGTCCGTCCGCTGGGCGGTGGTGGTGACCAGGGTGGTGCCGCGCTCGGGATCGCAGAGCAGCCGCCAGCCGGCCGCCGACAGTCCGGGGGTGCCCGCGTGGTAGCGCATGGCACGGCTGCCGGGCGAGCAGCGCTGGTGCAGCGCCTGCACCGGGGCGAGGTCGGCGGGGGTCGCCTCTCGCGTCCGGGTGGGGGTGCCGTCGGCAAGGGTGATCGGGTGTCCGGTGCGGTGCGTGCCGGTTTCGGGCATGCGGGGGCCTCCTCGCGGCCGGTACGGGCGGAGTGCCGCAGACCCCCGTGCGGGCGGACACCCGTCTCGGCACAGGACAAAGTCTTTTGCGATCGCAAGGCCGGCTCAAGAGGGGTTCGCGCCATCCTGGCTACGCTTCGCACAGGAAGCGTCACCGAACGGAGCTGGTCGGGAGTGGCGCGAATCGGACCGGCAGGGGCCACGGCGGGCCGGACGTGGCCGGCTGCGCCGGGCCCGGTCACCGGGGCCGGCTGCTCATCCCTCGCGGAGGCGGTGCACCTGTTCGCCGGTGCGGGACTCGATCTCCGTGGTCACCTCGTGGAGCAGGGAGTGGCTCACCCCGTTCAGGGCCCGTGCCACCGCCAGTTCATCGCCGATGTGGGGGACGTCCTGGTCCGATCGGTTGCGGTGGGCCGTGCCCTCACCGACGTACAGCTCCGCGTTCTGCCCCCGCAGGCGCGCCTCCGCCTGGGTGGTGCGGTCGCTCTCGGTGATGACGATCTCGACGTTCCACTTCTTGGTGCGCATCAGAAGCCACCGCCTCCGTCGAAGCCGCCTCCGCCACCCCAGTCGCCGCCGAAGCCGCCGCCGAAGTCGGAGGAGTTGAAGTCCGCGCCGGAGAAGTCGCCGCCGCCGAAGTCGCCACCACCGTACTCGGAGGCGTACGCCGGGGTGGACAGGGCGCTGCCCAGCAGGGTGCCGGCCAGCAGGCCCGGCAGCAGTCCGCCGCCGAAGTAACCGCCCGCCCAGGGACCGTAGGCCGGTCCCGCCTCCCAGTACGGGCGGCGGCCGGACTCGGTCTCCACGGTGCGGGCCATCGGGTCGTGGCCGTCCTGCAGACGCGCCGCGTCGGCGGCGCACACGGGCACCTCACGAGGGGTGCCGGCCACCGGGGTCCAGGTCATCTCGGTCACGGAAGGGCCGTGGCGCGGGTCGAAGAAGCACGGGGCGCGGCGCTCCGGGAGCGGGGCGCCCTCCCTGCGCGAGGCCAGCACCGCGAGCGCGTAGCGGCCCTCCTCCAGCGCCTCGGTGACGACCCGGACGTCGTGCGGGTGCTCGGCGGCCGCCATGGCGGACTTGGCCTCCTCGTAGGAGTCCAGGGCGCGTTCGTAGTCTGCGCGCATCGAGTCGTCCGCGCCGGGCTCGGACGGGCGGAAGTCGAGCCGGTCCAGTTCCTCGCCGTAGGCGGTGATGTCCTCGTCGACGACCACCCGGAGCTTCTCCAGCGCGGCCCGCTCCTCCTCGGCCTTCCTGCGGCGGCTGCGGCGGGCCACGGCGTAGGCACCGGCCGTGCCCGCGACGAGGACGGCGCCGATGGCGATCAGCGACCCCGTCCCGGCGCCGGTGGGGTCGGAGCCCTCGCTCCAGGAGGCCGGTGCGCTGCCGCGGACGGCCGGGAGCGCCTGGTCGACGAAGTTGCCGAGCTGCGTGGCGGCGTCGGTACCCGGGGTGTTCACACCTGCGACGAGGTTCCGCACGGCGTTCCGGGGCAGGACAGCGCCGTCGGCACCCGCGTCGAAGCGGTCGCCGAGGCGGATGCCGTACAGCCCGGTGATTCCGGTGGCCGTGCGCAGATCGCGCAGCACGCTGTCCGCGGGGAACTGCGTGCTCTCGGGCAGGACTGCGATGAACACGGGTTTGTCCGCGCTCAGGATCCTCTGCTCGAGGGCCTTCTCGTCGGCCGGGGAGAGCTGGGAACGGGCGGCCGGGTCGACATGGACCGGGTCCTGCTTCAGCGCGGCGGCCGCGTCGGAGATGCCCGTGGTTCCGGCGGCCGCGCCGGGAACCAGGGCCAGCAGCAGCAGAAGCGTCAGCCCGGCGAGGGCAGACAGCAGGGAAAACGGCCTGGTCCTCATACCATCGAAGCTACCCGAACGGCCCGGAATAGGACATAGCCCCCGGTCGGGACACCAGGGGCCGTGGCCTCGTGACGGTCCGCGGCTACTCCGCGGGCTCGACGCCCGCGCGCAGCAGTCCGTACGTGTACGCGTCCTCGAGGGCCTGCCAGGAGGCCGCGATGATGTTGTCGCCGACACCGACGGTGGACCATTCACCGGTGCCGTCGCCGGTGGTGACGAGTACCCGGGTGGTCGAGCCCGTGCCGTGCCGGCCTTCGAGGATGCGGACGCGGTAGTCGACCAGCTCCAGCTTGGCCAGCTGGGGGTAGATCCGCTCCAGGCCCACCCGCATCGCCCGGTCCAGCGCGTTGACTGGACCGTTCCCCTCGGCGGTGGCGACGATGCGCTCGCCCTTGGCCCACAGCTTCACCGTGGCCTCGTTGGCGTGGCTCCCGTCGGGCCGGTCCTCGACGATCACCCGCCAGGACTCGGTGCGGAAGTACGTGAGGGCACGACCTTCCGCCTCCGCGCGCAGCAGCAGTTCGAAGGAGGCGTCGGCGGCCTCGTACGTGTAGCCGCGCAGCTCGCGATCCTTGACCCGCTCGACGACGCGGCCCACGAGCTCCCGGTCGCCGCCGAGGTCGATACCGAGCTCCCGGCCCTTGAGCTCGATCGAGGCGCGACCGGCCATGTCGGAGACGAGCATCCGCATGGTGTTGCCGACCTGCTCGGGGTCGATGTGCTGGTAGAGGTCCGGGTCGACCTTGATCGCGGAGGCGTGCAGTCCGGCCTTGTGGGCGAAGGCGGAGACACCCACGTAGGGCTGGTGGGTGGACGGCGTGAGATTGACGACCTCGGCGATGGCGTGCGAGATCCGGGTCATCTCCGTCAGGGCGCCCGGCGGCAGCACCCGCTTGCCGTACTTCAGCTCCAGCGCGGCGACGACCGGGAAGAGGTTGGCGTTGCCGACGCGCTCGCCGTAGCCGTTGGCGGTGCACTGGACGTGCGTGGCCCCGGCGTCGACGGCGGCGAGCGTGTTCGCCACGGCGCAGCCGGTGTCGTCCTGGGCATGGATCCCGAGGCGCGCTCCGGTGTCGGCGAGGACGGTGGCGACGACCGCCTGGACCTGGGCGGGCAGCATGCCGCCGTTGGTGTCGCAGAGGATGACGACGTCGGCACCCGCTTCGTGTGCGGTGCGGACGACCGCCTTCGCGTAGGAGGGGTTGGCCCGGTAGCCGTCGAAGAAGTGCTCGCAGTCGACGAAGACGCGTCTGCCCTGCGCGCGCAGATGGGAGACGGTGTCGCGGACCATGGCCAGGTTCTCGTCGAGGGTCGTGCGAAGCGCGAGTTCCACATGGCGGTCGTGGGACTTGGCCACCAGTGTGATCACCGGGGCCCCGGAGTCCAGCAACGCCTTGACCTGCGGGTCCTCGGCAGCGGTCGCACCCGCGCGGCGGGTGGCGCCGAAGGCGACCAGCCGGGCGTGCTTGAAGTCGATCTCCTGGCGGGCCCGGGCGAAGAACTCCGTGTCCCGGGGGTTGGCACCCGGCCATCCGCCCTCGATGAAGCCCACGCCGAACTCGTCGAGGTGCCGGGCGATGGTCAGCTTGTCCGCGACGGTGAGGTTGATGCCCTCGCGCTGCGCTCCGTCGCGCAGCGTGGTGTCGAAGACATGGAAGCCGTCGTCGAGGACCGTGTACCTATCGGTGTCCGTGGCCTCTGTGTTCATGGCTGTTGTGACTCCTGTCGGATGAGTGGCTCCGGAAGCTCTGGCTCCACTTGCCCCCATCTTCGCGCGCCTCGGTCTCCGGCCGGGGTGGGGGCCGCAAAACGAAAAAACCTCTCGCGGGTGCGAGAGGTCTGCGCGCGGGTCTGGGGCACGGTGCCGCCGCCGCGGGGGGTTGCTGTCCACGGGTCAGCGGTCACTGCGGACCGGCGCGCTGCTGCCGATAATCATGGCGAATGCGAGCACGGTGGCAGTCTGCCACATATGCGTGCCGGCATGGACAGGGGTCTCAGTATGCGGGCGCGTTCCGGCCGCAGGCCGTGTTCGGGCCGGCCCCAGGCACCCGATCGGCGGGCGGGGGGCCGCCCGGCCGAGTGGTAGGGGAATCCCCATGAGCTCACAACCCCCGACCGGGCCGCCCTCAGGACCCGTCCCCCGGCCTTCCGGTCCGGCCCCCGGGCCCCCGCCTCCCTCCGGTGGCGGGACCCACCGCGGAGGCCCGCGGCGAAAGTGGGCGCTGATCGCCGGGGGCGCCGCGACGGCGACGGCACTCGTCGTCGTGCTGGTGGTGTCGCTCGGCGGCGACGGGGACGGCGGCGGGAGCGCGGCCTCGCCCACGCCCACCGACACGAAGGCGGCTGAGGCCGCGGCGCACGCCGTCGCGACGCGCGTGGCGCTCGCGCCCCCGGACTGGGGATCCGGGTTCACCCAGCACAAACCGTACGAGGTGGATCCCGCGCCGGAGTCCCTGGTGCGGGAGAACTGCGAGTTCGCCAGCCGCCCCAGCCGCATCGGCACGCTGGCCTCGCTGCAGCGCCATGTGACCGAGGCGTCGTCCGGTATCGCGGGGACGTCCGAGGTCAAGGTGTTCATCGACGAGGCCACGGCGAAGCAGTACCTCGCCGACGCCCGCGACAACATCCACCGCTGCCCGGACCAGTTCCGCGGCAAGGAGCGCTGGAACAGCGTGCGCGAGGCGAGCCCGCCGCAGCTGTCCGGCTTCGACGAGCTGGTCTCCGAGGAGGGCCGCCAGGTCGTCTCGGCGGGCGGGGCCAAGGTGAACGACCGCTACGTCATCGCCACCGGCCGGGACGGCCGGAACATCCTCAGCGCCTACGTGGTCGGCAAGGCCGACCTTGAAGCGCAGATCCGGAGGTACGCCGCCGACTCCCTGCTGAAGATGCAGCAGCGCCTCGAACAGCAGCCGGAGGCCGCAGCGGCGCGGTGACGAGCCGCCGCGCCGCCCCGTGCGCACGCCGCCGCCGCGCGGAGCCCGCGCGACCGCGGGTGTCGTGGGCGGTGGACGGCGGTCACGGGAGCAGCGAGTCGGCGATGAACTCCTGGACGTGGGTCAGGACCTGGGCCCGGCCGGTACCCGGTATGCCGACGGCCACGTGCACGCTAAAGCCGTCCAGCAGCGCGCGCAGCCGGGCGGCGTAGCGGTCCGGGTCGACGGCGCGGAACTCGCCCCGCGAGATGCCTTCGGCGAGCAGGGCGACGAGATCGCGGTGCCAGGCGCCCTCGATGGCGGCCTGCCGGGCCCTGGCGTCCTCGTCGGCGTTCTGCGAGCGGTTCCACACCTCCAGCCACAGCGTCCAGTGCGGGTCGCGGTGGCCGTCCGGGACGTACAGGTCCACGTACGCGTCGAGTCGCTCGCGGGCGCCGGCCGGCCGGGACAGCAGCGCGCTCCGCTCGGCGCCGAGCCGGCCCTCGCTCCACTCGAGGGTCCGCAGCAGCAGCTCGTCCTTGGTGCGGAAGTAGTAGAGCAGATGGCCGCTGCTCATCCCGACCTCGCGGCCCAGCCCGGCCATGGTGAGCCCGTCGAGCCCGTGCTCGGCGATGGTCGCCATCGCCGCGGCGAGCACCTCCTCGCGGGGTGGTGCGGTGTTGCGGCGTCGGGGGCCCGGTGGAACGTTCACCCGTACGTTCTACCCGATCTCCCGGCCGGCCGGTGGCGGCCCCCCGGGCGGATCCGCGGGCAGCCGCCCGGAGGCCGGGCACGGGGTCAGACCCGCGGCTGCTGCTGGGTGATGCAGTGGATCCCCCCGCCGCCGGCGAAGATCGTGCGGGCGTCGACGAGGGTCACCGTCCGCTCCGGGAAGAGGCGGCGGAAGACGCCTGCCGCGATCTCGTCGTTGGGGTCGTCGAAGGAGCACAGGACCACTCCCCCGTTGCAGAGGTAGTGGTTGATGTAGGAGTAGTCGACCCACTCCCCGTCCTCGTCCTTCAGCACGGTCGGCGCCGGGACCTCCACGACCTCCAGAGCGCGGCCGCGGGCGTCCGTGCTGCCGCGAAGGATCTCCGCGTAGGTCCTCGAACGCTCGTGGTCCGGGTGGGCCGGGTCCTTCTGGCTGTGGACGAGCACCACGCCCGGCCGGGCGAACGCCGCGACGATGTCGACGTGACCCTGCGTGCCGTACCTCCCGTAGTCGCCGGCCAGGCCGTGCGGCAGCCAGATCGCCTTGCTCGTGCCGAGCCTGGCGTGGATCTCCGCCTCGACCTGCTTGCGCGTCCAGTCGGGGTTGCGCCCGGCGCCGAGCTGGACGGTGTCGGTCAGCAGGACCGTGCCCTCGCCGTCGACGTGGATCGCGCCGCCCTCGTTGACGAGCGGCGAGGAGAGGACGGGGGCACCCGCCAGGTCGGCCACCTGCCGGGCGATCTTGGAGTCGTGCTCCCAGCGGGCCCAGTCCTGGGCGCCCCAGCCGTTGAACACCCAGTCCACTGCGGCCAGCCCGCCGTCGCCGTCGACGACGAACGTCGGGCCGATGTCCCGCATCCACGCGTCGTCCAGCTCGCGCTCCACGACCTCGACCTCCGCGCCGAGCAGTTCGCGCGCACCCTCCGCCTGCCCCGGTCCCACCACCATGGTGACCGGCTCGAAACGGCGTACGGCGCGGGCGACGGAGGCCCAGGCGGCACGCGCCCCCGCGAGTTCCCCGTCGTCGCGGAAGGTCGGGTTGGGGCCGGGCCAGGCCATCCAGGTGCGCTCGTGCGGGGCCCACTCGGGCGGCATACGGAACGTCATCACAGGTCCTTGTGGAGAGGGTTCGGAGCAGAACTGGGGCCCCGGGGAGCCGGACGGCTCAGAGGAAGTACAGGCGGTTCAGGGACATCGACTCGACCGGATCGGAGCGCAGGGGATCCCCGTCGAGCGTGACGAGCCCGCTGTGCGCGTCCACGGCCACGTCGCCGACGCGGGAGTTGAGGAGCAGGTCGCCGGGGCCGATGCCCCGGGTGCCGCGTACCCCGACACGGCGCCTGCGGGTGGGCATCGCGTCGCCCCCGAGGGCGGCCGCGGCCTGGGACACGAAGGCCACGGAGATGTCGGCGGGGGTCGCGCCGTGGGCACCGAACTGCGGCCCGAGGACGAGCGGTTCACAGGTGTCGGTCGCCGCGTTCGGGTCTCCGGTCACCCCGTACGCGGGGAAGCCCGCCTTCAGCACCAGCTGCGGCTTCGCGCCGAAGAACTGCGGCTTCCACAGCACGATGTCGGCGAGCTTGCCCGGCTCGATCGAGCCGATCTCGTGCGCAAGCCCGTGGGCGATAGCGGGGTTGACGGTCAGTTTGGCCATGTAGCGCAGGACACGGGCGTTGTCGTCGTGCGCACCGTCGCCCTCCATGGGGCCCAGCTCCGCCTTCATCTTCCCCGCCAGCGCGAAGGTGCGCCGCACGGTCTCGCCCGCACGGCCCATGCCCTGGGCGTCGGAGGAGGTGATGCCGATCGCGCCGAGGTCGTGCAGCACGTCCTCGGCCCCCATCGTCCCGGCCCGGATCCGGTCGCGGGCCATGGCCGCGTCGCCGGGCAGGTCGGTCTTGAGGTCGTGTACGGAGACGATCATCCCGTAGTGCTCGGCGACCGCGTCCCGGCCGAAAGGCAGGGTGGGGTTGGTGGAGGAGCCGATGACGTTCGGCACGCCCGCCATCCTGAGCACGTTCGGCACATGCCCCCCGCCGCAGCCCTCGATGTGGAAGGCGTGGATGGTCCGGCCCTCCAGCACCCTCAGCGTGTCCTCGACGGAGAGACACTCGTTGAGGCCGTCGCTGTGCAGCGCGACCTGGACGTCGTGTTCCTCGGCCACCCGAAGGGCCGTGTCGAGCGCGCGCGTGTGGGCGCCCATGTCCTCGTGGACCTTGAAGCCCGACGCGCCGCCCTCGGCGAGGGCCTCCACGAGCGGGGCCTCCCCGGAGGACGAGCCGCGCGCCAGGAAGCCGATGTTGACCGGCCAGGCGTCGAAGGCGCCGAAGGCGTGCCCGAGCGCCCAGGGGGAGTTGACGCCGACGCCCCAGACCGGGCCGAACTCCTGCCCGATGATCGTCGTGACACCGGAGGCGAGCGACGCCTCCATCACCCGCGGCGAGAGCAGGTGGACATGGGTGTCCACGGCACCGGCGGTGGCGATGAGCCCTTCGCCGGACACGATCGTCGTTCCGGTGCCGACGACGACGTCCACGCCGTCGAGGGTGTCCGGGTTCCCGGCCCGGCCGATGCCGGCGATGCGGCCCTCGCGGATGCCGACGGACACCTTGCGGATGCCCTGGACCGCGTCGATGACGAGCACGTTGCTGATGACGACGTCGCAGGTGTCGCGGACGGCGGCCGCCTTGAGGTGCAGTCCGTCACGGGCGGTCTTTCCGAAGCCCGCGAGGAACTCGTCCCCGGGTCGCTGCGAGTCGGACTCGACGCGGACGACCAGTCCGGAGTCGCCGAGGACCACCCGGTCCCCGGCGCGCGGGCCGTGCACGCTCGCGTACTCGTGCGGATCGATGCCGG
The DNA here is from genome assembly GCF_040656535.1 of Streptomyces sp. NPDC049887. NCBI lineage: Bacteria > Bacillati > Actinomycetota > Actinomycetes > Kitasatosporales > Streptomycetaceae > Streptomyces > Streptomyces sp. NPDC049887. The sequence continues at coordinate 95,684 of NZ_JBFAMM010000027.1, read as the reverse complement.
TCACTGGTCCTCCTCCGGCCGGCAGGGCGCCTGCTGCCGGGACTCCCGTGGTTCGGGGTGCTGGTGGGCGGGATCGTGCGGGCCGGGTTCCCCGGGAGCCGCTTCCTCGGGAGCCGCGTCCCGCTGACCGGTCCTCTGCCGAGCGGCACTCTGCTGCGCGGCCCTGCGCCGAGCGGTCCCCCTCCGGGCGGAGTCCGGCACGGCGGACTCCGGCACGGCGGACTCCTGACCGACGGTGTTGGGGTCGAGGGGTCGCCGCCGGCCGGTGGCCCCGAGATAGCCGCAGGCGGCGGCCCGGTGCAGGGCCTGCTCCTTCGCTCCCGGAGCGTCGAGCGGGCCGTCGACCAGGCCCGCGAAGCCGATCGCGACCCGGTCGCCGCCGATCGGCACCAGCCCGACCCGGACCTCGTCGCCGGGGCCGAAGCGGACGGACGAGCCCGCGGGAACGCAGAGCCGCATGCCGTAGGCCGCCGCCCGGTCGAAGTCGAGCCGGGGATTGGCCTCGAAGAAGTGGAAGTGGGAGGTGACGCTGACCGGCACGGCCGCGGTGTTGCGCACCGTGAGGCGCACGGCCGGCTCCGGCTCGGGGTCCGCGGGGCCGGGGAGCACGGCGCCCGGCGCGGAGTCGCCGAGACTGCCGCCTCCGATCGGATCGGGGACGACAGCCAGCCGTGATCCGTCGTCGAAGACGGCCTCGACGTGGACCTCGGTGACGACGTCGGCGACGCCGGGGAGTACGTCCTCGGGGCCGAGCACGCGACGGGCCGCCTCGACGGCCTCGGCGAGCCGTCGGCCGTCCCGGGCCGCCTCGCAGACCGTGTCGGCGATCAGCGCGGTGGCCTCGGGGACATTGAGCCTGAGCCCACGGGCACGCCGGGCCCTTGCCAGTTCGGCCGCGCCGAACAGCAGCAGCCGGTCCCGTTCGGTCGGGGTCAGTCGCACGTCACCACGCCTCCCTGATGGCCCGCCGGGCCCTCGCGCTGGATGCACCACACCGGAATTTGCTCGTCCGGTTCCGGATGTTCGAACGTCACTCTAACCCCGACTTCAGCGCACGGGAAGCATTGACGCGAGGGCGACACCGGGTCCACATTGAGCAGCACTCAAATCTTGCCCGACGAAGGAGAGCCGGATGCCGATCGAACAGCGCGGAGTCGACACCGTCCCCGAGGCGGAACGGACGAGTGGCCCCCGCGACCTGGTGGCGATCCTGCTGGGCTCCAACCTGTGCCTGGGTGTGATCGTCTTCGGCTGGTTGCCGGTGTCCTTCGGCCTGGGACTCCGGGACGCGGTCACCTCGGTCGTCGCGGGCACCGTCGCCGGTGTGGCCGTGACGGCGCCGCTCGCACTCGTGTCGCTGCGCACGGCGACCAACCTCTCCACGTCCAGCGGCGCGTTCTTCGGCGTGCGTGGACGGCTGATCGGCTCGGTCGTCGGGCTCCTGCTGTCCCTCGGCTACACCGCTCTGACCCTGTGGATCGGTGGCGACGTCATGGCGGGAACCCTGGCACGGGCGCTCGGCCTGCCGGGCGGGGGCACCACCCACGCACTCGTCTACGGCCTGCTGGCCGCACTCACCGTCGTCGGCGCGGTCTTCGGCTACCGACTGCTGCTGCGGATGAGCAGGATCCTGTGCGTCGGCATGACCGTGCTCCTCGCCCTGGGTCTGGCGGCCTACGCTCCGGACCTCACCACGGCGGCGCCGGCGGGCACCCCTTACCTGCTCGGCTCGTTCTGGCCCACCTGGACCCTGTCCGCCGTGGCCGCCGGACTCAGCGGGCCGATCGCGTTCATCACGCTCCTCGGCGACTACACCCGCTACATCTCCCCCGGGCGCCACAGTCCACGGGCCGTGCTGACCGCCACCTGTCTGGGCCTCTTCGCCGGACTGCTGATCCCCCAGTTGTTCGGCACCGTGACCGCGCTGGCCGCCCGGGCCTCGGCCGACTACGCGGGGCCCCTGGTCGAGGCCGCCCCCGCCTGGTACGTCCTGCCGCTGCTGGTGGCCGCCGCGGCCGGCTCTGTCGGCAACGCCGGACTGATGCTCTACTCGATGGGCCTCGACCTCGACGCGATCCTGCCCCGGGCCGGCCGCACGGCGGCCACCGTGATCGTCGCCCTCGTGGCCACCGCGTTCGTCTTCCTCGGGCACTTCGCCTGGGACGCGCGGTCGGCGATGACCTCGTTCGTGCTGCTGCTCACCGCGATCGGCACACCATGGGCCGTGATCACCCTCATGGGTCACCTGCGCTGCCGCGGCCGCTACGACGCCGACGCGCTCCAGGTCTACAACCGGCGTGCCCGGGGCGGCGCGTACTGGTTCCGCGCCGGCTGGGAGCCCCGGGCAACCGCCGCCTGGGCACTCGGCGCGACCGTCGGCCTCCTCGCCGTGTCGACCCCGTTCCACGAAGGCCCACTGCTCGGCCTGACCGCGGGTGTGGACTGCAGCTTCGTACTGTCGGGCCTGGTGGGTGGGCTCACGTACGGGGTGATCCGGCCCCGCCGGCCCCGGATCGACGCCGGCGGGGCGCCCGCCGCCGCCCAGGGCCGGGCCGAGCCGGCGGCGGCCGGTTCGTCCTGAAGCCGCCGCGAGAGCGGGTCGACCGGTGCGGGGGCGGGTTCGTCCGGGCCCGGAGACCCGTGCGGCTCTCCGGGCCTCCGCACGGGAGGGGCGACGGATGCGGCCGCACCGCCGTGACACCGCGACCGCGCGGCACGGACGGGGCCCCGCGGTCCCCGCGGCGGGCGCGGGCGGTGCGGAGCGCTTCCCGTACCGCCGGGCCCGGTGGGTGGGACCGGCGGCTCAGCCGAGCTCGTGCATCCAGCCGTGCTCGTCGGCGGCCGTGCCGGTCTGGACGTCCAGGAGCGCCTTGCGCAGCTCCATCGTGACCTTGCCCGGCTCGCCGTTCGACTGGGTCCACTCACCGCCGGTGGACTTGACCGTACCGACGGGCGTGATGACGGCGGCGGTGCCGCAGGCGAAGACCTCGGTGAGGGTTCCGTTCTCGGTGTCGCGCTTCCACTGGTCGGTGGTGATCCTGCCCTCCTCGGACTCGTATCCGAGGTCGCGGGCGAGCGTGAGCAGGGAGTCGCGCGTGATGCCGGCGAGCAGCGATCCGGTGAGCTCGGGCGTGACGATCCTGTCCCCGTACACGAAGTACAGGTTCATACCGCCCATCTCCTCGACGGTCCGGTGCTCCAGTGCGTCGAGCCAGACGACCTGGTCGCAGCCCTTGGCCGCGGCCTCGGCCTGCGCGAGGAGGGAGGCGGCGTAGTTGCCTCCGGTCTTGGCGAAGCCCATGCCGCCGGGGACGGCGCGGACGTAGTTCTCCGACAGCCAGACGGAGACGGGCTTGACGCCGCCGGGGAAGTACGGGCCGGCCGGCGACGCGATGACGATGAACAGGTACTCGTTGGCCGGACGGACGCCCAGGCCGACCTCGTTGGCGAACATGAACGGGCGCAGGTACAGGGAGGCCTCCCCGCCGTGCGCCGGGACCCACGCCTTGTCCTGCTGGACCAGGGCGTCGCAGGCCTCGATGAAGGTCTCCACCGGCAGTTCCGGCATGGCCAGGCGGCGGGCGGAGAGCTGGAAGCGCCTGGCGTTCGCGTCGGGCCGGAAGGTGGCGACCGAGCCGTCGGGCCTGCGGTAGGCCTTCAGCCCCTCGAAGATCTCCTGCGCGTAGTGCAGGGTCATGTTGGCCGGGTCGATCGACAGCGGGGCGTACGGGGTGAGCTGGGCGTCGTGCCAGCCGCGGCCCTCCGTCCACTTGATCGTCACCATGTGATCGGTGAAGTGGCGGCCGAATCCCGGATTGGCCAGGATCGCCTCGCGCTCCGCGTCGGACAGTGGGGTCGAGGAGGGCTTGAGCTCGATCGAGGGCGTCGTCATGTCTGCGTGTCCTTCACCGTTTGGTTGTGACGGACCGCGCTCACGTCTGTACGTCTGCTCGCCCTGCGTACGGCAGTACGAGGACGTCCGAGCTTCCCCGCATGGTGCGGCCCCACGTTCGATTATCGCAGTGCGTGGGGACCGGAACGGAACAGCGTGGGCTGCGGCCCATGACTTGATGGTGGCACCCGGGGACCGCACAGGAGAAGCCGCCGGGTGCGTGTGCGACCCGGCGGCTTCGAGGTTTCGAGAGTCGAGGGGTCAGCCCGCTACCCGTACGGCGAGCGCGTCGCCGATCTCGTCGGTGGTGCGGGTGGTGCCGTCCCGCTCGGCCAGGTCGGCGGCGACTGCGTCCTCGATGCGGACGGCCTCGGCCTCGTGACCGAGGTGACGCAGGAGGAGTGCGACGGAAAGGATCGTGGCCGTGGGGTCGGCCTTGCCCGTGCCGGCGATGTCGGGCGCCGAGCCGTGGACGGGCTCGAACATCGACGGGAATTCACCCGTCGGGTTGATGTTCCCGGAGGCTGCCAGGCCGATACCACCGGTCACGGCGGCGGCGAGGTCCGTGAGGATGTCACCGAAGAGGTTGTCGGTGACGATGACGTCGAAGCGCTCGGGCTGGGTGACGAAGAAGATCGTCGCGGCGTCGACGTGCAGATAGTCGGTGGTGACCGCGGGGTACTCCAGGGCGACCTCGTCGAAGATCTTCTTCCACATGTGGCCCGCGTGGACGAGGACGTTGTTCTTGTGAACCAGCGTCAGCTTCCTGCGGGGGCGGGCGTCGGCCCGCGCGAACGCGTCCCTGACGACCCGCTCGACGCCGTACGCCGTGTTGACGCTGACCTCGGTGGCGACCTCCGCCGGCGTGCCGGTGCGCAGGGATCCGCCGTTGCCGGTGTAGGGACCCTCGGTGCCCTCGCGGACGACCACGAAGTCGATCTCGGGGCGGCCGGCCAGCGGGGTCGCGGTGTTCGGGAAGAGCTTCGACGGACGCAGGTTGACGTAGTGGTCGAAGGCGAACCGCAGCTTGAGCAGCAGCCCCCGCTCCAGGACCCCGGACGGCACGGACGGGTCGCCGATCGCTCCGAGGAGGATCGCGTCGTGCTGCCTGAGGGAGTCCAGCTCCGCGTCCGGGAGGGTCTCGCCGGTGCGGTGCCAGCGCCTGGCACCGAGGTCGTACTCCTCGGTCTCCAGCTTCACGTCCTGAGGGAGCACGGCCGAGAGGACCTTGAGGCCCTGGGCCACGACCTCCTGGCCGATGCCGTCACCGGGGATCACTGCGAGATTGAGGCTGCGAGACATATCCGCACCGTACTCCCCGTCCCATCGGATGACACGCGATGTCCATCATGCGGACGCGTCGGGTTCCGCCCGGCACCGGGGCCGGTGGGGCCGGTGGCCCCCGGGCGCCACCGGCCGGGCCTGCCGGTCAGTGGCCGGTCTCGCCGCCGTTGTCCCTGCGGTCGAGGGCGCGCTGCAGGGCGGCGGCGGCGTTCGCGGCGGCACTCCTGCGGTCGGATTCGCTCACCCGGGGTGTGTGACGGACGCGGCGGCGGAGAAGGGTCTGCTCGGACATGGTCGACTCCTTGAGATCGGGAACGATCGAAGGCGCCGGAAGGGGCGGGGAGCGGGCCGCAGGGGTTGCCTGCCTCGGGGCTCCGGCTCGGGCCGCCATTCGCTGGATCGAGCGAGACGTTCGGCTCCTACAAAGCTAAGGGAGCGGAGCCTCGCTGTCTCCACAATTAGTCGGACTTCCTACTATCTGAGACGCGATCTTGAAGAAGCGCTGGTGGGGGCGCCCCTGCCCGGAAGAGGCCCGGGCACCTCCGGCGTACGGCCGACGAAGGGTCAACTGGGCCCGCTCCCCCGGCGGGTGACGGGTCAGAGCACGTCGCCGTCCCGCCAGTCGAAGAGCAAGGAGGCCGCATCCGGGTCCGGAACGGCGCGGCCGGGCGGCTGCCGGAGGAAGGTGGAGTCCTCCTCGTCCGGCAGGGGGACGACGCCGTCGGGGCCCAGGGTCCCGATCCGGCCACGCCACAGCTGCCAGCCGCGGGAGCGGTACAGCTCCGCGCCCTCGTCGGACGCCGAGAGCGCGCCGAGTTCGTACGCTCCGTCGATCACCCTCTCCAGCGCGCCCATCACCCGCCCGCCCAGCCCCTGGCGGCGGCGGTCGGCCCGGACGGCGACCGCCTCGACGTAGCCGACGCGGTACGAGCGTCCGCGGTGCACCACCCGGCGCATGATCACACTGCCATGGGCGGCGAGGCCGTTCCGGTCTCGGATGAAGGCGTGGACACCGCCGAGGCCGTGGGACCAGTCGTCGTCGTCGAAGTCGCCGTCGAAGGCGACGTCGAGCAGGGCGCGGATCTCGCCGAGGGCGGCTTCGGACAGCTGGTAGGTGTGGGCCGTGCGCAGCGACCCGGTCGTGTTGTCCGTCATGCGGGCAACTCTGTCAGTCCCGGGCGGTCCCGCTCCTCCCGAGGCCCGTCCCGGCGTCGGTAATCCGCCATCCCCGGGGGCCCGGTCGGGCCCGCGCTGCATCGCTCCGAGCCGCCGCACGGGGCGTCCCCGTCCGGCCGGGCGGGGCCCCGGGCGATCCGGCTGTACGCGGACGGCCGGGTCCGCCGCTTCGCGGGCTCGCCGGAGCGATCAGGCCACGAGCGGGCGGCGTCCGGGGCGTACCGAGTCGTGGGGCGCCGCTGTCAGCCCGCGAGTGCGAGTGCGAAAAGGCCGAGGCCCTCCTCCCCGCCGCGATCGGGCCGGACCCCGGCGGGTCGGGGCCGGTGCCCGGGCCCGTGGCCGGGCCCCCGCCCGCGCGACGCGCCCCGACGCCGCGTCCTACCGGGAAGTGGCCTTCTCCAGCTGGTCGGCGACCCGCCCCACCCAGTCGGTGAACTCCTCGCGGTGGTGAGCCTCATCCCCGCACAGCGCCGCGACCTGCGGATCCGTGATCCGGTCAGGTCCCGCCGCCAGGAGCCGGTGCAACTCCTTCATCACGGAAGCGAGTCGCCGCGCATCGGAATGCTCGATGGCGTCGACCCCGTGACCGGGACCGAGAGTGGTGGAACCAGGCATGGCGTGCCTCCTCGCGCGGGCCCCCTCCCCAGCAGCGTAAGCCCGCTCCCGGCCGGACGCCGGACGTGAGCCGCCCCCGGCCGGTCCGTGGGGAACCGGCCGGGGGCGGTGTTCACGGAGCCGGGCCGTGCGGCCCGGCACGCGGGCGTCAGCCCATGTGCGGGTAGCCGTACTCGGTCGGCGGGACCAGCGTCTCCTTGATCGCGCGGGTCAGCGTCCAGCGCATCAGGTTCTGCGGGGCGCCCGCCTTGTCGTTGGTGCCGGAGGCACGGCCGCCGCCGAAGGGCTGCTGGCCGACGACGGCGCCGGTCGACTTGTCGTTGATGTAGAAGTTGCCCGCGGCGTAGCGGAGCTTGTCCATCGTGTACGCGGTCGCCGCTCGGTCACCGGAGATGACCGAGCCGGTCAGCGCGTAGGCCGACACCGACTCCATCTGCTCCAGCATCTCCTCGTACCTGTCGTCCTCGTAGACGTGCACCGCGAGGAACGGGCCGAAGTACTCGGTGGTGAAGACCTCGTTCGCGGGGTCCGTGCACTCGACGACCGTGGGGCGGACGAACCAGCCCTCGGAGTCGTCGTAGGTGCCGCCGGCGACGATCGTGCAGGTCGGGTCTTCCTTGGCACGGTCGATCGCGGCCTTGTTCTTGGCGAAGGCGCGCTCGTCGATGACGGCGCCGACGAAGTTCGTCAGGTCGGTGACGTCACCCATCCTGATGCCGTCGACCTCGGTCGCGAACTCCTCCTTGAAGCCCGAGTTCCAGATGGAGGCCGGGATGTACGCACGCGAGGTCGCGGAACACTTCTGGCCCTGGAACTCGAAGGCGCCGCGGGTCAGCGCGGTCTTGAGGATCGCGCGGTCGGCGCTCGGGTGCGCGACCACGAAGTCCTTGCCGCCGGTCTCGCCGACGATGCGCGGGTAGGAGCGGTACTTCTCGATGTTGTTGCCGACCGTCTTCCACAGGTGCTGGAAGGTCCGGGTCGAGCCGGTGAAGTGGATACCGGCCAGGTCCGGGTGGTTCAGCGCGACCTCGGAGACGGCGATGCCGTCGCCCGTGACCAGGTTGATGACGCCCTTGGGCAGCCCGGCCTCCTCCAGCAGCTCCATGAGCAGCACGGCGGCGTGGGTCTGGGTCGGGGACGGCTTCCAGATCACCACGTTGCCCATCAGGGCCGGGGCGGTGGGCAGGTTGCCGGCGATGGCCGTGAAGTTGAACGGCGTGATCGCGTAGACGAAGCCCTCCAGCGGGCGGTGGTCCAGCCGGTTCCACACACCCGGGGAGTTGGCCGGCGGCTGCTCGGCCAGGATCCGGCGGGCGTAGGCGACGTTGAACCGCCAGAAGTCGACCAGCTCGCAGGGGGTGTCGATCTCGGCCTGCTGCGCGGTCTTCGACTGGCCCAGCATCGTGGAGGCGGCCAGCGTCTCGCGCCAGGGGCCGGCCAGCAGCTCGGCGGCGCGCAGGATGATCGCGGCGCGGTCGTCGAACGACATCGCGCGCCACGCCGGGGCGGCGGCGAGGGCCGCGTCGATCGCGTCCTGCGCGTCCTGCTGGGTGGCACCCCGGAAGGTGCCGATGACGGCCTGGTGGTTGTGCGGCTGGACGACCTTGAACTCCTCGCCGCCACCCATGCGCTTCTCTCCGCCGATGGTCATCGGGAGGTCGATGGGGTTCTCGGCCAGCTCCTTGAGCTTGGCCTCCAGCCGGGCACGCTCGGCCGAACCGGGAGCGTAGCCGTGCACCGGCTCGTTGACGGGGGTGGGGACCTGGGTCACAGCGTCCATGGCTACCTCTTCCGAGTGAATAGCTGACTCCAGCCGGGAGCAGCTGAAGCGGTGGCTTGCGTTGGGTCGCGGTCAGGGTCGGGGCCCGGCCGTCACGCGCCCGCCGCGGCGGGTGACGGAGAAGCCCCCTCGGGGCGGAGTCACGAGTTCCGTAACTCCCTTGCACGGAAACGGGTCCGGCCCGGTCGGCCGAAGGGCGCCGGCTGTCGCCGTCCGGCTCGCGTCCGGGTGATGACGGTCGGCGCTCCCTCTCCGCATCAGTTCTTGGCGATCATCATCAGTTCTTGGTGATCATCGAGCGGACGAAGAACAACAGGTTGGCCGGCTTCTCCGCCAGGCGGCGCATGAAGTAGCCGTACCAGTCGGTCCCGTACGCCGTGTACACCCGCATCCGGTGCCCCTCGGCCGCCAGGCGCAGGTGCTCGTCGCTCCGGATTCCGTACAGCATCTGGAACTCGTACTCGTCCAGTTTGCGCCCGGCGCGGCGCGCGAGCTCCTGGCTGACGGAGATCAGTCGCGGGTCGTGGGACCCGATCATCGGGTAGCCCGTGCCGTCCATCAGGACCTTCAGGATTCGGACGTACGCCTTGTCGACCTCGGCCTTGTCCTGATGGGCGACGGAGGCCGGCTCCTTGTACGCGCCCTTCACGATACGCACACGGCTGCCGTTGGCGGCGAGGCGGCGGGCGTCCTCCTCGGTGCGGAAGAGATATGCCTGGATCACGCACCCGGTCTGCGGGAAGTCCTTCCGCAGCTCCTCGTGGACGGCGAACATCGAGTCCAGGGTGGTGTGGTCCTCGGCGTCCAGGGTGACCGTGGTGCCGATCGCGGCGGCGGCCTCGACGACCGGGCGGACGTTCTCGAGCGCCAGCTCGTGACCGCCCTCCAGGGACTGGCCGAACATCGACAGCTTGACCGACATCTCGGCCCTGGTGCCCAGCCCCAGGGGCTCGAGGTGCTCGATCAGCCGCAGATAGGCGTCGCGCGCGGCGGTGGCCTGCTCACGGGTGGTGATGTCCTCGCCCACCACGTCCAGGGTGACCTCGAGCCCCTTGGTGGTGAGATCGGCGACGATCGGGATGACCTGATCGACCGTCTCTCCGGGGATGAAGCGGTCGACGACCGGCTTCGTCATCGGCGCGGCCGAGACGAGACGACGCATCCTGTCGCTGCGTGACGCGGCGAGGATCACGGGACCCAGCACGGGCACCTCCACGGAACACGGGTAGCAGGGGGCCGGAACCGACTGCGCGGTGTACGGCACGGATAACCACCGTGAAACCTAAATATCGCTCCGGCGCCGGGCCATCGACACCTGTCACGCATCCAGCCGCACCTCTTCAGACATTTGTCTGAAGAGGTGTCCACCCGATGGGAGAATGTCCGGGTGAAGGGCGATTACCAGGAACTGGTGGACGAGATATCGGGCCTGCTGGGCGTCCCGGCGACGCTGGAGAACCGGGACTTCGAACTGATCGCCTTCGGCGCGCACGACAGCGACGACGACAGCGCCATGGACCCCGTGCGCACCCGCTCGATCCTCACCAGGAAGTCGACCCCCGCGGTGCGCTCCTGGTTCGAGGGCTTCGGCATCACCAGGGCGACCGGCCCGGTGCGGATCCCGGCGGCCCCTGAGGCCGGTGTCTTCCGCGACCGGATCTGCCTCCCCGTCCGCCATCGCGGGATCGTCCTCGGCTACGTGTGGCTGCTCGACGCCCGGCCCGGGCCGACGGCCGGGCAGCTGACCTCGGCCATGCAGGTGACCGACCGGATCGGTGCCCTGCTCGCCGACGAGGAGAGGGCGGGCACGGATCTGTCCCGGGAGTTCCGCGCCGTGCTCACCGCCGAGCGCGGCTGGCAGTACGACATGGCCCTCGCGGCCCTCCGCACGGCGCTCGGGACTGCCGCCGAAGGGCTCCACACCGTGGTGTGCGTGGCCCCGTGGTCCTCCGGGGACGCCCCGTCGGCCCGCGCCGTCGCCGGGGCGGCGGCCCTGTGCACGGTGCCCTGGCCCTGGGCCGCCGGCCCCGCGGCGGGGCGCTCTCCGGAATCCCCCCACGCGGGCGGCGGTGCCCCCGGCGACCCGGGCCGCGGTGCCACGGCCTCCCCCGGCAGGACCAGGAAGGGCGGACGCGGCGGACCGAGGCCGAACGAGGCGTCTCCCACGGTCACGGACCCGGCCGGTGACGGCGCTGAGGGCGGGCACGCCCTCGCCGTCCTGCTGCGACTGCGCGCCGCCGACGTGCTCGCGCCCGCCCTCACCGCGGCCGGACGGCTCTCGGAGGACGCCGCATCGGCAGCCGCGGGTATCGCCCTGCCCCGCCGGGGCGTGGGCGACCTCGCCGCGTCCTGGCGGGAGGCCGCCTCCACCGCTCGCGCCGTCCTCGCCGAGCCCGGGCTCGGCCCGGTCGCCGACTGGTCCTCGATCGGGCCGTACCGACTGCTGACCGCGCTGCCCCCGGGCCGGTCCCGCGACCCCTCGGCCGCGGCGCTGCTCACGCCGGTGCATGCCGAACTCGCCCGTACCGCCGAACTGTTCCTCGACTGCGCCGGTCAGGCGGGCCGTGCGGCCTCCGCCCTCGGCATCCACCGGCAGACCCTCTACTACCGCCTCTCCCGGGTGGAGCAGCTCACCGGGCTCGATCTCGACGACGGCGAGGACCGGCTGCTGCTGCACATGGCCCTGAAGGCCGCCCGACTGTGACCCGGGGCGCGGGGACGAGGCCCTGGCCGGGAGTCGACGGCGGCGGCCGGGGCAGCGGGGGCGAGGCGAGGCCAGTGCTCCCCTGCCAGACGCGTTGACCTGCAGAAACGCTCCTTCCGGGGTGTCCCGTCCCCCTTCGGGTGAACGGCGCATGACGGTGATCGGGGCAGGGCAGCTTGATCGCGTCCTCCCGTCGCCAGGGACGGGGTCCTCCACCGCACTCCGGGAATCGCCATGCTCCGCAGGTCCGCCCTGTCCGCCGCAGCACTCGCCGCCGCCCTCTCCCCCGCGCTGCTCCCCGCCCCGGCGGGCGCGGTCCCGGTCGCGCCCGCCGCCCCCGGCCAGGTCTGCTTCTGGACCGCGGCCGGACAGCATGGCACCGGATGGTGCTACAGCCCGCCGGGTTACCGGGACGTCCCCGGCTTCCTGCACGACAACGCCGCCTCCTTCCGCTCCGACGTCAACCGCGACGTGTACGCCATCGACTGGGCCCGCGGCACCTGCTACGCCCGGCTGATCCGCGCCTACGACCACAGCGACAACTGGTCCTGGGGATCCCGGATCGACGGGGTCGCCGACACCGATCAGGGCTGCGAGGCCGGCTGAGCCGTGCGTGCCCTGCGAACCGCCTGCGCCGCCGTCGCGGCCCTCGTCCTCGCCGGATGCGCGGCCGGGTCCGCCCGCACCGCCCCGGCCCCTCCGGCGAACGGACGGGAAGGGGACGCCCTCATCCGGTACGCCCAGCAGGTCCTGGTCGACCGGTGCCTCGCCGGACGGGGCCTGACCACGGCGGGAAGGCCCGCGTCACCGGAGGAGAGCGGTCGGCTCCAGGCCGCGCTCTTCGGCGCGGGTCCCACGGAGCTGTCCCTCACCCTGCCCACCGGCCACACCGTTCGGGCCCACACCGACGGCTGTCTGGCCGCCGCCCGGCACACCCTCTACGGCGACCAGCGCCGCTGGTTCCGTGCCGAGGTGACCGTCAACAACCTGGGCGCCGAGGCCGCCGCGCGGATGCGCGCCGATCCGGCCCACCGGGCGGCGCGAGCCCGGTTCGTCCGCTGCCTGAAGTCGGCCGGTGAGTCGCCGACGCGCGCCGGGGACACAGCCGCCCTGCAGAGGTGCCGCCGCGGGAGCGGGCTGGCGTCGGCGGAGGCCCGGCTCGAACCGGTCCAGCTCGCCGAGGTCCGCTCCCTCCGGCGGGACCAGCTGACCGTCCATGAGCAACTGCGCACCGGCGCACTGCACCGCGCGGCGGAGATCTCCGCCGCACACCACCACGGGAACAACCCAGAGAAAGGTCCTTCATCGCCATGACCGTGAAGCGCACCCTCGCCTCCGCGGCGACCGCCGTACTCCTGCTGACCGGCGGGCTCGCCGCGGCCGCCGCACCGGCCGGCGCCGCCGACTGCCCGAGCGGTGAGTTCTGCGTCTGGGAGAACGCCCACTTCGCCGGCCAGCGCGCCAACTGGTCGGGAGACGACCGCTGGTGGGAGAGCTGGATCGCCGACGAGGACTCTTCGTGGGCGAACCACGGCATCTCCGGGCCCGGTATCAAGGACCACGTCAAGGTGTACTCGAGCGCCCACCTGGGCGGGCACATGACGATCTGCCTGGCGCCGGGACAGGAGGTCGGCTACAACGGCGCGGCCAACGACAACGGCGACTCCCACACCTGGGCGATGGGCTGCTGACCCGCCCCGAAGGTGTCCCCGCGCCCCGCGCGGGGACACCGGTCCTCGGCTGCACCGTGCCGGAACGCGGCGCACCCGCCCCCGCGGAAGCCCGTGCGGGACGGGCGTCGCGGAGACGGGTGCGGGTGCCTGCGGAACCGGCCTCAGGCCGTGAGGTTCACCGAACGGGCCGAGGTGGCACCGATCTCCTCGGCGATCTCGTTGAGCACGTTCTGCGGCACGGTGTCGTCGACGGTGAGCACGACCAGCGCCTCGCCGCCCTCCTCCTGGCGCGAGACCTGCATGCCGGCGATGTTGAGCCCGGCCTCGCCGAGGATGCGGCCGACGGTGCCCACGACGCCCGGACGGTCCTCGTAGCGCGCGACGACCATGTGGTCCGCCAGCGCCAGGTCGATGTCGTAGTCACCGACGGCCACGATCTTCTGCAGGTGCTTGGGCCCGGCCAGCGTGCCCGAGACGGCGACCTCCTCGCCGCCCGACAGCGTGCCGCGCACCGTCACCACGTTGCGGTGGTCCGGGGACTCCGAGCTGGTGGTGAGCCGGACCTCGACGCCGCGCTCCTGAGCGAACAGCGGGGCGTTCACGTACGACACGGTCTCGTCGATGACGTCCTCGAACACGCCCTTCAGCGCGGAGAGTTCGAGCACCTTCACATCGTGCTGGGTGATCTCGCCGTACACCTCGACATCGAGCCGGACCGCGACCTCGCCCGCCAGCGCTGTGAAGATCCGGCCGAGCTTCTCGGCGAGCGGCAGACCGGGGCGGACGTCCTCGGCGATGACACCGCCCTGGACGTTGACCGCGTCCGGTACCAGCTCTCCGGCGAGGGCGAGGCGGACGGACTTGGCGACGGCGATACCGGCCTTCTCCTGGGCCTCGTCCGTGGACGCGCCGAGGTGCGGGGTGCAGACGACCTGGTCGAACTGGAACAGCGGGGAGTCCGTGCACGGCTCCTTCGCGTACACGTCCAGGCCCGCGCCCGCGACCCGGCCTTCCTTGAGTGCGCTGGCCAGCGCCTCCTCGTCGACGATCCCGCCGCGCGCGGCGTTGACGATGCGGACGGTCGGCTTCACCCGGTGCAGCGCCTCGTCGCCGATGAGGCCGAGCGTCTCGGGGGTCTTGGGGAGGTGGACGGTGATGAAGTCCGAGACCTCGAGCAGCTCGTCCAGCGTGAGCAGCTTGACGCCCATCTGCGCGGCGCGCGCGGGCTGTACGTAGGGGTCGTACGCGACGATCTTCATGCCGAAGGCGGACATCCGCTGGGCGACCAGCACGCCGATGCGGCCGAGCCCGACGACGCCGAGGATCTTCTCGCTGAGCTCCACCCCCGTGTACTTCGAGCGCTTCCACTCGCCGTTCTTCAGCGCGGTGTTGGCCTGCGGGATGTTGCGCGCGGTGGCCACGATCAGACCGCAGGCGAGCTCGGCGGCGGTCACGATGTTGGACGTCGGCGCGTTGACGACCATGACACCGGCCTTGGTGGCCGCGGAGACGTCCACGTTGTCCAGGCCGACTCCGGCTCGCGCCACCACCCTGAGCTTCCTGGCGGCGGCGATGGCCTCGGCGTCGACCTTGGTGGCGGACCGCACCAGCACGGCGTCGACATCGGCGATGGCGGGGATCAGCTCGGCGCGGTCCGCGCCGTTGCAGTGCCGGATCTCGAAGTCCGGACCGAGCGCGTCCACGGTGGCGGGCGACAGCTCTTCGGCGATGAGTACAACGGGTTTACGGGGCGCAGTGCTCACGTGAGTCCTCACTGGTCCAATGCGGACGGCCGTCCCGACGGCCGCTGGCGGTGGAGGGGCTAGCCGCGTGGAAGACGCACGACGCTGTGGGCCTGACCTGACGCGTATGTACTGACCACTCTAGTGGTGCGGGAGGGCGTCTATTCCGCCTTGGCGGAAGGATCACCCGTCCGGGTTGGACTTGCTGTCCAAGGACGGTCCCGGGATGCGGCGCGAGGGGCTGCGGGGACCGCCGGGGTGCCCTGGACGACGTGCGGCGGGCCCCCCAGGGCCCGCCGCACCGAGGCTCACGCCTCCTCGTTGTCCACCCAGCTCATGAGCTTGCGCAGCTCCTTGCCGGTGGTCTCCAGCAGGTGGTTCTCGTCCTGCTTCTTGTACTCGTTGTACTTCTTCAGACCGCCGTGGTACTCGTCCATCCAGTTCTTGGCGAAGGTGCCGTCCTGGATCTCGCCGAGGACCTTCTTCATCTCGGCCTTGGTCTGGTCCGTGATGATGCGGGGGCCGGTCACGTAGTCGCCCCACTCGGCGGTCTCGGAGACGGACCAGCGCATCTTCTCCAGGCCGCCCTCGTACATGAGGTCGACGATCAGCTTCAGCTCGTGGAGGCACTCGAAGTAGGCGATCTCCGGCTGGTAGCCGGCCTCGACCAGGGTCTCGAAGCCCGCCTTGACGAGCGCGGCGGTGCCGCCGCAGAGCACGGCCTGCTCGCCGAACAGGTCGGTCTCGGTCTCCTCGGTGAAGGTGGTCTTGATGACGCCGGCGCGGGTGCCGCCGATGCCCTTGGCGTACGAGAGCGCCAGCGCGAAGGCGTTGCCTGTCGCGTCCTGCTCGACGCCGGCGATGCACGGAACGCCGCGGCCCTCCTCGTACTGGCGGCGCACCAGGTGGCCGGGGCCCTTGGGGGCGACGAGCGCGACGTCCACGCCGGCCGGGGGCTTGATGAAGCCGTACCGGATGTTGAGGCCGTGGCCGAAGAAGAGCGCGTCGCCGTCCTTCAGGTTGTCCTTGACGGACTCCTCGTACACCTGGGCCTGGATCGGGTCCGGGACCAGGATCATGATGACGTCGGCCTCGGCGGCGGCCTCCGACGGCGTCACCACGCGCAGGCCCTGCTCCTCGGCCTTGGCCTTGGACTTGGACCCCTCGTGCAGACCGACGCGGACGTCCACACCGGAGTCACGCAGCGACAGCGCGTGGGCGTGGCCCTGGCTGCCGTAGCCGATGACCGCGACCTTGCGGCCCTGGATGATGGACAGGTCGGCGTCGTCGTCGTAGAACAGCTCGGCCACTGGGTTTCTCCTTGGGTGTTCCGGTGTTGCGTCCCACCGTACGGCGGGGAGCGATGAGGGGGTCTGGGGGTCTCGCCATCCGGGCGGCCCGGCCGGATGCCGGCCGGGTCCGCGTGTCAGGCGCTGCGCTCGAGGGCGCGCAGGCTGCGGTCCGTGATGGACCGGGCGCCGCGCCCTATGGCGATCGTGCCGGACTGGACGAGTTCCTTGATGCCGAACTGCTCCAGCATCTTCAGCATGGCCTCGAGCTTGTCACTCGAACCGGTGGCCTCGATCGTGACGGCCTCGGGCGAGACGTCCACGGTCTTGGCGCGGAACAGCTGGACGATCTCGACGATCTGGGAGCGCGTCTCGTTGTCCGCGCGGACCTTCACCAGGACCAGCTCGCGCTGGATCGCGGCGCCGGGTTCCAGCTCGACGATCTTCAGCACGTTGACCAGCTTGTTCAGCTGCTTGGTCACCTGCTCCAGCGGCAGGTCCTCGACATTGACCACGATGGTGATCCGGGAGATGTCGGGGTGCTCGGTGACCCCGACGGCGAGCGAGTCGATGTTGAAGCCGCGGCGGGAGAAGAGCGCCGCGATCCTGGCGAGGATGCCGGGCGTGTTCTCCACCAGGACGGAGAGCGTGTGCTTGGACATGGTCGTCGTGTCTCTCTCTTCGCTCAGTCGTCTTCGTTGTCGCCGAAGTCGGGGCGGACCCCCCGCGCGGCCATGACCTCGTCGTTGGAGGTGCCGGCGGCGACCATCGGCCACACCATGGCGTCCTCGTGGACGATGAAGTCGATCACGACGGGACGGTCGTTGATGGCGTTGGCCTCGGCGATGACCTTGTCCAGTTCGGCCGGGTCCTCGCAGCGGAGGGCGACGCAGCCCATGGCCTCGGACAGCTTCACGAAGTCCGGGATGCGGGTGCCCTTGCGGGGGGTCTGGCTGGCACCGACCTGAGAGCCGATCGTGTGGTGCCCGGTCTCGTCGGAGTGCAGGACGGTACTCGAGTAACGCTCGTTGTAGAACAGGGTCTGCCACTGACGGACCATGCCCAGCGCACCGTTGTTGATGATCGCGACCTTGATCGGGATGCCGTTCAGGGCGCAGGTGACCAGCTCCTGGTTGGTCATCTGGAAGCAGCCGTCGCCGTCGATCGCCCACACGGCGCGGTCCGGCATGCCCGCCTTGGCGCCCATGGCCGCCGGGACGGCGTAGCCCATGGTCCCCGCGCCGCCGGAGTTCAGCCAGGTTGCAGGCTTCTCGTAGTCGATGAAGTGCGCGGCCCACATCTGGTGCTGGCCGACACCGGCGGCGAAGATCGTGTTCTCCGGAGCGAGCCGGCCGATCCGCTGGATGACCTGCTGCGGCGAGAGGCTCCCGTCCTCGGGCAGGTCGTAGCCCAGCGGGTAGGTCTCGCGCCAGCGGTTGAGGTCCTGCCACCAGGCGGTGTAGTCGCCGGTGTTGCCCTCGCTGTACTCGGCCTGGACGGCCTGGACCAGGTCGGCGATGACCTCGCGGGCGTCACCCACGATCGGGACGTCCGCGGCCCGGTTCTTGCCGATCTCGGCCGGGTCGATGTCGGCATGAACGATCTTGGCGAACGGGGCGAAGCTGTCCAGCTTTCCGGTGACGCGGTCGTCGAAACGGGCGCCGAGGGCGACGATCAGGTCGGCCTTCTGCAGCGCGGTGACGGCGGTGACCGAACCGTGCATGCCCGGCATCCCCACGTGCAGCGGGTGGCTGTCGGGGAACGCGCCCAGCGCCATCAGGGTGGTGGTGACGGGGGCCTTGGTGAGTTCCGCGAGGACCTTCAGCTCGGCGGTCGCCCGGGCCTTGAGGACCCCGCCGCCGACGTAGAGGACGGGGCGCTTCGCCTGGGTGATCAGCTTGGCGGCCTCGCGGATCTGCTTGGCGTGCGGCCTGGTGACCGGCCGGTAGCCGGGGAGATCCGTCTGGGGCGGCCAGCTGAAGGTGGTCCGCGCCTGGAGGGCGTCCTTGGCGATGTCGACAAGGACCGGGCCGGGGCGGCCGGTGGAGGCGATGTGGAAGGCCTCGGCGATCGTCCGCGGGATGTCCTCGGGCTTGGTGACCAGGAAGTTGTGCTTGGTGATCGGCATCGTGATGCCGACGATGTCCGCCTCCTGGAAGGCGTCGGTGCCGATGGCCTTGCTGGCCACCTGGCCGGTGATCGCGACGAGCGGCACGGAGTCCATGTGCGCGTCGGCGATCGGCGTGACCAGGTTGGTGGCCCCCGGGCCCGAGGTGGCCATGCACACGCCGACCTTTCCGGTGGCCTGCGCGTAACCCGTGGCCGCGTGACCGGCGCCCTGCTCGTGCCGGACCAGGATGTGACGCACCCTGGACGAGTCCATCAGCGGGTCGTACGCCGGGAGGATGGCCCCGCCGGGAATGCCGAACACCGTCTCGGCCCCGACCTCCTCGAGCGAACGGATGAGGGACTGCGCGCCCGTGACGTGCTCAACGGTGGCGGAGGGCTGTCCGCCGGTGCGGGCCCGCGGCTGCGGATGGTGGGCCCCGGAGGCCTGCTCGGTCATCGGCATTCTCTTCTCGAAGCTGAGGGTTTTGCGGGGGTTTGGTGGTACCAGTGCAACAAAAAACCCCTCGTGCCGGGAGGCAAGCGAGGGGAGCGCGTCGGTGCCGTGTGCAGAGCCCGTGCAGGGGCCGTGCTTCAGCCGACGCGCTTTCCAAGTACGAGAATTCGGGTGCGCATGGCACTGACCTTCTCCCCGGCGCACCGTGACTGTCAAGTGGGTGGGACAGGCGTCTCATTATTTGAGCGCATCGGGGGACGGACGACGATCTCGGACGTGGCCGGGGAACGCCGGACGGGCAGCGACCGGGCGGAGAGCACCGGCAGGGCGGACCCATCGGGCACCGGGAACTCGCCACGCGCCAGCACACGGCGCAGCCGGTGCTCGTCGAGCGGCCCGGAGAAGGCCATCCCCTGTCCGTGGGTGCATCCCATGGCACGCAGGGCCAGCACCTGCTCGGGAACGTCCACGCCGTCCGCCACGGACTTCATGCCGAGGTCCCGGGCGATCCGCAGCAGACCCGCTGTGATCTTGTGAAGTCTGGCCGATTCCACCACGCCCTCGACCAGCCCGCGGTCGAGCTTGAGCACGTCGATGGGGAGACGGCGCAGGGCGATGATCGCCGCGTATCCGCTGCCGAAGCCGTCCAGGGCGATCCGTACGCCGAGTCTGCGCAGCGCCACCAGACGGTGCTCCAGTTCGTCGAAGGAGATCCGCGGGTCGCTGTCCGCCAGTTCGATCACCAGGGAGCCCGAGGGAAGCCCGTGGCGGGTGAGCAGGCTCTCGACGGAGCCGAGCGGTGTGGACCGGTCCAGCAGCCTGCGCGCGGGGATTCGTACCGACACGGGGACGCGATGACCGAGCCGGACGCGTTCCGCCGCCTGCTCGACGGCCTCCTCCAGCAGCCGGTGGCCGAATCCGGCGGTCGGGTCGCCGTCCTCGGCGACCCGGCGCAGCTCGTCGGGGGTGAACAGGATGCCCTGGGACGAGCGCCAGCGCGCCTGCGCCGCCACGGCCGCGATCCGGCCGTCCACGAGGCCGACCACGGGCTGATGGACCAGGGTGAACTCGCCGTCCTGGAGCGCGGTGCGCGCTCGCGCGGACCGGTCCATGAGCAGGGCGGCGTCGGTCTGCATCTGGGGCGCGTACAGCTCGACCCGGTCCTTGCCGCCCGCCTTGGCCCGGTACATGGCCAGGTCGGCGTTGCGCAGCAGGTCGCCGGCGCTGATGCCGGGCTCGGCGAAGGCGACGCCGATGGACGCGGCGACCCTGAGCTCATGGCCCTCCACCCGGTACGGCTGGGAGAGCATGAGCCTCAGCCGGTCGGCGATCTCCCTCACCTGGTGCTCCCGGGCGGCGTGGTCGCGGGAGCCGTCGCCGAGGATGAGCGCGGCGAACTCGTCACCACCGAGCCGGGCGGCGGTGTCCCCCGCCCGCACGGACTCCTGGAGGCGGCGGGCGGCCTGGATCAGCAGCTCGTCGCCCGCCTGGTGGCCGTGGCGGTCGTTCACCCCCTTGAAGCCGTCGAGGTCGATGAAGAGCACGGCCGTGCCGGCGTCCCCGGCACGCCGGCCGCCGAGCGCCTGCCGCACCCGCTCGGTGAACAGGGCGCGGTTGGGCAGGTCGGTCAGTGGGTCGTGCTCGGCGTTGTGCTGCAACTGGGCCTGCAGACGCACCCGTTCGGTGACGTCCCTGCTGTTGAAGATCAGCCCGCCCTGATGGCGCTTGACGGTGGACTCGACGTTCAGCCACTGGCCGGTGCCGGACCTGAAGCGGCACTCGATCCGGGTCGTGGGCTCCTCGACGGGCGGGGCCGCCAGGAATCTGCGCACCTCGTGGACGACGCGCCCGAGGTCCTCGGGATGGATGAGCGACGACAGCTCGGAGCCGATGAGCTCGTCCGCGTCGCGGCCGTAGACGCCGGCGGCGGCCGGGCTCACGTAGCGGAGTATGCCGGTCGGGGCGGCGATCATGATCACATCGCTGGAACCCTGCACCAGGGAGCGGAAGTGGTTCTCCTTCTGCGCGAGTTCATGGGTGAGGGCGATGTTGTCGAGCAGCATGATGCCCTGCCGCACGACCAGGGCGAGGACGACCGTGCACCCCGTGAACACCACCACCCGGTCCACGCGGCGGCCCTCGATGACGTTGTAGAGGATGCCGAGCGTGCAGACGGCGGCGGCCAGGTAGGGGGTGAGTGCGGCCAGCGAGCCCGTGATCGGCCGGACGGTCGGGCGGGGGCCGCGGACCTGCGCGACGGGCGGCTCCGGCCGGCGCACCCCCCAGGGCGCGTACGCGAGCAGGAGCGAGGCGGCGAACCAGCCCGCGTCCAGCAGCTGGCCCGAGCGGTAGCTCTCCCGCAGCAGCGGCGAGGTGAACAGCGCGTCGCACAGCACGGTGAGGGCGAGTGCGGCGATCGCCGTGTTGATGCCGGACCTGTTGGCGTGCGACCGCCGGAAGTGCAGGGCCAGGACCATGCTCACAAGGACGATGTCGAGCAGCGGATAGGCCAGTGACAGCGCCGCCTCGGACACGCTCTCCCCCTCGAAGTGCGCGGTGTGCGCGAGGGCGAGGCTCCAGGAGAGCGTGAGCAGGGAGCCGCCGATGAGCCATGCGTCCAGCCCCAGACAGACCCAACCGGCCCTGGTGACGGGCCGTTTGGCGAGGACGAGCAGTCCGACGATGGCGGGCGGGGCGAAGCAGAGGAAGAACAGATCGGCCGGGGACGGGCTCGGGACCGGCCGGTCGAGGACCACCTCGTACCAGCCCCAGACCGCGTTTCCGCAGGCGGCCATGGCCGAGGACACGGAGAACAGCATCCAGGCGGGCCGAAAGCGGCTGCCCCGCGCACGCGCGTAGAGGAAGCAGGAGACCGCGGCGAGTCCGGCGGCGAAGCTCAGCCCGAAGTCGCCCATGATCAGGGCCAGTTGCTCGGACCCCCAGCCCAACGCCGCGCCGATGGCGTAACCACCGCTCGCGAGGACCAGCAGGACCTGCGGCAGCAGCCCCGTGCCGCCGCCTTCCCGGGCCTGGTGGCGGGCGAGGAGCGCCGCGGGGGCGATCACCGTACCGCTCCTGACAGCGTTTTCATCCGGCTCCGCCTGCGGGGCCGGCCGTGCGGGCCGCCGCGGAAGCGCCTGCGCGGCAGGTCCGGGCCGGGACGGGACGGGCCGCCCGGTCCCCGCATCGGAGTGCGCGAGGGTGGTCGGCGGCGCTCCCGCCGCGTCGGATGGTTCGTCCACTGGCTGTGCATCGCCCGTCGACCCCCCTCGAAGTCTGGTCGCTCCGCAGCGCCGTTCCCGAACCCGACGCAGCCCCCAAGTCGGGACGATACACCAGAGTCGTCACTCAGGGACATAGGCCATCTACGCTCAGTGACGGCAAGACTGTTTGTCGACACGGCGCGCATCCGACCGACTCCGCAGGGTGTCCGGCGCGTACCAGTGTGGCGTCTACCCGGTCGTGAGGACCACGTTTCGAAGGGGCTCGCCCGCCGCCCAGCGGGTCAGCTGTGCGGCCAGCAGCCGCTTGGCCCGCGGCAGGAACGCCGACGTGGAGCCGCCGACATGGGGGCTGACGAGGACGCCGGGAGCGTGCCAGAGGGGGTGCCCGGCGGGCAGCGGCTCGGGGTCGGTGACGTCGAGAGCCGCGGTGATCCGGCCGGTTGCGACCTCCTTGAGCAGCGCTTCGGTGTCGACGACCGGTCCGCGCGCCACGTTCACCAGAAGTGCGCCGTCCTTCATCCGGGAGAGGAATCCGGCGTCGGCGAGATGACGCGTGGCCGGCGTGAGCGGAGTGGAGAGGATCACCACGTCCGCCTCCGGGAGCAGCGCCGGCAGATCGGTGAGTGCGTGCACTTCGCCGCGCTCGGTGGTACGGGCGGAGCGCGCGACGCGCGCCACCCGCGCGCATTCGAACGGCACGAGCCGCTCCTCGATGGCCGCGCCGATCGAACCGTAACCGACGATGAGCACGGACCTGTCGGCGAGCGCCGGGTAGAAGCCCGCGTGCCACTCCTCCCGCCGTCGGCCCTCCACGAAGCGCGGGATGCCGCGCAGGGAGGCGAGGACCAGGGCGAGGGCGAGTTCGGCCGTGCTCGCCTCGTGGACTCCCCGGGCGTTGCACAGGCGCACGCCCGGCGGCAGCGAGCCGAGGCCCGGCTCGACGTGGTCGATCCCCGCCGAGAGGGTCTGCACGACCCGCACGTGCGTCATCGCGGCGAGCGGCCGCACGGCGACGTCCGTGCCCTTCATGTACGGGACGACGTAGAAGGCGCACTCCGCGGGGTCCGCGGGGAAGTCCTGTCCGCCGTCCCAGAAGCGGTAGTTCAGCCCCGACTCCGAGGGAGCGGGGAGCCCTTCGATCTCGTCGGCCGGAATCGGGAGCCACACGTCAGCAGTCATGTTCAGGAGGCTAACCGCCGGGAGGCTGAGCGTGGCGAGGCGGGACGCAGACGTTAGTTTGGGGGGCGGCACGAGGAGGGGTACGGGCAGGTGGACCGCAGGACAATCGGTGCGGGGGCGCTCGGTGTGGGCGCGATCGGCCTCGGATGCATGCCGATGAGCTGGGGGTACACCGGCTCGCAGCAGCGTGGTGACCGTTCGCTGCGGACCGTGCACGCGGCGCTGGACGCCGGGGTGACGCTGCTGGACACGGCCGACATGTACGGCCCCTTCACCAACGAACTCCTGCTCGGCAGGGTGCTGAAGGAACGGCGGGCGGACGTCTTCGTCTCGACGAAGGTCGGGCTGCTCGTCGGCGACCAGCACATCGTCGCCAATGGCCGGCCCGGCTACGTGCGGCGGGCCTGTGACGCGTCGCTGCGCCGGCTCGGGACGGACTCCATCGACCTGTACCAGCTCCACAGGGCGGACCCGGAGGTCCCCGTGGAGGAGACCTGGGGCGCCATGGCGGAGCTGGTGTCGGCCGGGAAGGTCCGGGCGCTCGGCCTGTGTGCCGTGGGGGCGCGCGCGTCACGCAGATTCGGCGCCGGGCGCCATGACGGAACGATTCGGCAGCTGGAGCGGGTGCAGCAGGTCTTCCCGGTGAGCGCGGTGCAGGCGGAACTGTCGGTGTGGTCGCCCGAGGCGCTCGGATCGCTGCTGCCCTGGTGCGAGGCGCGCGGTGTGGGCTTCATGGCCGCGATGCCGCTGGGCAGCGGCTACCTCACCGGCACGCTGACGCCGGGGGAGGGGTTCGAGCCGGATGACCTCCGGGCCCGCCATCCGCGGTTCACGGCGGACATGATGGCCGCGAACCAGCCGCTGGTGGCGGGGCTGCGGCGGGTCGCCGAACGGCACGGCCCCGGCACGACGCCCGCCCAGGTGGCGCTGGCCTGGGTACTGGGGCAGGGTCGGCACGTCGTACCGGTTCCGGGTACGAAGCGGGAGCGGTGGGCCGTGGAGAACGCGGCGGCGGCGCGGCTGGAGCTGACGCCGCGGGACACCGCCGAGATCGCGGCGCTGCCGCCCGCCCTGGGATCCTGGGACCAGTAGGTTCGTATGGATCGGCGGGCCGCGGCGCGGCAACAGCAGGCGTGCGCCTTCCGCGGTTCGCGCGCCAGCCCGTTCACCGGCGAAGGGAAGCAGGACCGTGCAACGTTCAGTGGTGACGGCCGTACTGGCAGCTGCCGCGCTGATGCTCTCCACCGGGTGCTCGTCCGACGGTGGGGCAGGCGCGCAGGCCGGCCGTGACGGCGCCCCCTCCCGCTCGGCCCCGCCGTCGGCGACGTCCGGCGGCGCCTCCGAGACGGCACCGCCGGCGAAGGGGTCGGTGCGGGTGGCGGCCACGCTGACCCGCGGCCTGAAGTCGCCCTGGGGCCTCGCGGCCCTTCCCGGCGGCGACCTGCTGGTGTCCTCACGCGACGAGGGCACCATCACGCGCGTCGACGCCGAGTCCGGGAAGAAGACGCTGCTCGGCTCGGTGCCGGGCGTGGCGCCTGCGGGCGAGGGAGGGCTGATGGGGCTTGCCGTCTCCCCCGACTTCGCCTCGGACAACCTGGTGTACGCGTACTTCACCACCGCTTCGGACAACCGCATCGCCCGCATGCTGTACGACGAGGGCGAACCGGCGGGGCAGCAGCTCGGCGCACCCGACACGATCCTGCGGGGCATCCCCAAGGGCCGTATCCACAACGGCGGACGGATCGCCTTCGGCCCGGACAGGATGCTGTACGCGGGCACCGGCGAGACCGGTGAGACGGGCCTGGCCCAGGACAAGAAGTCCCTGGGCGGCAAGATCCTCCGCATGACCCCCGACGGCCGGCCCGTGCACGGCAATCCGTCGGCCGACTCCGTGGTCTATTCGTACGGCCACCGCAATGTGCAGGGCCTCGCCTGGGACTCCCGGAAGCGGCTGTGGGCGTCGGAGTTCGGGCAGAACACCTGGGACGAGCTGAACCTCATCGAGCCGGGGAAGAACTACGGCTGGCCCGAGGCCGAGGGCAGGGCCGGCAGGTCCGGCCTCGTGGACCCGGTGGCGCAGTGGCGCACGCAAGAGGCGTCGCCGAGCGGCATCGCCTATGCCGCGGGATCCATCTGGATGGCGGGGCTGAGGGGCGAGCGCCTGTGGCGGATCCCGCTCGCCGGCACCGAACCGTCCGCGGAACCGCAGGCGTTCCTCGAGGAGGAGTACGGCCGGCTGCGCACGGTCCTGCCGGTCGAGGGAGCCGCGGGCGGCCGGGACGTCTGGCTGGTCACCAGCGAGACGGACAACAGAGGCACTCCTGCGGCCGGGGACGACAGGATCCTGCGGCTGACGGTGGAGTGACCCGCGTCCCGCGTCTGCGGCCGGCGACGCCGGACCCCGTATGAGTCCGGACGGCGGAGTCGGGCGTGAGGGTCAGGCGGCCGCGGGGAAGAGGCGGAGGCGATGCGCGAGCGCCGCCGCCTCGCCCCGGCCGGTGATGCCGAGCTTCGCGAGGACACGGTGTTCTCCCTCTGTGGCGATTGCGAGGCCGCCGGCGTCCTCGCTGTCCCTGACACCTCGGCTGTCGTCCCCCAGGGGGTGCGGCCGCATCGGGAGAGTTCCGCATCCTGGCGCGTCAGAAGCCCCAGGCCGGGCTCATGGCGACCGCAACCGACCGGCTTCCCTGCGGAGTTCACCCGGGGCTCCCGGGAACTCCCCGAGTCCCGAGGGGTCCTTCTGCGGTCTCCCGGCGGACGGGTCGTGCTCCCGGAAGGGCCGGGGCCGGACCGGAGCATAGGCTGACCGGATGATCCCGACTGAGAACCCGGGGGACCTCGGAGCGCCGATCGGAGAGAGGCCGACCGCGACCGGTGCCTGGGTGGCGAAGAACCTCGCCGAGGGCGAGCGCCTCACCGGCGCCGAGCGGCTGCGCGGAGGGTGGACGGCCGAGATGAGGCGTCTGTCCGTGACGGGGCCGGCCGGCGAGCGGACGCTGGTGCTGCGCTCGTTCGTCAAGCCCTTCTTCGTCCGCCATGCGCCGGGCCTGCTGGCGCGCGAGGCGGAGGTCCTCCGGCTGCTCGCCTCCGATGGCGTCCCGGCGGCGTCCCTCGTCGCCGTCGACGCCACCGCCGAGCACTGCGACCACCCCTCCCTGCTGATGTCGCTGCTGCCGGGGAGAGTGCGTCTTGACGACGAGGAGGCCGGACGGCGTGCGCCGCTGCTCGCGGAACAGCTCGTGCGTATCCACGAGGTGCCGGTGTCCGCGGAGTCGAGACCCCGGGTGTACCAGGCGTGGACCTCGGCGGAACGGGTCACCCCGCCGTCGGCCACCCGGCGGCCAGCGCTCTGGGAGCGCGCGGTGGACGTCGTACGACAGGCGCCGCCCGCGTACCGGGGGTGCTTCCTGCACCGCGACTTCCACCCGGGCAACGTGCTCTTCACCGGCGCCGGGGACACCCTGCGGATCAGTGGGGTCGTCGACTGGGTGGAGACCTCGTGGGGACCGGCAGATCTCGACGTGGCGCACTGCTCCAGCGCACTGGCCCTCCTGCACGGCACCGCCGCGGGCATGCGGTTCGCCGACCTGTACACGGCTGTCGGGGGAACGCTCGACGGCGACCCGGCGGCCCATCTGTACTGGCGGCTGCTGGACGCACTGGCATTCGCGCCCGACGCCGGGAAGGTCGGCGGGCCATGGCGCGAGCTGGGCCGTACCGATCTGACGCCCGACGTGCTCACGGGCAGGCTGGAGGACTACCTCCAAGCCCTCCTCGACCGGTACACGTGAGGACTTCGACCGGGCCGGTGGCGTTCCCGGCGTCGGGCGCAGTTGCGCACCGCACCGGGTTGCCCGCGCTCCGGGGGCCGGCGGGACGACTCGGCTGACCGCCCGGAGCGAGGTGCCCCACCGGCCGCGGGCGGCGGCGACAGGGTACGCGCTCGGTACGCGCGTCACCGCGGTGGCGGAGGGCCGGCCGCGGGCCCGGGGCGGTTCGTCGCACCTCAGGAGGGCGAGCAGGCGCCCGCCCCGAGGGAGGATGCGGTCCGGCCGACGGACGGGGCCCCCACGTGTCACCCGTGGTCGGCGGGCGGGCCGCCGGGGCGCGACGACGATCGGCCGCGGGCACGCGCCTTCCCCGCGGCGGAGTCCATCGGAGATCATGAGGCATGCGCCCGGACGACTGGCATCTCACCGAGAACGTCGACGACTTCCTCGCCCGAGCCGGGGATTTCCTGCGCTCCCGGCTCGCCCAGCACATCATGCCGCTGACGTGGGCCCAGAGACTGCGAACCCGCGGGGCTGCCGCGTACGGCGGACGGGCACCTGTCTTCGGGCTGCTGGAGCGGGCCGGCGAGGTGTTGGCCGTGCTGTACCGCGTCCCGCCCCGTCTCGGTCTGGGCCTCACCTCGCTCACCCCCGAGCAGGCCGACGGCCTCGCCGCCCACCTGGCCTCCCTCGGGCACTCCCTTCCGTCCGTCAGCGCGGACCACGGCACCGCCGCCGCGTTCGCCGGGGCCTGGCAGCGGCACACGGGCGCAACGCCGACACCGCGCGTCCGGCTCCGCCTGCACCGCCTCGGCACGCTCACCCCACCGGAGCCGTTCCCGGCGGGCCGGAGCCGCCTCGTGGGCGAGGACGACCATCGGCAACTCATCCGATGGTGCGGCGAGTTCGCCGCCGATGTCGGGGAAGTCGTCTCCGTCGACGCCGATTCCTGGGCCGGCACACGCTTCGCCGACAAGAGCTACACGTTCTGGGAGACCCCGGACGGCACGCCCGTCTCCATGGCGGGAGCGAACCCCATGGTGGCCGGAATGATCCAGGTCGACCCCGTCTACACCCCGGCCCACCTGCGCGGTCGCGGCTACGCGGGCGCCGTCACGGCCGAGGTGAGCCGGGCCGCGCGGGCCGCGGGCGCCGAGGAGGTCGTGCTGTTCACGAACGCGGCCAACCCCACGAGCAACGCCCTCTACCAGCGCCTCGGGTACGTCCCGATCGCCGACTGGTCCGCGTACGACTTCGCGCACGCCGAAGCCGGAGACCGCTGAGGAACGCGACAGGCACGGCGGGGTCCGCGACTTCGGCCCGGTCGCACCCCTGCGTGCTCCCCGCGCCCGGCGGCCGGTCGCTCAGCGCCCCTCGGCGGAGCGTCGGGCCCGCCACTCGGGCGCGAGGACGGACCAGACCTCCATGTCGTGGCGAACGCCCTGCCACGGGAAGCTCTCGCGCAGCACTCCGTCCAGGCTCATCCCGAGCCGCTTCGCGACGCCGATGGAGCGGTGGTTGGCGGAGGAGGCGAGCCATTCGACGCGGTGCATCCCGCGCTCCTCGACGGCCCAGTCGATGAGCCGTTCCACGGCGCGGCCGATCAGTCCCCTTCCGGCGGCGGACGGCTCCAGCCAGACGCCGACCTCGCAGGACTCGTTCGAGGTGTCGAAGATCCGGAAGAGCACGCCCCCCACGAGCGTGCCGTGGAGCCGGACGGCCCAGATGCGGCCGGTGTCGGCGGCCTGCTTGTCGGCGTAGTTCTGGAGCACGGCTCGGGCGGACCGGACGTCCTTGACGTTCACCGTCAACGGCACCCAGGGCCCCGTGTACTCCCGGGCACGCTCGATGTGCTCCAGGAACTCCACGGCCTGCCAGGGTTCGATGGGCCGCAGTTCCGCGCCGTCCCCCAGGGATATCGCGAACATCCCGCTCCTTGCGCTCGTGGCGCGCCGCGCACATGCCGGCGCCGCCTCGTGATCGTCGTACCGGACGCCGCACCTCGACGGGGGAACCCCGTCCGACACGGCGCTAGCGCGTGAGCGTGCCGTCCTCGCTGACCCGCGTCCCGGCGATCTTCGCATGGGCGGGCGAAGGGCTCTCGGGGGGCTCGATGCTGAGGCGCGGAAGCCGGCGGTCCAGCCAGCGAGGCAGCCACCAGTTGGCGCTGCCCAGCATGTGCATGAGCGCGGGCACCAGCAGGGTGCGCAGGACGAACGCGTCCAGCGCGACCGCGGCGGCGAGGCCGATGCCGAACATCGCGATGACCCGGTCCCCACTGAGGACGAACGCGAGGAAGACGGAGATCATGATGATCGCGGCCGAGTTGATGACCCTGCCCGTCTCGGCGAGGCCGACCCGTACGGCACGCCGGTTGTCCCGCGTCTCCAGCCACTCCTCGTACATCCGGCTCACCAGGAACACCTGGTAGTCCATCGAGAGCCCGAAGAGTACCGAGACCATGATCACGGGGAGGAAGGGCTCGATCGGGCCGGCGCTGCCGAGCCCCAGCGGTTCGGAGCCCCAGCCCCACTGGAAGATCGCGACGACGACGCCGAACGCGGAGGCGACCGCGGCCACGTTCATCAGGGCGGCCTTGAGCGGTATGCCGACCGAGCGGAAAGCGAGCAGCAGCAGCGCACAGCCCAGCGAGATGACCACGCCGACGAACAGCGGCAGCTTCCCGACGATCACGTCGGCGAAGTCGTCGTGGCTCGCGGTCACTCCGCCGACGCGAACGTCGAGCGAGGTGCCGCTCTCCGCCGCGGGCAGCACATCGGCACGCAGCCGGTCGACGAGATCGCTGGTCCGCTGCGACTGGGGGGCGGACTCCGGGACGACGGTGACCACGGCGGTGTCGGCCCGGCTGTTGAACGTCACGGGGCTGACGGAGGCCACGCCCTCGGTGGCCCGGAGGGCGGCGGGCAACTGCTGCATCGCCAGCCGGTCATCGGCGCCGTCGAGAGCGGCGACGAGCGTGAGCGGTCCGTTGCTGCCCGGCCCGAACCCCTCGGCTACCAGGTCGTACGCCTTACGGGTGGTACTGGAGGCGGGGGCGTTGCCCTGGTCGGAAGTGCCCAGGTGGAGCGAGAACGTGGGCAGCGCGAGGACGGCCATCACCACGGTGGCGACCAGCCCCAGCAGCTTCGGGTGGCGCTCGACGAAGGCGGACCAGCGGGCGGCGAAGCCGGTCGTGAGCTCGGGCCGCGGGCCGCGCCGGGCGAGTCGTCTGCGCTCGGGGCGGCCCAGTGCGCGCATCCCGATGAAGGACAGCAGCGCCGGCAGCAGGGTGACGGAGGCGGCGACGGTCAGGAGGACGGTCAGACAGGCCGCGATCGCCACTCCGTTGAGGAAGGAGAGTTGCAGGATCATCATGCCGAGCAGCGCGATGCAGACGGTGAGGCCGGCGAAGACGACCGCACGCCCCGTCGTCGCCACGGCCTTCTCGGCGGCGTCGGCGACGGACAGCCCGCGCCGCAGGCCCTTGCGGTGGCGGGTGACGATGAACAGGGCGTAGTCGATCCCGACGCCGAGCCCGATCAGCAGCCCGAGCACGGGCGCGAAGTCCGCGACGTCCATGACATGGCCGAGGAGCACGATGCCCGCGTAGGCGGCGCCGACGCTGACCAGCGCGGTGGCGATGGGCAGCAGGCTGGCGGCCAGCGAGCCGAAGGCGAGGAAGAGGACCACGGCGGCCACGGCGACGCCGACGATCTCCGCGAGGTGTGAGGTCGGAGTCTCGGCGAGAGCGGTGGCGCTGCCGCCGAGTTCGACCTGGAGTCCGTCGCGTGCGGCGGCCTTGGCCGTGTCGACGACCGCTCGGGCCTGGGACTCGGGGACGTCCCCCGGCTTCGCCTCGAAGGCGACGGTCGCGTAGGCCGTACGGCCGTCCTCGCTGATGCGGGCCGCGCCGTCCGGTCCGCCGTCGATGGCGCGCGCCTCGCCTGCGGCCGCCGTACCCTCACCGGCCCTGCCCGCGGAGCCGGACGCGGCGGGGGTCTTGTCGGCGGACGTCTTGCCGGGGGACGTCTTGCCGGGGGAGGCCTCGTCCGTGGAGGTCTTGCCGGCGGAGGTCTTGCCGGCGGAGGTCTTGCCGGCCGGGGTAGTGCCCGATGCGGTGCCCGATCCCTTCCGGTCCGACCGCTCCCCGGCGCCCTTCTTCCCGCCCGCCTTGCCTGCTTTGTCCGTCTTCCCCGTCTTGCCTGCCCTGTCCCCCTCCCCCGCCTTCCCGGCGGAGGCACCCGCGGCCTTCCCGGACGGAGGCTGCGGGGAGGCGTACGGACCGGTGACCGAGGCGACGCCGTCCAGCCGTTCGACCTTCTTCAGCATCGCCGTCACCCGCTGCTCGACGGCGGCCGATCGGACACTGCCCTGCTCGGTGCGCCAGACGATGGTGTCCCCGCCGTCGAACCTCCCGTGGAAGCCGTCCCGGAGGAGTTCGGTGGCCCGACCGGATTCGGTGCCGGGTACGTCGTAGTCGTTCGAGTAGGCCGTGCCCGCGAAGGCGGCGGCGACCGAGACGCCACAGAGGGCCGACAGCCAGAGCAGGACGGCGACGAGTCGGTGCCTGATGCACCACCGAGCGATGGCGGCCAACGGACGAGCTCCCTGATGGTTCGTGGATCTTCACTGGGAACTGCCCGCAAAGAACACATGACCTGCAGGGCAACACTCTCTCAGGAGAAAGTGATCGTTAGGGCCCCTTCGCCCGGTTCGTGGCAATACTCACAGGTGCGGAGGGAGTTCGGGGACGTCCGCTCCCGAACTCCCTCCCCTCGTGGTCGTCCCGGACGACCGCTGTCTCCGGGTGACGTCACGGATGCCTGCGGCCTCATCCGGAGACGCTGGGCCTCCCGTTCTCGATGTGTCCCATGAGGCGCCTGCGGAAGCCGCTCCCGTCGTCCGTCGTCACCTCGACGTCGTACCAGCCGTGGGCGTCGGCGGCGGAGTGGACGAGGCTCCTGCTCCGGCCGGGCTTCACCGTGACCTCCCGGGTCCAGTCCCCCAGGTCCTCGTCGTCGACGTACCCGAGCGGGCGGAGGGTGAAGGTGACGGCGCCGTCACCGCCGTTGCGGAAGGTGAGGTGCAGATCGCGGTCGTGGTGGTCGACACGCGAGGTGACCTCGGCTCCCGACCCCCCGGCCGGTCCCGCGAACTCCCGGCGGAAACCGTTCGGCCCGGTGATCGTGAAGCGGTAGGAGTCACCAGCGAGGGGCACGCTCCACCGGACAGCGCCCCTCACGTCCCTGTGCTGCGGGACGGGGAACTCACCGGCGTACGGATACAGCGCGAAGTGCGCGCTTGCGCGCCCCGTGTTGCGGAGCGCGACCGTGACCTTCCCTCCACCGACCCTCGCCCAGGCGTCCGGCTGGTACGGCAGGGGACGTGCCGGCCGGGTGCCCGGCTCCTGCACGGGCATGCGCTGGACCGCCGGCGGCTGCGGCCGCCAGCGGCCCGTGAAGGGCGGGATCGGGGCCGGGCGCTCCACCTCGGGAAGCGGCCCGCCGCGCCGGAAGTCGAACGCGGAGGTGAGGTCGCCGGCGACGGTGCGCCGCCAGGCGGTGATGTTGGGCTCCTCGATCCCCGTCCACTTCTCCAGGAATCTGATCACGGAGGTGTGGTCGAACGTCTCGGAGCAGACCCAGCCGCCGATGGTCCACGGGGAGACGACGAGCAGAGGAACCCGGATGCCGAGGCCGGTGGGCCTGCCCTGCCAACGCTCGTCGGTGTCGCCGGTGGGCGGGACCGGCGGCGGCACATGGTCGAAGAAGCCGTCGTTCTCGTCGTAGTTGATCAGGACGACGGTGTGCCGCCAGACGTCGGGGTGGGACCCGAGGGCATCCAGCACCTTGTAGACGAGGGTCGCCGAGCCGATCGGCGAGGAGGAGCCGGGGTGCTCGGAGTCGATTGCGCTCGGCACCAGGTACGAGACCTCGGGGAGGGTGCCGGCCGCCACGTCGGCGCGGAACCGCTCGGCGAGGGTGCCGGTCCCGCCGCGCCGCAGGCCCCGCTCGAAGAGGGACCGCTCCTTCGCCGTCAGCGTCGCGACGCCCTCCTCCAGCGCGGCGAGCAGCCGCTCCCGCTCGGCCGGGTCGGCGGTGTCCCTGACCTTCGCGTAGAAGGCCTCCATGTACGTGAAGCCGCCGGCCTTGGCGAGCGCCTTCCGCGCGATCCGCTTGAAGGTGGTGAAGAACTCGATGTTGTTGTCGGTGAAGTTCTCCCACTCCTGGTACGTCTGCCAGCTGCGGCCGGCCCTCTCCAGCCGCTCGGCGTACGTCGGCCACGGGTAGCCGGGGTGGGTGTCCTCGGCGTACGCGGCGTTCGTCACCGCGCGGCTGCCGTCGGCCTCGTAGCCGGTCCAGCCGCTCCACAGATGGTTGCGGTTGGGACTGGTCGAGGTGTGGACCGAGGAGTGGTAGGCGTCGCAGACCGTGAAAGTGTCGGCGAGCTCGTAGTGCAGGGGGATGTCGCGGCGGTCGTAGTGGGCCATGGTCGCGGCGGTCTTCGCGGGGATCCAGCCGTCCATCCAGCCGTCGCGCCACGCCCTGGCCCCGCCGTCCCACGAGTGGTCGAGGTCGCCGATGTACTGCAGGTCCTTCTTCTGGGTCTCGGCGGCGCCGCGCACCGGGAAGGGCAGCACGGTGCCGAGCGGCCCGGGCTGTTCGAAGACGGACGTGCCCGAGGGGAGTTCGACGGCGTTGCGGTCGCCGAAGCCGCGCACTCCGCGCAGGGTGCCGAAGTAGTGGTCGAAGGACCGGTTCTCCTGCATCAGGACCACCACGTGCCGGATCGCGCGCAGACCGCCCGCGGGGGGCTCGGCGGCGAGGGCCGACCGCAGGGAGGGCGGCAGCAGGGACCCGGCCGCGGCGGCGCCGAGGGCGCCCCCGCCGAGTGCGAACAGCCGTCGCCGTGAGATGTCGGTGGCCAAGTCATCCTCCTGAGTCCCTCGTTACCGCCCGGAAGCTAGTGAGGCCGGATGGCGGAGGAGAGGCCCGCGGAGGGCCGCGGGATGAACGTCCCGGAGGGCGTCGGGAGAGACCGGGTCGAGATCCCGCCATTGGCCGACCGGCCGTGGGGTTCAATTCGGTGGCGCTGTCGGTGCGGACTGTCACCATGGGCTCATGACCAGTCGGGGGGAATCGCAGACAGTCATCGCCGGCAGGGCCGCACCGGCGGGCTCGGCCGCCGAGACGGCCGTGATAGCGGAGATAGCCGAGCACCTGCACGGGTCGCCCCGTGAACACCTGGGGGGTCCGCCCGTCGCGATCGTGCACCATCGGCCCGAAGCGACACGACTGGAACGGCGCGAGGCGTTCCGGGAGGTCTACGGGCCGATCGTGGCCACGATCGGGGAGCCGACGCTGTACGGCGGGTCGGCGTGGGGTCCCAGTGTCCGCTGGCGCGACGAGGGCCGGCTGGTGCTGCTGTCGGGTGACCGGTTCCGCGTGACGCTGTCGGTGCACCGGCCCGAGGAGCTGGAGCGGGGCGAGCACCACTGCTTCACCTGGGGCGGCGCCCGGTCGGCCGGTGAGCCGCACGACTTCGACCTCCTGCCGTACAGCTGGCAGCTGTACCGCGGCGGCCCGGGCGAGTGGCCCGGCGAGCGCCCGGACCACCGGCTCGCGGGCGACTGGGAGCAGTGGGAGAGCGCCCTGGAGTTGCTGCTCGCCGCCTGGGCGGAGCAGCTTCCCGTGCAGGTACCGGGCGACTGGGCCGGTTTCACGGTCGTGGCGGACCGGGACCCGGGACGCGATCTCGTCGTCTCGTACAGCCCGGGCGAGGGCCTGGAGGTCGCTGTCGACGACCGGGACGCGCCGCAGGGCCCCGAGCGGGACAGGTTGATGCGGGAGTGCGGCTGGCACGGCCATGACCGGGGCTGGTGGCACTCGGCCTTCCCGGAGGCCGATGAACGCTCCGCGGCCGCCGCCGCGCGACTGGCCGTCTCGGAACTCCGCTCGCGCGGCGCGGCAGGCCCTCAGGAGCTGGCCGCCCGGGAGGCCGGCGTCGACGACCGCGGCGAGCTGTGGCTGCCGGGCCTGGGGATACGGGTCTGCTGAGGCCGCTGCCGACGGCACCGGGCCGGCACGCCGGGCAGCGACAGCCCCGTGGGGGCCGCCCGGTTCTCGCTCCCCGTGCCCCGCGTTGCCCTGCCCTGCGTTGCCCTGCCCTGCGTTGCCGTGCCCTGCGTTGCCGTGCCCTGCGTTGCCTTGCGCGCCGGGCCGGAAGGGCTCGCCCTCCGAGCACGGGGCCCGGCCGGCCTGCCGTCCGCGCCACCCGGCCCGTTGCCGTGTCCGCCCGGACCCCGGCCGACGGTCCGAGCCGGGCGGGCCCCGCTTCTCCGCCCACCTGCCCGACCGGCCGGGCAGGCGCGAGGGGCGGGACACCGGCAGACCGGTGCCCCGCCCCTCGCCCGTGAGGCCGGTGCTCAGCCTTCGGTCACGCCGAGCCTCTCCAGGATCAGCTCCTTGACGCGGGCCGCGTCGGCCTGGCCACGGGTGGCCTTCATGACCGCGCCGACCAGGGCGCCGACCGCGGCGACCTTGCCGCCCCGGATCTTGTCGGCGACGGCGGCGTTGCCGGCGATCGCCTCGTCGACGGCCGCGCCGAGCGCACCCTCGTCGGAGACGACCTTCAGACCGCGCCTCTCGACGACCGCGTCCGGGTCGCCCTCGCCCGCCAGCACGCCCTCGATGACCTGACGGGCCAGCTTGTCGTTCAGCGAGCCGTCCGCGACCAGGGCGGTCACCCGGGCGACCTGCTCCGGCGTGATCGGCAGCTCCTCGAGCGACCGGCCGGACTCGTTGGCGTTGCGGGCCAGCTCGCCCATCCACCACTTGCGGGCGGAGACCGGGTCGGCGCCGGCCGCGATCGTGGCCACGATCGGGTCGATCGCTCCCGCGTTCAGGATCGACTGCATGTCGTGCTCGGAGACGCCCCACTCCTTGCGGAGGCGGTTGCGGCGCACCCGCGGCAGCTCGGGCAGCCCGGCGCGCAGCTCCTCGACCCAGTCACGGGACGGGGCGACGGGAACGAGGTCGGGCTCCGGGAAGTACCGGTAGTCCTCAGCCTCCTCCTTGACCCGGCCCGAGGTGGTCGAGCCGTCCTCCTCGTGGAAGTGGCGGGTCTCCTGGACGATGGTGCCGCCGTCCCCCAGCACCGCGGCGTGGCGCTGGATCTCGAAGCGGACCGCCCGCTCCACGCTGCGCAGCGAGTTGACGTTCTTGGTCTCGCTGCGCGTGCCGAACGTCTGCGAACCCTTCGGCATCAGCGAGAGGTTCACGTCGCAGCGCATCTGGCCCATCTCCATCCGGGCCTCCGACACACCGAGGGCCCTGATGAGCTCGCGCAGTTCGGCTACGTACGCCTTGGCGACCTCGGGGGCACGGTCACCGGCGCCCACGATGGGCTTGGTGACGATCTCGATGAGCGGAATGCCGGCCCGGTTGTAGTCGAGCAGGGAGTGGGACGCGCCGTGGATACGGCCGGTGGCGCCGCCGACGTGGGTCGACTTGCCCGTGTCCTCCTCCATGTGGGCGCGCTCGATCTCCACGCGGAAGATCTCGCCGTCCTCCAGCTGGACGTCCAGATAGCCGTTGAAGGCGATCGGCTCGTCGTACTGCGAGGTCTGGAAGTTCTTCGGCATGTCCGGATAGAAGTAGTTCTTCCGGGCGAAGCGGCACCACTCGGCGATCTCGCAGTGCAGCGCGAGGCCGATCTTGACGGCGGACTCGACGCCGACCGCGTTGACCACCGGCAGCGAGCCGGGGAGGCCCAGGCAGGTGGGGCAGGTCTGGGAGTTGGGCTCGGCGCCCAGCTCGGTCGAGCAGCCGCAGAACATCTTGGTCCTGGTGCCGAGTTCGACATGGACCTCAAGGCCCATGACGGGGTCGTAGGACGCGAGTGCGTCCTCGTACGACACCAGGTCAGTCGTGACGGTCACGGTGAACTTTCCCTCTCAGCCCAGCAGGACGTCGTCGTCGCCCAGGCGCTTCAGCTCCCGGTAGAGGATCGCGAGTCCGGTGACGATGGCGGCGGCGGACACGGCGGCGTCGACCAGCCGGAGCGTGTCGTGCTCCAGGCGGGCCTTCCGGGCCTGCTTCGCGACGCCGATGGCTCCGAACGCGGTGGCGGCCATGGACACGTACGTACCGGTCCGGGACTTGGTGAAGCCCTTGGCCTTCTGCAAGCTACTCACAGTGACGGTGCCTCCTCCAGCAGCGGGTGGCCCCAGCGTGCCACGAAGGCCGCCTCGACGGCCGCACCCACCTTGTAGAGCCGTTCGTCCTTCATCGCGGGGGCGATGATCTGCAGACCGACCGGGAGGTTGTCCTCCGGGGCCAGGCCGCAGGGCAGCGACATCGCGGCGTTGCCGGCCAGGTTGGTGGGGATGGTGCACAGGTCGGCGAGGTACATCGCCATCGGGTCGTCGGCACGCTCGCCGATCGGGAAGGCGGTGGTCGGGGTCGTCGGGGAGACGATCACGTCGACCTGCTCGAAGGCCTTCTCGAAGTCCTGCGTGATGAGCGTGCGCACCTT
Source organism: Streptomyces sp. NPDC049887 (assembly GCF_040656535.1). NCBI lineage: Bacteria > Bacillati > Actinomycetota > Actinomycetes > Kitasatosporales > Streptomycetaceae > Streptomyces > Streptomyces sp. NPDC049887. The sequence continues at coordinate 58,257 of NZ_JBFAMM010000027.1, read as the reverse complement.
CTGGGCGCTGCCGTAGTACGCGTCGTAGTAGCCGGACGACAGGGCGTACGTGCCCAGCATGATCCGGCGCTTGACCTCGTCGCCGAAACCCTCCTCGCGGGTCAGCGAGGTGACGTCCTCCGCCGAGCGGGTGCCGTCGTCGCCGACGCGCAGGCCGTAGCGCAGACCGTCGAACCGGGCGAGGTTCGAGGAGCACTCGGACGGCGCGATCAGGTAGTAGGCGGAGAGCGCCAGGTCGAAGGAGGGGCAGTCGAGCTCGACGATCTCGGCGCCCAGCTCCTTCAGCAGCTGCACGGACTCGTCGAACCGCTGCACGACGCCGGCCTGGTAGCCCTCGCCGCGGAACTGCTTGACGACACCGACCCGCATGCCCTCGACCGAACCGTTGCGCGCGGCCTCGACGACCGGCGGGACCGGGGCGTCGATGGAGGTCGAGTCGAGCGGGTCGTGCCCGGCGATGACCTCGTGCAGCAGCGCCGCGTCCAGGACCGTACGGGCGCAGGGGCCGCCCTGGTCGAGGGAAGAGGAGAAGGCGACCATGCCGTAGCGGGAGACCGCGCCGTAGGTGGGCTTCACGCCGACCGTGCCGGTGACGGCGGCGGGCTGGCGGATGGAGCCGCCGGTGTCCGTGCCGATGGCGAGCGGCGCCTCGTAGGAGGCGAGGGCGGCGGACGAGCCGCCGCCGGAGCCGCCGGGGATGCGGGTCAGGTCCCAGGGGTTGCCGGTCGGGCCGTACGCGCTGTTCTCGGTGGAGGACCCCATGGCGAACTCGTCCATGTTGGTCTTGCCGAGGATGACGACGTCGGCCTCCTTGAGCCTGCGCGTCAGGGTGGCGTCGTACGGCGGGACCCAGCCCTCGAGGATCTTGGAGCCGACCGTGGTCGGGATGCCCTCGGTGGTGAAGATGTCCTTCAGCGCCAGCGGCACGCCGGCCAGCGGGCCGAGCTTCTCGCCGCGCTCGCGCTTCTCGTCGACGGCACGGGCCTGCGCGAGGGCGCCGTCACGGTCGATGTGCAGGAACGCGTGGACCTTCTCGTCCACTGCCTCGATCCGGGCGAGGTGCGCCTCGGCGACCTCGACGGCGGTGAGGTCGCCGGAGGCGATCCTCGCGGCGATCTCCGCCGCGGTGAGCTTGATGATGGGGCTGTCCGTCATCGCTGGTCAGTCCTCCCCCAGGATCTGCGGCACCTTGAAACGCTGCTGCTCCTGTGCCGGGGCGCAGTGAAGCGCCTGCTCGGGGGTGAGCGACGGACGGACCTCGTCCGCGCGCATGACGTTCGTCAGCGGCAGCGGGTGGGAGGTCGGCGGTACGTCTCGGTCGGCGACCTCGGCGACGCGGGCGACCGCGCCGATGATGTCGTCGAGCTGTCCGGCGAAGTGGTCGAGCTCTTCGGCCTTCAGCTCCAGACGCGCCAGCCGGGCGAGGTGGGCGACCTCCTCGCGCGTGATGCCAGGCATGCAGCGATCCTCAGGGGTGAGTGTGATGGTTGTGGCCCAATCCTATGGGCCCGGCCCGGGTGCCCGCGAAACCCTTTGCCGCGGGACCGGGCCGGTACCCGCGGCGGCGGCCGGCTCCGGGCGTGCGGCGGGGGCCGCCGGGCGGCCGGCCGAGCCCTTGTCCCATGCCGGCCGGGACCCACCTCGCCGGGGCCGCGGAGCCGGGCCCGAGGGCCTGACGCCGCCGAGGGGCGATCGGGCCGCGGCCGTCCTCGGGAGCGGGCGCGGCAGCTGGGAGACGACACCCGACCCGGGGTGCCAGGACCGGCCAGGACCGCCGGGCGGAACACCGTCGAGGCGGGACGCTCATCGATCCGCCCTCGGCTCGGGCAGGCGTCTCCAGAGCATCGGATCCACCGTTGACGAGACGCTCCTGCCACTGCCGGTGGATGGCACGTCGCACCGCTCACTGTTGCCTTGCCCAGGCAGTGTGCCTCCCTGGTGATCGATGCGACGATGCCTTCAGCGGCGCGCTCGCCACCACAGCGGAGTGGCACCGAAGGCCCGGTTGCCCGGTTCCGGCATTTCCGGCCGGACGGCTGCCCACGCTTCGCCGCATTCCCCCGTCCCCCCGTTCCCCGTTCCCAATTCCCCGTTCCCCGTTGCAGACAGGACACGGCATGACCGACCCCCGGGCCAGGCGGTCCCGGCACCGCGCCTCGCGCGTTCTCGCCAGAGTGCTCTTTGCAGCGCTCGCAGTTGTCGGACTCCTGTGGACCGCGCTGGGAATCTCCGAAGGCGGAGCCGCTGTCGGCGTCACCGGTGTGCGGGGCACCCTCACCGTGGAGCACTGTGAAGAGCGCCCAGGCGCCAGAGGGGGCACCACCACCGACTGCCGGGGGACCTTTGTCTCGGCGGACGACCGGATCACCGACGGACATGCCGAGACACAAGCCACGGAAGCACGGCCCGGGGACCGGCTCGAGGTCCGCCGTGTGTTCACCGGCCTGTACGTCGTCCAGGACACGTCCGAGGCCCACACCTACCTCCCTGGTGTCGTAGGGGGTGCCATCGCGGGCGCCGTCGGAATTTACGGGATGTTCCGCGCGCCGAAGCTGAGCGGCGCAAGGGCCTCGTGGCGGTCGCGGTACGGACGCACGCAGGGCGGGAGGTGAGTCGCTGCCGACGGACGCGTCCACGGATCCGTACGGGCCGGAGAAGGACGTCCGCGCCCGGATCTCGGACGGGTCGCGGCCGCAACACCGGCCCCCCACGTCCGAGCCGAGACCCAGACCCCCACCGCCTCACCCGCATTCGGACGGAACCGCCGACCCGGAACGAACGGGGCGTCTTGCGAAAGCAGCTCCGTCCGCCCACCGGGCGGGATCGCAAGGCGGAGGATCATCTTCGTGCTGGACCTACGGGGATGACTCCGCCAACACGGCGTGGGGGTACCTCCCGCGCCGAAGGGCTACGGGGAGTGCATGCCGGGCGTAGCGGACCAGGAGGGACCTTGGCGACACGCCCTAGTTCACCAGGCCCGACGGGCGGTCCACCTCCGAGGGAGCGGCGGCTGGGAGCTCGCCCACCGGACGGCGCCAGCCGTGCTCGCCCCGGGCAAGCAGCCAGGCCGTGGTCTCCTGCGGCGGCATGGCCGCCGCGACCAGCCAGCCCTGCACCGCGTCGCAGCCCAGGTCGCGCAGCCGCTCCCAGGTCTCGTCGTCCTCGACGCCCTCGGCGACCACGAGCAGTCCGAGGGAGTGGGCGAGGTCGACAGTGCAGCGGACGATCTCCGCGTCCTCCGCGTCGATCGCCAGCCGGGCGACGAAGGACCGGTCGATCTTGAGCTCGCTCACGGGCAGCCGGCGCAGATGGACCAGGGACGAGTAGCCCGTGCCGAAGTCGTCCAGCGACATCTTCACCCCGTGGCCCGTGAGCGCCGCGAGGGTGTCCCCGGCCCGCTGCGGGTCCTCCAGCAGCACATGCTCCGTGATCTCCAGCTGCAGCGCGCCCGCCGGAACGCCGTGCCGGGCCAGCCGGGCGGCGACGGAGCCGGCGAAGCCAGGCGTGTGGACGTCGCGCGGTGACACATTGACGGCCACCGGGACCTCGAGGCCCTGGGAGCGCCACTCGGCGACCTGTCCCAGCGCGGACTCCAGCACGTACTCGGTCAGATGGGGCATCAGCCCCGACGACTCGGCGATGGCGATGAACTCGTCGGGAGGGACCCGTCCGCGGTCCGGGTGCACCCAGCGCACCAGCGCCTCCAGCCCCGCGACATGCCCGTCGAAGCGCACCTTCGGCTGGTAGTGGAGCTCCACCTCGCCCGCGTCCAGCGCCCGGCGCAGATCGCCGAGCAGCCCGAGACGGTCCGGGGTGTTCGAGTCGCGCTTGGACTCGTACACCTCGACGCCGGTTCGGTCGCGCTTCGCCTGGTACATGGCCACGTCCGCGCGCCGGAGCAGCCCCTCGGCGTCCAGGGCGTGGTCGGGGAAGACGGCGAGGCCGGCACTGGCCTCCAGGACCAGCGTGAGCCCGTCCAGGTCGAGGGGCGAGGACAACTGGCCCACGAGGTGGCGGGCGACCCGCTGGGCGCTGGTGGTGGAGTCGGTCGTGGGCAGCAGCACGGCGAACTCGTCGCCGCCCAGCCGCGCGGCCTCCGCTCCGCGCGGCAGTGCGAGCTTCAGCCGCTCGGCGATCTGGAGCAGCAGCCTGTCGCCCGCGAGATGACCGAGTGTGTCGTTGACCGAGCGGAACCGGTCGAGGTCGATCAGGACGAGGGCTGAACGCGCTCCGACCCCCTCGGCCTCCTCCAGCGCGGTCCAGGTGCGCTCCAGCAGCCACTGGCGGTTGGGGAGTTTGGTGAGCGGGTCGCGCAGCTGCTCCTCGGCGCGGGCTCGGGCGATCCACAGCGTGGAGTCGAGTGCGATCAGCGGCACCGCGAACAGCGGCAGCACGATGGGCAGGGCCGTCGCGACGACGCAGATCAGCGGGGCGATGCCGAGCAGGGCGACCGCGACGAGCCCCTGCCGCAGCAGGGCGGTCCGGGCGACGGTGGGCAGTCCGCTGCTCTGGGGTGCCAGGGCGTACCAGAGCAGCACCCTGGTGGCGGCGAGGTACGCGGCCGCGGCGAGCACCACCTCGGGGACCGCCTCCGGTCCCCACTGCAGGGGCTGCCACGGGTGTTCGACGGTGGGTGTCTCGCCGAACGCGGCGAGGACGAGCGCGGCCGCTCCGATGCCCAGGATGTCCACCGCGCCGTGCAGGACGCCCTGCCGCCAGCGGTGTCGCCGCGCGGCGCCGACCAGCGCCACCAGGGCGAGGCTGACCATGCCCGCCGGCACCCAGCCGTACAGCAGCAGCACCGCGAGGGTCAGGGCGGCGCCGGAGCCGGTGCCGCCCCACCAGCGGTCGCGCCCGAGGGCGACCAGGTGGCCGACGATGATGCCGGTCAGCACGGCGAGGGACCAGCCCTCGGTGCCCCCGGGGAAGAGCCGGTGCCCATCCCTGAGAGCGCCGAAGAGCCCGGTCGCCAGGGTGAGTAAGGCGATTCCGACGACGACGAACGGCAGCGTCGAGGCGATGCCCGCGACGAACGCGAGTCCCGCGAAACCACGCGGCCGTGAGACCGGGGCGGCGCTCTCGGTCGGTTTCATTCCCGTCCCTCTCACAGCCGGCGGTGCCGATGCCACGTGGTGGCTTCCGTGTCATGCGACCACGGCCGGAACCTCACCACGCGGCCGTGCACGACAGGCGCATGCCTCAACAGTAGGCCGCCGGGGGCTCCGACGGGCAGCGCTCTACAGCTCTTGCCCGAATGCGACCCGGCCACCCTTATCCATCTGATATGCGCCGAACGAGTGATCCTGGCGGGGAGTTGGTCCGCACGGTCGTACTATTCCTCGACCGGCGCGGCCAACTCGCGGGCCGCTTCCGGCCCCTGCTCGAGAAGGACCGCGAAGCCGTCCTCGTCCAGTACGGGCACCTTCAGCTGCATGGCCTTGTCGTACTTCGATCCGGGGTTGTCACCCACCACAACGAACGAGGTCTTCTTCGAAACGGAACCCGTCACTTTCGCACCACGGCTCTGGAGCGCGTCCTTTGCGCCATCTCTCGTGTGGTTCTCGAGCGTTCCGGTGACGACGACGGTGAGGCCCTCGAGCGGACGCGGCCCCTCGTCCCCGCCGGAGCCCTCCTCCTCCATCCGGACGCCCGCGGCACGCCACTTGCGGAGGATCTCACGGTGCCACTCCTCCTCGAACCACTGCTTCACCGAGGCGGCGATGGTCGGCCCGACGCCCTCGACGGCCGCGAGCTCCTCCTGTGACGCCTGTTCGATCCGCTCGATCGAACGGAACTCGCGGGCCAGCTCCTCGGCCGCGACAGGGCCCACATGGCGGATGGAGAGGCCGGTGAGGATGCGGGCCAGCGGGCGCTCCTTGGCGGCCGCGATGTTCTCCAGCATGGCCAGCGTGTTCTTCTTCGGCTCGCCCTGCTGATTGGCGAAGACCGTGACGATCTTCTCCTCGCCGGTCTTCGGGTCGCGCTTGGGCAGTCCGCTGTCCTGGTCCAGCACATACGCCTTGATGGGCAGCAGCTGTTCGACCGTCAGGTCGAAGAGGTCGCCCTCGTCGGCCAGCGGCGGCTCGGCGGGCTCCAGCGGCTTCGTCAGGGCCGCCGCAGCCACATAGCCGAACGCCTCGACATCGAGCGACTTGCGGCCGGCGAGGTAGAACAGTCGTTCGCGCAACTGGGCCGGGCAGCTCCGGGCGTTGGGGCAGCGCAGATCGACGTCACCCTCCTTCATCGGCCGCAGGGGCGTGCCGCACTCGGGGCACTCGGACGGCATCACGAACTCGCGCTCGGTGCCGTCCCGCAGGTCGGCGACCGGGCCCAGGATCTCCGGGATGACATCGCCCGCCTTGCGCAGCACGACGGTGTCACCGATCAGGACACCCTTGGCCTTCACCACGTCCTGGTTGTGCAGCGTCGCGAACTCGACCTCGGAGCCCGCGACGGTCACCGGCTCCACCTGGGCGTAGGGGGTGACCCGGCCGGTCCGACCCACACCGACGCGGATGTCGACCAGTCTGGTGTTGACCTCCTCCGGCGGGTACTTCCAGGCGATCGCCCAGCGGGGTGCCCGCGAAGTCGAGCCCAGCCTGCCCTGCAGCGGGATCTCGTCCAGCTTGACGACCACTCCGTCGATCTCGTGCTCCATGGAGTGGCGGTGCTCGCCGTAGTACGCGATGAACTCCCGGACCTCTTCCAGGGAGCCCACCACCCTGTAGTGCCGGGCGGTCGGCAGGCCCCACTCGTGCAGCAGCTCGTACGCCTCCGAGAGCCGGCCGATCTCCAGGCCCTCGCGCGCGCCGATGCCGTGCACCACCATGTGGAGCGGCAGTGTCGCCGTGACCTTGGGGTCCTTCTGCCGCAGCGAACCCGACGCCGAGTTGCGGGGGTTGGCGTAGGGCTGCTCACCGGCCGCGACCCGGCGGGCGTTGAGCTCCTCGAACGCCTCCATCGGGAAGTAGACCTCGCCCCGGATCTCCACCAGATCGGGTACGCGCTCGCCCGTCAGGCGGACCGGAACGTCCCCGATCGTCCGGACGTTGGGGGTGATGTCCTCGCCGGTGCGGCCGTCGCCCCGGGTCGCGGCCCGGACCAGCCGGCCCTTCTCGTAGGTCAGGTTGACAGCCAGGCCGTCGACCTTGAGTTCGCACAGGAAGTGGTGCGCGGAGGTACCGACCTCCTTGGCGACCCGGTCCGCCCACGCGGCGAGCTCCGCCTCGTCGAAGGCGTTGTCGAGGGAGAGCATCCGCTCGCGGTGCTCGACCGCCGTGAACTCCGTCTCGTACGCCACCGAGACCTTCTGGGTCGGGGAGTCGGGCGTGCGCAGCTCCGGGTACTGCTCCTCCAGCGCCTCCAGGGACCGCATCAGCCGGTCGAACTCGGCGTCGCTGACGACCGGCTGGTCCTTCACGTAGTACCGGAAGCGGTGCTCCTCGATCTGCTCGGCCAGCCGGGCATGCTCGTCCCGCGCCTCCGCCGGCACCGGCCCCTGCTGTTCGACAGCCACCGTCACGTCCTCCCGTTACCTCAGCCCTCAGTCCATCACTCAGGGTTGTCCGCGAGCGATCTCGCCGCCCGGACGCCGTGCGCCAGGGCGGCACGGGCATAGCCGGGCGAAGCGCCCGCGAGCCCGCACGACGGGGTGACCACGACGGACTCGGCGAGAGTCCCCGGATTCAGCCCCAGCCTGCGCCACAGCGTCCTGACACCCATGACGCTACCGGCAGGGTCGGACAATGGGCCGTCGGTGGAGGGCACGACTCCCGCGAAGAGCTTCGTGCCGCCCTCGGCGGCCTCTCCGATCGACTCCTCGTCACGTTCGGTGAGCAGTGCGAAATCGAACGAGATCCCGGCGGCTCCGGCCCGGCGCAGCAGGGCGAACGGCACCTCCGGAGCACAGGAGTGCACCACCACCGGCACCCCGGCCGCTCCCACGACCTCCCGCAACGTGCTCTCGGCGAGCTGCCGGTCCACGGCGCGGTGGGTCCGGTACCCGCTGGCGGTCCGCACCCGGCCGCGCAGCACGGCCGTGAGGGACGGCTCGTCCAGCTGCAGCACCGGACTGGCGCCCGGCACCCGGCGCCGCACCTCGGCGAGATGGCCGCGGAGGCCTTCGGCGAGCGAGTCCGCGAGGTCCCGGCAGGCGCCGGGATCGGCGAGGGCCGCCTCGCCGTTCCTGAGCTCCAGAGCGGCCGCGAGCGTCCAGGGCCCGACGGCCTGGACCTTGAGCGGGCCCTCGTAGCCCTGGGTGAACTCCTCCAGCGCGTCCAGGTCCTCACCGAGCCACGACCTGGCCCGGCGGGTGTCCCGGCCCGGCCGGTCGCTCATCCGCCAGCCGCTCGGCTCCACGTGCGCGTACAGCTCCACCAGGAGCCCCGCGGTCCGGCCGATCATGTCCGCGCCGGGGCCGCGGGCGGGCAGTTCGGGCAGATGGGGAAAGTCCTCGAAGGATCCGGTCACGGTCCTCGCGGCCTCGCGCGCGTCCCCTCCGGGCAGCGAACCGACCCCGGTGGCGGGACCCCACACGATGCCGCTCATCGCCCCGGCCGGACGGTGAGGTCGTGGATGTCGGCGTCGCGCGGGAGGTCGAGGGCGGTGAGGACGGTCGTCGCGACCGACTCCGGGTCGATCCACCGCGACGGGTCGTACTCCTTGCCCTCCTGCTGGTGCACCTTCGCCTGCATGGGGCTCGCGGTACGGCCCGGGTACACCGACGTGACCCGGACACCGTGTTCCCCCTCCTCGTGGCGCAGGGCGTCGGCCAGTGCCTTGAGACCGTGCTTGGAGGCGGCATAGGCGGCCCACTCGGCATGGGCGTTGAGCCCGGCACCCGAGTTGACGAAGATCACCTTGCCCCGGGAGACGCGCAGTTGGGGCAGCAGCAGCCGGGTGAGCTCCGCCGGACTGACCAGGTTCACGTTGAGCTGCGCCTGCCAGGTCTTCGGCGTGAGGTCGGCGACCCGGCCGAGGTCCACGACGCCCGCGATGTGCAGCAGCGAGTCGACGCGCTCGGGCAGCGTCTGGTGCGAGAAGGCCCAGGACAGCCGGTCGGGCGTGGCGAGGTCGCCGACGAGGGTGCGGGAGCCGGGGAAGTCCCGGACCAGTTCCCGGGCGCGACCGGCGTCCCGGGCCAGCAGCACCAGGTCGTCGCCGCGCTCGTGCAGCCGGCGCGCGACGGCCGCGCCGATGCCGGAGCCCGCTCCGGTGATCAGATGTGTAGCCATACCGGCAATGCTCGCATCACTGCACCCCCGCGCCTTCCTCGAGGTAGGCGAGGGCGCTGACCGCGTCCTCGGCGAAGAAGACCAGGTCGGTGAGGGGCACCGGCAGGAAGCCCTCGTCGTCCATGCGCTGGAACTGCTGCTTCAGCCCGTCGTAGAAACCCGCCGTGTTGAGCAGCACCACCGGCTTCGCCGTGTGGCCGTGCTTCTTCAACTCCAGGATCTCCGTGGCCTCGTCCAGCGTCCCCGTGCCGCCCACCATGATCACGACCGCGTCGGACCTGGCCAGGAGCAGGGCCTTCCGCTCGGCGAGGTCCCGAGCGACGAGCATCTCGTCGGCGATCGGCCTGGCCTTGTCCTGGAGGAACTCCACCGAGACCCCGACCAGGCGGCCGCCGGCCTCGTGCACCCCGTCCGCGACCACCTTCATCAGACCGACGTCGGATCCGCCCCAGACCAGGGTGTGCCCGCCCTTGCCGAGCAGCTCGGCGAACTCGCGGGCGGGGCCGGTGTAGCGGTCGTCGAGGTCGGCGGCGGAGAGGAAGACGCAGATGTCCATGGGGTCACGGTACGGGCCGCCGCCGGCACCCGGCCCACGCGGTCGGCGGCCGGGAGGAAATGGCCGGGAACCGCCCGCGTACGGCGAAGGGCCCGGCGGCACCCGGCCCCGGGGCGCTTCGCCGGCGCGGTGTCGCCGGTCGCGGTGCGCGCGCGCCCGTGCCCGGCCCCCTTCCGGTGCCGGCACCCCGGTGCTCCGGAGCGGTCTCAGGCGGTGACGGGGCTCTGCCGGCGCGTCGTCGCCGCGATCGTCGCCGATCCGACCACGCGCGTGCCGTCGTACAGCACGATCGCCTGGCCGGGGGCGACCCCGCGCACGGGTCGCGTGAACGCCACCCGCAGCTCGCCGTCCACCAGCTCCGCCGAGACCTCCGTCTCGCCGCCGTGGGCGCGCAGCTGCGCCGTGTACGTGCCGGGGCCGGCGGGCGCCGTGCCGCACCAGCGGGGCTTGACCGCGGTGAGCGCGGAGACCTCCAGCGCCTCGGCCGGGCCCACGGTGACCGTGTTGCTCACCGGCGAGATGTCCAGGACGTAGCGCGGCTTGCCGTCGGGCGCGGGGTGGCCGATGCGCAGGCCCTTGCGCTGGCCGATGGTGAAGCCGTAGGCGCCGTCGTGGGTGCCCAGCTTGGCGCCGGACTCGTCGACGATGTCGCCCTCGGCCCGGCCGAGCCGCCCGGCGAGGAAGCCCTGGGTGTCGCCGTCTGCGATGAAGCAGATGTCGTGGCTGTCGGGCTTCTTGGCCACGGCCAGTCCGCGCCGCTCGGCCTCCGCTCGGATCTCGTCCTTGGTGGTGAGGGTGTCGCCCAGCGGGAACATCGCGTGGGCGAGCTGCCGCTCGTCGAGCACGCCGAGCACATAGGACTGGTCCTTGGCCATGTCGCTGGCTCGGTGCAGTTCGCGGCCGCCGTCCTCGCGCACGACGACGGTCGCGTAGTGGCCCGTGCACACGGCGTCGAAGCCCAGGGCGAGCGCCTTGTCGAGCAGGGCCGCGAACTTGATCTTCTCGTTGCAGCGCAGGCAGGGGTTGGGGGTGCGGCCCGCCTCGTACTCCGCGACGAAGTCCTCGACCACGTCCTCGCGGAACCGCTCGGCGAGGTCCCAGACGTAGAAGGGGATGCCGATGACGTCCGCGGCGCGGCGGGCGTCGCGGGAGTCCTCGACGGTGCAGCAGCCGCGCGCGCCGGTGCGGAAGGACTGCGGGTTCGCCGAGAGCGCCAGATGCACTCCGGTCACGTCGTGGCCCGCTTCTGCGGCCCGTGCGGCGGCGACGGCGGAGTCCACGCCGCCGGACATGGCGGCGAGGACGCGGAGGGGACGCTGGCGTGTCTCAGTCATAGCCCTATCAGGGTACGGGGCGCCGGGAACCGAATGCCCGCGAGTGGACGTTCGGGAGGTGATCGGGTGCGAAGAGGGGTGGCATGGGCAGCAGGAAGGCACAGCGCGGTGTCGGCAGGCGGGCCGTGCTGATCGGTGGCGGGGCGGCGCTGGTCGGGGCGGGTGTGGTGGCCCAGGACGAGCTGAGGCGGCTGTGGTGGCGGCTGCCCGGTATGGAGAAGAAGCGGGTGGAGGGGGAGCTGGACCACGCGGGCGCGGTGTGGACGGCGGCCTCCCGGGCGAACTGGCGTCGGGCAGACCGGCCCGACGACTACACGATCGACCGGATCGTGATCCATGTCGTCCAGGGCAGCTACCGGACGGCCCTGAGGGTGTTCAAGGACCCGGGACACGGCGCCGCCGCGCACTACGTGGTGGGCAAGGACGGGCGGGTCGCGCAGATGATCCGCGAACTCGACGTCGCCTTCCACGCGGGCAACCGGCACGTGAACGAGCGGAGCATAGGCATCGAGCACGAGGGCTTCGTCGACCGTCCCGAGGACTTCACTGACGCGATGTACGCCTCTTCGGCGCGGCTGACGGCCGGCATCTGCCGGCGGTACGGCATCCCCGTGGACCGGGAGCACGTCATCGGCCACGTCGAGGTGCCCGGGACCGACCACACCGACCCCGGCCCGCACTGGGACTGGGACCGGTACCTGCCGATGGTGCGGCAGGCACTGGCCGCTCCGGCCGTCGCCGGCTAGTGCCGCGTCCGGCGAGGTCCACCCGTCGAGGAGCGGCGTCCGGTGCGTGGGGTCTCCCCAGGCCCTCCGGGCCGAGGCGAGGATCGCAAGGCGCCGGATCGACCTCGTGGTCGGCCTGCTCGGTCGATGCGGCGGCACCGCGAGTCGCCGTGCCGGGCGTCGCGACGGGACGAACGCGGCCTAGCTGAGCCCCGCCGTGCGGGCCCGCTCCACGGCGGGTCCGATCGCCTCGGCGACGGCTTCGACGTCGCCCGCCGTGGAGGTGTGGCCGAGGCTGAAACGGAGCGTTCCGCGGGCCAGGTCCGGATCGGTGCCGGTGGCGAGGAGGACGTGGCTGGGCTGGGCGACGCCCGCCGTGCAGGCCGAGCCGGTGGAGCACTCGATGCCCTGGGCGTCCAGGAGCAGCAGCAGCGAGTCGCCCTCGCAGCCGGGGAACGTGAAGTGGGCGTTGGCCGGGAGCCGGTCGACCGGGTCGCCCCCGAGGATCGCGTCGGGCACCGCGTCGAGGACGGCGCGGACGAGCCGGTCGCGCAGGGCGCCGATCTCACGTGCGAAGTCCTCGCGGCGCTCGGCGGCGAGCCGGCCGGCCACGGCGAAGGCGGCGACGGCGGGGACGTCCAGCGTCCCTGAGCGCACATGGCGTTCCTGGCCGCCGCCGTGCAGCACGGGCACGGGCGTGTGCTCGCGGCCCAGCAGCAGTGCGCCGATGCCGTAGGGACCGCCGATCTTGTGGCCGCTGACGGTCATCGCGGCCAGGCCGGAGGCGGCGAAGTCGACGTCGAGCTGCCCGACGGCCTGTACCGCGTCGGAGTGCAGTGGTACCCCGAACTCGGCCGCGACGTCGGCGAGTCCACGGATCGGCATGACGGTGCCGATCTCGTTGTTGGCCCACATCACGGTGGCGAGGGCCACGTCCGAGGGATCGCGTTGGAGGGCCTCGCGCAACGCCTCCGGGTGCACCCGGCCGTGGTTGTCGACGGGGAGGTACTCGACGTTCGCGCCCTCGTGCTCGGCGAGCCAGTGCACGGCGTCGAGGACGGCGTGGTGCTCGACCGGGCCGGCGAGTACGCGGGTGCGGCGCGGGTCGGCGGCACGGCGGGCCCAGTAGAGGCCCTTGACGGCCAGGTTGTCGGCCTCGGTGCCGCCCGAGGTGAGGACGACCTCGCTGGGGCGCGCCCCGAGCGCCTCGGCGAGGGTCTCGCGGGCCTCCTCGACGGTACGGCGGGCCCTGCGGCCCGCTGCGTGCAACGACGAGGCGTTGCCGGTGACGGCGAGCTGGGCGGTCATCGCCTCGATCGCCTCCGGAAGCATCGGAGTGGTCGCGGCGTGGTCGAGGTAAGCCATGGTGGACACGATTCTACGAGCCGCCCGGAGCCCGGCTTCCGCCCCGGGGGCCCGGACGGGTCAGCCGACCGGACTCCAGACGACGACGCCGTCGCCGACGACGAGCACGGCGAGGACGACGAGGTCGGCGACGCCGAGGGCCAGACCCAGCAGGGCCCGTCCGCGCCGGGCGGTTCCGCGCCGCAGCGCGAGGCCGGCGAGGACGAGGGCGACGGGGCCGAGCACGATGTTCATCACGAGCAGCCCGACCAGTCCGAGGACGAACGACGCGACGGCCATGCCGTCGGCGTCGCGCGTGCCGGTGTACCGGCGGGCGGGTGAGGTGAGTTCCACGGCGGTCCCTCCTCGGGTCAGCGGGCGGCCCGGCGCGCGTGGCGCTCACGCACGGCGAACACGAGCAGCCATCCGCCGATGACGGCGGCGGCCGCGGTGGACACGGGCAGCGGGATGTGGGCCACGGCACCCAGGACGACGCCCAGTAAGGCGACCGCGGCGACGAGGGCGATCATCTTCCTCGACCTTCCTTCCGGTGATGGACTCGGAGTCGGTCCGAGAACGGCCCGCGTGCGGGCACAGAACTCAGAGTACGACTGTTCACTGACTACCCAGTCTAGGCTTTCGCATACCAGAGAACAGCTGTTTACTGAATTGCATGAGTCACACCGTCGGCGTCCGCCAGGCCCAGAAGTTGAAGACCCGTCAGGCACTGCTGGACGCCGCGCTGCGACTGCTCGAGCACCAGAGCCTGAGCAGTCTCGGACTGCGCGAGCTGACCCGGGCGGTGGGCGTGGCGCCGACGGCGTTCTACCGGCACTTCTCGGATGTGGCGGAGCTCGGTGTGGCCCTGGTCGAGGAGACACTCGGCAGCCTGCACGGTCTGGTCGGGGCCATCCTCGCGGAGACCGGCGACGCCGAGGTGCGGATCGCGCGGACCGTGGACCTCATCGCCCGTCACGTCCGGGAGCAGCCGGCCCACTTCCGCTTCATCGCGCGCGAGCGCCACGGCGGCGTCGGGCCGGTGCGCGCCGCGATCGCCGACCAACTCGACGCCTTCACCCAGGAGGTGGCGGCGGCGCTCGGGCGCGAGCCGGTGTCGGCGGGCTGGAGCGAGGAGGATCTGCGCATGCTGGCGGGCGTGTACGTGGAACACATGGTGATGACGGCCTCGGCCTTCCTCGCGGCCCGGGAGACCGGCGGGTCCGGCTCCCCCGAGGGGCCCGGCGAGGAACAGGTCGCCCGCACGGCCCGGGACCGTCTCCGACTGGTGTCGCTCGGCCGCCTCCACTGGGCGGGACGCGCCACCGGGCACTGAGACACGGGCCACGGCGCGCCCTCCGGTCGCTCCCGCCCGGCCGCTGCAGCGGGCATCCGCCGCGGGGCTCGCGGTAGCCGCTCCCTACTCGTCCTCGGCCGGGCGCCCCTCCCCCGCCATGAACCGCCACACCAGGCCGTGCCCCAGCACCACCAGCAGGATCAGCAGCACCGCCTCCGCCTGGATCGGCGCGAGACCGATCGCACCCGCGATCTCGGGCACCGCCCCCACCACCGCGATCAGGACGTAGAACAGCGCCGCGGCGCCCATGATCACGGCCAGGAACGGGGAAGAGCCGTCCCTGCGACCGTGGGCGAGGAGCCGGAGCGTGCACACACAGCCGATCACGGCGAGCAGGGCGAAGCTCGCACGCCAGATGCCGGGGGTGGCATCACCGCCGACCTGGGCGAACAGCCCCATCAACGCCGGCAGCAGGAACGAGAGATAGATCCCCCCGACGACGCGGCGCAGCTCCGGCCGGCGCATCCAGTCGGCATGGCCCTGCACGACGTTCCACCAGAGGCCGACGAGCGTGAAGCAGGTGGCGGCGAACAGGGCGTAGAACGTGCTGACATCCATCCGGCCTCCTGCGACGGGGCGGCCACGCGGTGGCCGGGACCGCGCCGGGGCCCGCTCCCGGTACGACCGGAACCGGTTCCGCGGACGCGGACCGTCCGGTGACGCACCCCGCCCCGGCGTGGGCGAGCGTCCCACGCCTGCGGAGCCGTCCCGGAGCACCGACACTCCCCGGCCACCCGCCCGGGTGCGGGAGGGCGCCCCTTCGCCGCGTGCCCGCCGTCCTGCCGCGTGCCTGCGGCCGAAGAGGACGGCGGCGGACGGGGCGGGCGGTTCGCCGGCCGAAGTCCGCCCGGCCGACCGCCGGCCGCCGAACGGGGGATCAGCCGCGCGGGAGCGGCGCCTTCGCCAGCTGACGGGACTGGGCGACCAGTCGGTCCGCGCTGTCCCAGACCTCGGCGTCCTCCTCCAGGAAGCCGCCCGCGAGATTGCGGGTGGTGATGGAGACGCGCAGCAGCCCCGGTGCCGGGCGGCAGCGGATGTGGGTGGTGAGCTCGACCGTCGGCGTCCAGCCCTTCAGGCCCAGCTCGAACGAGGTCGGCGGGAGCGCGTCGACCGTGAGCAGCAGCGAGAGCGGGTCGGCGTCGCGGCCGTCGGCGAGTCCGAACCAGCCCCGCATCTCCCCTCTGCCCGAGGGCGCGCCGACCGCCCAGCCGACGGTGGCGGGGTCGAGCTTGATGTTCAGCCGCTCGGTGATGGCCGAGGAGCCCGGGATGGCGGGCGCCGGACCGTCGTTCGGGCCGAGGCAGTCCCGGTAGGCCGGGATGACCGGAGGCAGTGCGGTCGTCCGGACGTCGCCGGGCAGTGCGTCCAGGTCGCCGTAGGTGGCGAGCACGCGGATGCGCTCGACCTCGGTGCCGTCCTCCGCGTACTGGAAGAGGGAGGCCTGGCCGGTGGAGAGCGTGCGTCCGGTGCGGATCGTCTCGGTGCGGATCACCGCGGGGCCGGGCGTGGAGGGGCTGAGGTAGTGCGCCGAGACCGTGAACGGATCGGGGTGCGGGAGGGCCTCTTTGAGGGCGCGACCGAGCAGCGCCAGCAGATAGCCGCCGTTGACGGCCGTGATGATCGTCCAGCCTGCGGAGAGCTCCGCGTCGTAGACGCCGGGTACGCCGGAGTCCCGGAGGGTGACAGCGGTGTCGCGGTCGAACTCGCTGTCACCGATGGTTGCCTGTGCCACCTGTGCCATGACCGAACCGTACAACAGATAATTACTAAGCGGTAGCTTTGCCGAAACCCTCGTTCCCGGGCTCGGTCGCACTCGACCTCCGGTTCCAGGCGCGTGGCGCCCGCCAGTTGAACCGCATCGCCAGCAGGCGGATGAGAAAGGCCATCAGTACGGCGATCCCGCTGGTCAGCCCGTTGAGCATCTCGAAGCGGATGAAGAGGACGACCATCGTGGCGCCCACGATCGCGGGAACGGCGTACAGATCGCGGTCCCAGCGCAGCAACGACGGCACCTCGTTCGCGAGGACGTCACGCAGCACACCGCCGCCGACCGCCGTGGCGAGCCCCAGCGTCGCGGAGGCGGTCAGGCCGAGGCCGTACTCGTACGCCTTGGTCGTGCCGGTGACGGCGAACAGGCCCAGCCCGGCGGCGTCGAAGACGTTGACCGAGCCCTGGATCCGCTCGACCTCCGGGTGGAGGAAGAAGACCAGCACCGCCGCCACGAGCGGCATCACGAAGTACCCGAGGTCCGTGAACGCGGCGGGGGGTACGGCGCCGATCACCAGATCGCGGAACAGCCCTCCGCCCAGTGCGGTGACCTCGGCGAGCACCGCGATGCCGAAGACGTCGAAGTTCTTCCGCACGGCGAGCAGGGCGCCGGAGATGGCGAAGACGAAGATGCCGGCGAGGTCGAGGGCGTGTTGGACGGAGGGGGTGAACAGTTCCTGGAGCACCGCCCAATTGTGCCGCCTCCGCAGAGCGGGTCCTTGCCGGCGCCGGTCCGGGCGGGGGCGGGACGCGAGCCGTCGACCCGCGCCCCGCCGGACTCACCGCTACGTGCCCGCGGGGGCCTCCGAGGTCTTCCCGTCGGCTGCCTCGGCGCCGTCCGCACCGCCCGGCGCCTCGGCCTTCCCGGCCTTCCCGTCGGACACCTCGGGAGCCTGGCCGGACCCCGGTGCCTCGTCCGCGCCGGACGCCCCGCCGGCGTCGGCAGCCTCCCCCCGGGGCGAGGGCACGGTGGCCTCCACCGGGTCCGCGTCCGCGGCATCCTCATGGGCTTCCGCCACCGAGCCCGACGTTGCAACGACATCCGGGTCGACGTCCTCGACGCCCTCCCGGACCGCCGGGACGACCTCACCGGAGGTGCGGACGATCTCACCCGACGCGATCTCCGCCGCGAAGTGGCACGCCACCTTGTGGCCGCCCCCGACGTCCTTGAGCTCGGGCCGCTCCGTGGCGCACAGCGTGTCCTGCTTCCACGGGCAGCGCGTGTGGAAGCGGCAGCCCGCGGGCGGGTTCGCGGGGGACGGCAGGTCCCCCAGCAGCAGAATGCGCTCGCGGCGATCCTCGACCTCCGGGTCCGGCACCGGCACCGCCGACATCAGCGCCCTGGTGTACGGGTGCTTCGGCTCCTCGTACAGCGCGTCGCTCGGGGCCTCCTCCACCAGGGAACCGAGGTACATGACCCCGATGACGTCGGAGATGTGCCGGACGACCGCGAGGTCGTGGGCGATGACGAGATACGTCAGACCCATCGACTCCTGGAGCTCCTCCAGCAGATTGATGACCTGTGCCTGGATGGAGACGTCCAGTGCCGAGACCGGCTCGTCGCAGATGATCACGTCCGGCTCGAGGACGAGGGCCCGGGCGATGCCGATCCGCTGGCGCTGGCCGCCGGAGAACTCGTGCGGGTAGCGGGAGAGGGCGTTGCCCGGGAGACCGACCCTGGCCAGGATCTCCTTGATCTTCTCCCGGCGCTCCTTCTGGTTCGCGCCGATGCCGTGCGCGGCCATGCCCTCCGACAGGATCGATTCGATGTTCTGCCGGGGGTTGAGGCTGCCCAACGGGTCCTGGAACACCATCTGGAGCCTGCGGCGGAAGCTGCGCAGCTGCTTCTCGGGCAGCTTCGCCACGTCCGTGCCGTCGAGGACGACCCTGCCGTCCGTGACGTCGACGAGCCGCAGCACCGCGCGCCCGAGGGTGGTCTTGCCGCAGCCGGACTCGCCGACGAGCCCGTACGTCTGACCGGCCTCGACGGACAGCGAGATGCCGTCCACGGCGTAGACGTGCCCGACCGTGCGGTCGAAGAGGATGCCCTTCTTGACGGGGAAGTGGACCTTCACACCGTCGAGTTCGAGCAGGCTCATGCCGGGACCTCCGTGGTGGCCAGGACCGGGTTGACGCAGCGGGCCTCGTGTCCGGCCTCGCGGGGTTCGGTCAGCTGGGGCGTGCCGGTCAGGCAGCCCATCTCGTAACGGTCGCAGCGGGGCGCGAAGGCGCAGCCGTCGACCCAGGCGATCTGGTCGTTGATGGACCCGCGGATGGGGTTCAACGGCTCGCCGCGCGGGGCGTCGAGCCGCGGGATGGAACCGAGCAGCCCGTGCGTGTACGGGTGCGTCGGGTGCGCGAACAGCTCCCGCCGCCCCGAGGATTCGACGACCTTGCCCGCGTACAGCACGTTGACGTGGTCGCAGAGCCCGGCGACGACACCCAGGTCATGGGTGATCATCAGCAGGGCGGTGCCCTCCTGGTCGACGAGTTCCTTGAGCAGTTCGAGGATCTGCGCCTGAATGGTGACGTCGAGCGCCGTGGTGGGCTCGTCGGCGATGAGCAGCCGGGGCGCGCAGGCCACGGCCATGGCGATCAGCGCGCGCTGCCGCATACCGCCGGAGAGCTGGTGCGGGTACTCCTTCAGCCGCCGGTCCGGGTCGGGGATGCCGACGCGGTCCAGCAGGTGCGCGGCCTCCTTGCGGGCGGCCTCGCCCTTCATGCCGCGGTGGCGCTGGAGGATCTCGGTCACCTGGACGCCGATCGGGACGACCGGGTTCAGGGAGGACAGCGGGTCCTGGAAGATCATCGCGAGCTTGCTGCCGCGCAGGTCCCGGATCTTGCGAGGGCTCATCGTCAGCAGATCGGCGCCGTCGAAGTCGGCCCGTCCGCCGAGGCTGACGCCCTTGCGCGGGAGGAGACCCATCAGCGCGAGCGAGGTGACGGACTTGCCGCAGCCCGACTCGCCGACGAGACCGACGACCTGGCCCTCGTCCACGGAGAAGGAGACTCCGTTGACGGCCTTGACGTCCTTGCGGCCGCGTCCGCCGAAGGTGACGGTGAGTTCGTCCACATTGAGCAGTGGCATGACATCAACCTCGCAGCTTCGGGTCGAGGGCTTCGCGCATGGCCTCGCCGAGCAGGGTGAAGCCCAGGGCGGTGATGATGATGGCGACCGCCGGGTACATCGACATCATCGGCGCGTTGTCGAAGAAGCGCTGGGCCTGGGAGAGCATCACGCCCCACTCCGGGACGGCCGGATCGGGATTGCCGAGGCCGAGGTAGGACAGCGCCGCGGCCTCGATGATGGCGGTGGCGAGGCTGAGGGTCGCCTGGACGATCACCGGGCTCAGCGAGTTGGGCATGATCTGGGTGAGGACGATGCGCCGCTTGCGGATGCCGAGGGACCGCGCGGCCAGCACGTAGTCCTTGCCGCCCTGGGCGAGCATCGAACCGCGCAGCAGCCGGGCGAAGATGGGGATCTGCACCACACCGACGGCGATCATCACCGTGGTCAGCGACTGTCCCATCACCGCGGCCACGGAGACCGCGAGCAGCAGCGAGGGCAGCGCCAGCATGAGGTCGGTGACACGCATGATGGCGTCGTCGAGGCGCCGTCCCGCCCGCCCGCCGAGGGTGGCCGCCGCGCCCGACAGGGTTCCGACCAGTGCGCCGAGGACCAGGCCGATCAGCATCGAGACCACACCGACCAGCAGGGTCTGCCGGGCTCCCACGAGCATCCGGGAGAACATGTCGCGGCCCAGGTGGTCCAGGCCGAACCAGTTCTCGCCGCGGGCACCGATGAACTTGCCCTGGTTGGGGAAGACCTCACCGCGCCAGGTCTGGGCGGTCGGGGTGTGCGGGGCGAACCACGGCCCCACGATCGCGACCACGACGAACACGGCGATGACGACCGCGCCGATGATCGCCATCTTGCTGGAGCGCAGCCGGCGGAACGCCTCGCGCCACAGGCTGGCACCGCTCGACGTCTCGGTCTTCGCGGTGAGCTCGGCGAGCCGGTCGATCTTCGATGTCTTGGTAGTAGCCAGGCTCATCAGTGCACCCGCACCCTCGGATCGATGACGCTGTACGCGAGATCCACCAGCAGGTTGATCAGCACGTACACGGTCGCGATGAACATGATGAAGCCGACGAGCACCGGGTAGTCACGGGCGTCGATGGCATCGCGGATGAAGTCGCCGATACCGCCGAAGGAGAAGACCGACTCGGTGAGCACGGCACCGGACAGCAGGCTGCCGGTGAGCAGACCGATGGTGGTGACCACGGGCAGCAGCGCGTTGCGCAGGATGTGCCGGCCCCGGACCGTCTTGCGCTCCAGGCCCTTGGACTCTGCGGTACGGATGTAGTCCTCGCCGAGGACCTCCAGCACGCTGGCCCGGGTCATGCGCACGATGACGGCGAGCGGGATGGAGGAGAGGGCGATCGCGGGCAGCACCAGGTGCGTGATCGCGTCCCAGGAGGCGTCGAACTCACCGGTGAGGACGCCGTCGAGGACGGCGAAGCCGGTCACGCTGGTGGCGTCGAGGCCCGTGTCCATCCGGCCGAAGCTGGGGAAGAGACCGAGGTTGACCGCAAAGACGCCCTTGAGGATCAGGGCGAGGAAGAAGACCGGGATGCAGATCCCGACGAGTGACCCGGAGACCGAGGCCACGTCGAGCCAGCCACCGCGCTTGCGCGCTGCGAGATAGCCGAGCGGAATGCCGACCGCCACGGCGATCAGCATGGCGGCGACGCTGAGT
The DNA here is from genome assembly GCF_040656535.1 of Streptomyces sp. NPDC049887. Classification (NCBI taxonomy): domain Bacteria; kingdom Bacillati; phylum Actinomycetota; class Actinomycetes; order Kitasatosporales; family Streptomycetaceae; genus Streptomyces; species Streptomyces sp. NPDC049887. Next base: position 37,184 of record NZ_JBFAMM010000027.1, on the reverse strand, counting down.
TCGACCGTCGCCGGGAACCGGAGGACGAACTCGTCCCACACCGGCTGCCCCGTCTGGGTCGAGGTGCCGAGGTCGAGTTCGAAGATGCGCTTGAGGAAGCGTCCGTACTGGACGTAGAGCGGCTGGTCGAGTCCGAGCGCCCGGTTGATGCGTGCCACTTCGGCTTCGGTCGCCCGCTCGCCCAGGATCGCTGAGGCGGGTCCGCCGGGCAGCCGGTTCAGCCAGATGAAGAGCAGAACCGACAGGCCGAGCAGGGTGGGTATCAGCTGTAGCAGTCGTCGTACGACGAGTCGCAACACCCCGCATGCCCCTTTCTTGCGTGTGTTGTACGAGTGGTACGGAAATGGGATGCGGGTCCGCCCGGCCACGAGTGTGCCGTGGCCGGGCGGACCCCCATGCGGTGTGCTACTTGAAGGAGACCTCGGCGAAGTTCTCCTGCGTCAGCGGGGAGACGTTCGGCGGGTTGACGTTCTTGCCGAAGGCGATGGCCGGCGGCGAGGAGGACAGCGGCACGCCCGGCAGGTACTCCATGATGGCCTCGTTGGCCTTCTTGTAGAGGTCCGTGCGCTTGGTCGGGTCGGCCTCGAGGGAACCGGCCTTCACCGCCGCGAAGACCTTCGGGTCCTTGAAGCCCCACTGCTTGTCGTACTCGGCGAACCAGGTGCCGATGAAGTTGTAGCCGTCGTTGAAGTCACCGGTCCAGCCCAGCATGTGCAGGGAGCAGGAGCCGGCCTCGGTGGCGTCCAGGTAGTCCGGGGCCCACTTCATCGGCTTCGGGGTGACCTTGATACCGGCCTTCTCCAGGTCGGCCTTGATCAGCTCGAAGATGTCCTGCGGGGCGGGCATGTACGGGCGGGTGACCTCGGTCGGGTAGCAGAAGTCGATCGACAGGCCGCTCGCACCGGCGGAGGCCAGCAGCGACTTCGCCTTGGCCGAGTCGAAGGGGTACTTCTTCACGTTCTCCGAGAAGCCGGCGACCGTGTCGGGCATGAACTGCGTCGCGACCTTGCCGCCCTCGGGCAGCTGGGTCTTGACCAGGTTCTCGCGGTCGATGGCGTGCGCGATGGCCTGGCGCACGGCCGGCTTCTTCAGCGCCGGGTTCTTCTCCTGGGACATGCCGAGGTAGAAGAGGTTGAAGACGTCACGGGTCGGCACGTTGAAGCCGGCTCCCTCGAGCGTCTTGATGTCGGCGGGCGCGACCAGGTCGTAGCCGTCGATGTCACCGGCCTGCAGCGCCTGACGGCGGCCGTCCTCGGTGTCGATCGTGCGGAAGACCAGGTTCTTCACCTTGGCCTTCTCACCCCAGTAGTCGTCGAAGCGCTCCAGGGAGACTTCCTTGTTGCCCTTGTTCCACTTCGTGATCCTGTACGGGCCGGTGCCGGCGACCGTGCCGGCCTCCTGGCTGTACTTGGGGTACGTGATGGCGTCGCCCTTGGCGGACGCCTCCTGCTTCTCGTACTCCTTGAGCGCCTTCGGCGAGTGGATGGCGAGGGCCTGCAGCGAGAAGCCGCCGGGCAGGTTCGCGGAGGTCTCGTTGACCTCGATGACGGCGGTGCTGTCGTCCTTGGCGGTGCAGGACTTGTAGTTCGGCTTCGGCGTCTCCTTGTCCTCGTTCGCCGCGAAGCCGCCCATGATGGTCTGCCAGTAGTAGGAGACCGCGCTCGACTGGTAGGTGCCCTTCCAGTTGAACCAGTGGTCGTAGTTGGCACACACCGCGGCGGCGTTGAACGCCTCGCCGTCGTGGAACTTGACGCCCTTGCGCAGGTTGAAGGTCCAGACCGTGCCCTCCGGGTTGCTGGACCACTTCTCGGCGAGACCACCGACGAGTTCACTGCCACCGGACTTGTGCTCGAGCAGTGCCTCGAACGCCTGACGGGTGACGCGGAAGGTCTCGCCGTCGCTCGCGAGGGCCGGGTCCAGGGAGCCCGGGTCACCCGGGGCACCGAAGACGAAGGTGTCCTTCTCGCCGCCCTTGTCGCCGTCCCCGCGCTCACTCGCACAGCCGGTGGCGACGAGGCCGACCGCGACGGCCGCTGTGATCACTTGGACGGCTCTGGACTTGAATATTGGCATGGTCCACCCCTGGAATCCGCCTGTGGAGGAGGTCTTGACCGGCCGAACACTACAGACGAGTCCCGAACGGGAGAACAGTCCGCATAGCGGTGATGCACAGTCGAGACCCGGACACTCACCAAACCGGTCCGATCCAGGACATCGGCCCCCGTCCCGTTAACTTCCCGGACACACGGCCCGGTTGGCCGGGGGCGGCGCGCGGCCCGGCGGGCCCTCAGCGGGGGAACTGGGCGGGAGGGTAACCGTAGCCGGACTGCCGGGGAGGACCGGCGTGGGCCTCCCGGTCGTAGAACGGGCGGGTGCCGGCCCGCAGCCACATGGCGACCGGGTCGTACTCGTCGGACATGGCGACGGTCGACACCGGAAGGCCGTCCGGGACGGCGGCGATCGACTGCTGCATCATGGCGCGCACCGACTCCACCGACTGCTGGCCCGTGTCGTAGAGGTCGAGGCCGATGGCGAGGTACGGGGCGCCGAGCGACGGCTGCACCCAGGCCCTGCGCAGGGAGCGGACGGCAGGGGTGCGGTGCGCGTTCTGGGTGAGCAGCGCGTAGAACTGGGGGATCTCGATGGCCGGTTCCGTGAGGCGCAGCGGACCGGCGGGCATCCGGTCGAGGCCGGTGGCGATCCGGCGAAGATCGGGCCAGGGAACACCGACACCACCGCCCGGCGCGTGCGGGTTGAGCCAGATGCCCCAGCGGTCGGGGTAGAGGGCGCGGGCGATGTCGGCACCGGCTGCCACCTCGTGCGCCCTGGTCCAGCCGGAGGCGGAGAGCTCCTGCGCGGAGGTGACGCACGGTGCGTAACCGAGGCCGTCCACCTCCATGTTCCCGTACTGGGCATCGGGGGATCCGGCCTGGCCGTGCCAGAGGAGCATCCACACCCGGCCGTCCGCGAGCGCCTGCAGCAGCGCCTCGTACGCGTCGTAGCGCCCGGGCGTCACCTGGCGCAGCATGTGCTCGACCTGCCCGGCCGCCGCGGTGCCTGACGCACTCACTCTGGGTCCCGCCCCTCTTCGATCCGCCGTTCCCTCGGGCCGCCCTGGGCACGCGAGTGCGGCGACCACGTCATCAAACCAGCTTAAGCGGCCGTACTGACACCGACTTGACGTCTATGCGTACCGCCGGGTGTAGAAGGGACGGACCCGGGTCAGCATCCAGTCGCCGACGGGGTCCTGGGCGATGTCCAGCAGAACCAGGTTCACCGGCCACCGCACGGCGACCCGGCCGAGTGCCCGGCCGAGTGCGTCCATGGGGGCGATCCGGTCGGGGCCCTCGAAGGCGGAGAGCTGGACGCCGACGAACAGGACCGGCGGGCCGCCCTCGATGCTGGCCAGGATCCGGCGGGCGGTCTGGACGACACGGGTCGACTCGAACTCGCCGGCCGCGGCGGCGAGGAAGTCGACCGGCTCCTCCTGCCAGTCGGGCTCGAAGAGCCGGACCCGGCCGCCGCTCGCCGGGCCTCCGGCATGGGGGCCGCCGAGTGGCGTGCGGCCGGCACGGCACAGCTCGGCGACGGCGGGCGGGGGCAGCGGTACGCCGACGGCGCCGCCGGGGTTCACGGCGATGCCGAGCTGCGGGGGCAGGCCCCGGGCGAACTCGACGGCGGGCGCCACGGTGCCGGACATGTGGTCGCCCGCGCCGATGCGGAACTGCTCCTGGGAGCTGAAGACGGGGACGTACGGGGCGCCGTCGATCCCGATGGTCGGCAGGTCGAGGTCGGGGCTGTCGGGCCCGCCCCCGTTCGGCAGCGGCACCCACACGGCGCTCCGCCCGAGCACCTCCACGATCCGCCCCCCGGCCGAGGGATTCCCGACCGATGCGGCCAGCACCTCTTCGAGCTCATTGGCGGGCCATGTCGTGTCCACTGTGATCCCTGCTTCCCCCGCCGGCCGGACGGGCCGGCCGCGATGTCCTCCGACAGCAGGGTAGCGGGCGGGCCGAGGGCGTGACGCGGGCGCACGCACAGGGCAGCCGACACACCGCCGAACGCCCGCTGCGCCCCGGGCCGGGCCGCGCGGCCCGAGCCGCCGGGCTCCGTCTCCGCGGACCGCTCCCCGGGGCCGGCCGGTCCGGTCCGGGACCCGGCACACCGGCCGGCCCCGCCCACACGCCTCCGCCCCGTGGCCGCTCCGCTCCGTGTCCGCCCCTCAGGGCGCGTCGCCGAAGCCGATCCGGGTGAGCACGGAGGCCGCAGCGCGGTCGAGGAGGGTCGCGGAGGCGCAGCCCGCGGGGAGGTGGCCGCGCTCGGCCGAGCGGAGGAGGCGGGACACCGCTCGGCGGTGGCGGGCGAAGGCGTAGCCGGAGACGCCGCGGCCGCGCTCCCGCTGGCCCGCTCGGGCGGTCTCCGGGGTGACGTCGAGCAGCAGCAGATGGAGGTCGCGCCCCCGTCTGCGGGCCTCGCGGGCCAGCCAGCGCCGGACCCACGACTGCGTGCCGCAGTCGTGCACGACCACGCTCTCGCCGGAGCGCAGCGCCCGCCGCAGCCCCGTGTAGTGCGCGAGCCGGACGAGCGGGCGGTAGACGGCGTAGGGCAGGGCACGGGGCATCCGCCGGTCCCAGCGGTCCCGCGCGTCCTGGGAGTCGATCCCACCGCCGTCGGCGGCCCGCCGGATGAGCGTGGACTTGCCGCTGCCGGGCAGCCCGGAGATCACGACCACGTCGCCGCGGCGGAACACCAGGGCGCGCGGGCCGCACCCCTTGCGTTCCCGCAGGTCACGCACGACGGGCTGGGCCGTGGTGAGGCCGATCGGCAGGCCGCTGCGGGTGGCCCCGGCGGCTCGCGAGGGAACTCCGGGACGGGCGGGGACCCCTGCGGTCGCCGGACAGGCACCGGACTGCTGCAACGTCATCAGCTCACTCTCCCCCTGTCGGGTCTCCGAGACCCTGCCCAAGAAGCTTAAAGAAAAGGTAATGACCGACAAGTGATTTGCCGACGCGGACACCCGTGCAATGATGTCCGCGCAAACTGCATACCGGCCGCTTGAATCCGCGCGGGAGAGTCCTGGCCACTGTGTGGGCCGGGCGCCGAAGGAGCAAGTCCCTCCCTTGAATCTCTCAGGCCCCGTACCGCGCGCGACGAGGCAGATCTGAAAAGCGATCCGCAGTCCCTGCGGTTCCACCCAAGGTGCAAGTCACGCCCTTCGCGTACGTCCGCTACGTGTGGTCGTGACGAACCTCTCAGGTTTCGATGACAGATGGGGAGGATCGTCCTCGCCAGTCATGCCCTGGGAGCCCCATCCATGAGCAACGCCCCCCGTCTCACCGCCCTCGATGCCCTGCATCGCTCGCTGGGCGCGACCATGACCGATTTCGCCGGCTGGGACATGCCGCTGCGATACGCGAGTGAGCGCGACGAGCACAACGCCGTCCGATCGAAGGCCGGTCTCTTCGACCTCTCCCACATGGGCGAGATCACCGTGACCGGGCCGCAGGCCGCCGCCCTGCTGGACTACGCGCTGGTCGGCAACATCGGCGGCGTCGCCACCGGCCGCGCCCGCTACACGATGATCTGCCGGGAGGACGGCGGCATCCTCGACGACCTGATCGTGTACCGCCTCGGCGACACGGAGTACATGGTCGTCGCCAACGCCTCCAACGCACAGATCGTCCTCGACGCCCTCACTGAGCGTGCCGCGGGCTTCGACGCGGCTGTACGCGACGACCGGGACGCATATGCGCTCATCGCCGTACAGGGTCCCGAGTCGCCCGGCATCCTCAAGTCGCTCACCGACGCAGACCTGGACGGGCTGAAGTACTACGCCGGCCTCCCCGGCACCGTCGCCGGCGTCCCGGCGCTGATCGCCCGTACCGGCTACACCGGCGAGGACGGCTTCGAACTGTTCGTCGAGCCGCGGCACGCGGAGACGCTGTGGCGGGCACTGACCGAGGCCGGCGCCCCGGCCGGTCTCGTGCCGTGCGGCCTGTCGTGCCGTGACACGCTGCGCCTGGAGGCGGGCATGCCGCTGTACGGGCACGAGCTGACCACCTCGCTCACCCCCTTCGACGCCGGTCTCGGCCGGGTCGTGAAGTTCGAGAAGGAGGGCGACTTCGTCGGCCGCAAGGCCCTGGAGGCCGCCGCGGAGCGTGCCGCCACGAACCCGCCCCGCAAGCTGGTCGGCCTGGTCGCCCAGGGCCGCCGGGTGCCGCGGGCCGGGATGGCCGTGGTCGCCGGCGGCCAGGTCGTCGGCGAGGTCACGTCCGGGGCGCCGTCACCGACCCTCGGCAAGCCGCTCGCCATCGCCTACGTGGACGCCTCGCTCGCCACGCCCGGCACCGAGGGCGTCGGCGTCGACATCCGCGGTACTCATGAGCCGTACGAGGTCGTGGCGCTCCCCTTCTACAAGCGCCAGAAGTAGTCACTCCGGCATCCCCCATCAGCAGCACTTCCCCGCGTACAGGAGAATTCAGGTCATGAGCAACCCCCAGCAGCTGCGCTACAGCAAGGAGCACGAGTGGCTGTCGGCCGCCGAGGACGGCGTCTCGACGGTCGGCATCACGGAGCACGCGGCGAACGCCCTCGGCGACGTCGTGTACGTCCAGCTCCCGGAGGTCGGTGACACGGTGACCGCGGGCGAGACCTGCGGCGAACTGGAGTCGACCAAGTCGGTCAGCGATCTGTACTCCCCGGTGACGGGTGAGGTCGTCGAGGCCAACCAGGACGTCGTCGACGACCCGTCCCTGGTGAACTCCGCCCCGTTCGAGGGCGGCTGGCTGTTCAAGGTGCGGGTCGCGGAGGAGCCGGAGGACCTGCTCTCCGCCGCCGAGTACACCGATTTCGCCAGCTGACCAGGACTCGACCCTAGGGATCGCGTGATGTCGCTTCTCAACACCCCTCTCCACGAGCTCGACCCGGACGTCGCCGCCGCCGTCGACGCCGAGCTCCACCGTCAGCAGTCCACCCTGGAAATGATCGCGTCGGAGAACTTCGCTCCGGTCGCGGTCATGGAGGCGCAGGGCTCCGTTCTCACCAACAAGTACGCCGAGGGATACCCCGGACGCCGCTACTACGGCGGCTGCGAGCACGTCGATGTCGTCGAGCAGATCGCCATCGACCGCATCAAGGAGCTGTTCGGCGCCGAGCACGCGAACGTACAGCCGCACTCGGGCGCCCAGGCCAACGCGGCGGCGATGTTCGCCCTGCTGAAGCCGGGCGACACGATCATGGGCCTGAACCTCGCGCACGGCGGGCACCTGACCCACGGCATGAAGATCAACTTCTCCGGCAAGCTCTACAACGTGGTCGCCTACCACGTGGACGACGCCACCGGCCAGGTCGACATGGCCGAGGTCGAGCGGCTCGCCAAGGAGTCCAAGCCGAAGTTGATCGTGGCCGGCTGGTCCGCGTACCCGCGCCGGCTGGACTTCGCCGCGTTCCGCCGGATCGCGGACGAGGTCGGCGCGTACCTGATGGTCGACATGGCCCACTTCGCGGGTCTGGTCGCCGCCGGGCTGCACCCGAACCCGGTGCCGCACGCCCATGTCGTGACCACGACCACCCACAAGACCCTGGGCGGCCCGCGCGGCGGTGTGATCCTCTCCACGGCCGACCTGGCCAAGAAGATCAACTCCGCGGTGTTCCCCGGCCAGCAGGGCGGCCCGCTGGAGCACGTGATCGCCGCCAAGGCGGTCTCCTTCAAGGTCGCGGCCTCGGAGGAGTTCAAGGAGCGCCAGGAGCGCACCCTGGAGGGCGCGAAGATCATCGCCGAGCGCCTGGTGCAGGACGACGTCAAGCAGGTGGGTGTCTCCGTGCTGTCCGGCGGCACGGACGTGCACCTGGTGCTGGTGGACCTGCGGCACTCGGAGCTGGACGGCCAGCAGGCCGAGGACCGGCTCCACGAGGTCGGCATCACCGTCAACCGCAACGCGATCCCGAACGATCCCCGCCCGCCGATGGTCACCTCGGGTCTGCGGATCGGCACGCCGGCGCTCGCCACCCGCGGCTTCCGGGCCGAGGACTTCCGTGAGGTCGCCGACATCATCGCCGAGGTGCTCAAGCCCTCGTACGACGCCGACGCACTCGGGGCCCGCGTCTCGGCACTCGCCGCGAAGCACCCCCTTTACCCTGGTCTGTAAGCAGACCTGAGCACGACCGACGGGGCACCGCGCACACCGGACGGTGAGTGCGGTGCCCCGCACCGTGCACCCGGCGCACACCCGCGCCTTCCTGCCCCGGCCCGACGGCCGGGGGTCCGGCCCGCGGCACCGCCGCACAGGGACACCGCGTCCCCCGGGAAAGCACAGCCATCCCACAAGGAGTACCCCGTGGCCATCTCGGTCTTCGACCTGTTCTCGATCGGCATCGGGCCGTCCAGCTCCCACACGGTCGGCCCGATGAGGGCGGCCGCCATGTTCGCCCGGCGGCTCAAGAACGAGGGCATGCTGGTCCACACGACGGCGATACGCGCGGAGCTGTACGGCTCGCTCGGCGCGACCGGCCACGGTCACGGCACCCCCAAGGCCGTCCTGCTGGGCCTGGAGGGCAGCTCGCCCCGGACGGTCGACGTCGAGACCGCCGACGACGAGGTCGAGCGGATCAAGAGCGACAAGCGGATCAGGCTCCTCGGGGTGCACGAGATCGGCTTCGACTTCGACGAGGACCTCGTCCTGCACCGCCGCAAGGCGCTCCCGTACCACGCGAACGGCATGACCCTGTGGGCGTACGACGCCGAGGGCGGGACGCTGCTGGAGAAGACGTACTACTCGGTGGGCGGCGGATTCGTCGTCGACGAGGACGCGGTGGCCGGCGAGAACCCGATCGTGCCGGACGACACCGTGCTGAAGTACCCCTTCCGCACCGGTGACGAGCTGCTGCGCCTCTCCCGCGAGACGGGGCTGTCGATCTCCTCGCTGATGCTGGAGAACGAGAAGGCCTGGCGCACCGAGGGCGAGATCCGTGAGGGGCTGCTGGACATCTGGCGGGTCATGCAGGCCTGCGTCTCGCGCGGTATGGCCCGCGAGGGCATCCTCCCCGGCGGGCTGAAGGTCCGGCGCCGCGCCGCCACCACCGCGCGCAAGCTGCGCTCCGAGGGCGACCCGCAGGCGCTCGCGATGGAGTGGATCACTCTCTACGCGATGGCCGTGAACGAGGAGAACGCCGCGGGCGGCCGTGTCGTGACGGCCCCGACGAACGGCGCGGCGGGCATCATCCCGGCGGTCCTGCACTACTACATGAACTTCGTGCCGGGGGCCGACGAGGAGGGCGTGGTCCGCTTCCTGCTGGCGGCCGGCGCGATCGGCATGCTCTTCAAGGAGAACGCCTCGATCTCCGGCGCCGAGGTCGGCTGCCAGGGCGAGGTCGGCTCGGCCTGCTCGATGGCGGCGGGCGCGCTCGCCGAGGTGATGGGCGGCTCCCCGGAACAGGTGGAGAACGCCGCCGAGATCGGCATGGAGCACAACCTGGGCCTGACCTGCGACCCGGTGGGCGGGCTCGTCCAGATCCCGTGCATCGAGCGCAACGGCATGGCCGCGGTGAAGGCCGTCACCGCCGCCCGGATGGCCCTGCGTGGCGACGGCAGCCACAAGGTCTCCCTCGACAAGGTCATCAAGACCATGAAGGACACCGGTGCTGACATGTCGGTGAAGTACAAGGAGACCGCGCGCGGCGGTCTCGCGGTGAACATCATCGAGTGCTGACGGAACGTCACCCGGCGCCCCACGCAGCCGCCGGGGCGTCCGCGCCTCGGCGCCAGGACCCGGGGTCCGGGCCCGGCCGCCGAGGCGCTGTGCACGACGTGGGCCCCGGGACGGGGGCCCACCTCGCGCAGGGCGTACGAGCGGGCGTCAGGCCTGGTTCAGCGCGGCCCAGAACTCGTCGAAGGTCAGCAGACCGTCGCCGTTGGCGTCCTTGGTCCTGATGACCGCCTCGGCGACCGTCTCGGTCACGTTGAAGTCGCCCAGCTGCGCCATGGCGCTCTTGTACTCGGCGGCCGAGATCAGCCCGTCGCCGTTCAGGTCGAATCGATCGAAGGCCTTGCGTGCCGACTCGATGTCCGCCACAGGTCCACCCCTTCTTGGTGCATCACTGACGCAGGCCAGGTTATCGGCGGGGGCCGCGATCCGGGCGCCGGGGGCCGTCGGGGACGATGAGGGCATGAGCGACACGGTGGCACGGATTCTGGAAGCGGCGGCACGGGGCGATTTCCCGCCACCGGACGGGGGCACGACGGTGGTGCCGCAGCCCAGCGCCCGGGACGCGGGTGTACTGGCGTTCACGGCGCACTCGGTGGTGTTCACGGACGCGGACCCGGTGTGGGTGCGCGGCGCCCTGACCGCGGCCGCGAGCGATCCGCTCGCCGCGAGCATGAATCCCGGCTTCCTGACCGCGCTGATGGCGAGGACCGGCCGCTCGATGAACACCGTCGACCTGCTCACGGTCGCCACCGCCCGGAGCGGCGAGCCCGGGCTGGAGCTGCGGGAGATGACCGACCCGGACCACCCCCGGGTCGCCCGGGCACTGAAGTTCCGTGACGAGGTGCGGGTGTGGGCCGCGGACGGCGGCGTGCTCGTCCTCGGCCGCGGGGTGGCCGGGCGGTGGGAGGCCGCGATCGAGGTGGACCCGGAGGCGCGCGGTGCCGGGCTGGGGGTACGACTCGCCGTCGCGGCACGCCATCTGGTGCCGGGTACGCACGTATGGGCCCAGCAGTCGCCCGGGAACGCCCGCAGCGTACGGACGTTCCAGCAGGCGGGATACCGGCCGGTGGGCTCGGAGGCCCTGCTCGTGGCGGGGTAGCCGCGGCGATCGCGGCCCGGCCCGGTACGCGACGGCGGCCGCCGTGCGCCGCGCCCCTGCCGGCGGTCGCACCCGGTGCCGGGCGCTCGCGAGGGATCAGCGGAATACGCCCGTGTGTCCCAGGGAGTAGCGGCCGGGCTGGGGGTAGACGGCGAGTCCGTGCGGGCCGCTGCCGACGGGGACGCGGGCGAGCTGCTCGCCGGTCGTGGTGTCGATCGCGTACACCTCGGAGTGGTAGCGCCCCGACAGCCACAGCACCCTGCCGTCCGCCGAGACGCCCCCCATGTCCGGGGAACCCCCGTTCGGCAGCCGCCACTTCTTCGTCAGCCGGTCCTGCGCGAAGTCGAAGACGGAGACCGAGCCCTCGCCCCGGTTGGTCACGTACATCTCCCGGGAGTCGCGGCTGACGTACAGGCCGTGGCAGCCCTTGCCGGTGGGCAGCAGGTTCGGTGTGGTGAACCGGTCGCCGTCGAGGACCCACATGCCGTCGGCGACCATGTCGGCGATGTAGAAGGTCCTGCCGTCCGGCGAGAGCTTCACGTCCTGCGGCATGGCGCCGCCGAACGGCAGCTTCTGCTGTCCGATCACCTCCATGCTCTCCGTGTCGACCTTGAGCAGTTCGCCGGAGAACTCGCAGGAGACGATGAAGTACCGGCCGTCCGCCGAGAAGTCCGCGTGGTTGACTCCGTAGCAGGTGACGGGCGTCGTCTTGAGCGTGCGCATGGTGTGCGGGTCCCGGAAGACCAGTTCCCGGTCCATGGAGGCCATGACGACTGCGTGGCGGCCGTTGGGCGTGAAGTAGAGGTTGTACGGGTCGTGGACGTCCACCGGCCGGCCCGCGATCCCGGTGGCCGGGTCGATGGGGGTGAGGGTGTGGCCCCGGTTGTTGTTCACCCACAGGGTCCTCAGGTCCCAGGAGGGGACGACGTGCTGCGGCTGGACGCCCACCGGGATCGTCTCCACGACCTTGTACGTGGCCGGGTCGATGACCGAGACGGTGTTGGAGTTGGTGTTGGGCACGTACACCCGGGACGGGAAGTCCCGCACGACGGGCGAGAGCCTGCCGGGGCGGTCGGCCGCGTAGACGTCCCTGGGGTCGAGGAGCGGTGGCATGCCGGGGAGCCCCAGGGGGACGCCGGCCTCTCTCGTCCGGACCGGCGGGGTGCGCGTCCCCTGCTTCTCCGGGGCGGCTTCGCAGCCGGCGCCGAGGGCCGCGAGCAGGGCGGTCGCGAGGAGCGGGAGGAATCGCTTGGTGAGATGCAGCATCAGTCGGCTCGCTCCGTGGTCGGCACCCCGGTGATCCGTGCCCGCGCAGTGGGTGCGATGCCGACGAAAACTAGCGACGGGCCTGGTTCAGGCCCACGGTCCGACACACACCAGGCCGCCTACTTTCGAAGATTCACCCGTTCGGCTCGATTTTTATTCATTGTTTACCAGGCGGGTGGCTTAATTCACCTTTGATTCAAAGCTGCATTGCCAGCCTATGAGGGATATTGCCCGTATTTGCCACTTTGGCAGATGGCCGGATGTCTGCCATAGTCGGTCCCACGACCCCCATTGACCCGGGCCAGGTCGTCCAGAAGAGCGGAAGCGTGGATACACCCCACCCCGTCCACGCCCGCACGCACACGGAGCCCCCTCGACGCCGAGACGGCGAAGGGGGCCTTCGTGCGTCCGGGCCCGACGGGGCCCGGACACCCCGGCACCGGCGGCGAAAGGGGCCTCGACGGCAGCGACCGCTCCGGCGTCAGCGGTCCCCGATCCGCATCTCGAACCAGGTCGTCTTGCCGCGCGGCAGCAGGTCGACACCCCACCGGTCGGACAGCTTGTCGACCAGGAAGAGCCCGCGGCCACTGGTGTCGAGTTCGTGGACCGGCAGCAGACAGGGCAGACCGCGCGAGGGATCGCGCACCTCGATGCGGATCCAGCCGCGCCGGCGCAGCATGCGGAGCCCGAACACCCGCGCTCCGGTGTGCCGCACCGCGTTTCCCACGAGCTCGGAGACCAGCAGGATCGCGTGCTCGGCGGTCTGCGGCGAGAGCGCCCACTGATGGAGCACCACCCACTGCGTCAGCCGGCGCGCGACGGCGGCCGACTGGGGCCGCGAGGGCAGCTCGACCTCACCCTCCGTCGGATCGCCGAACAGCTCGACCGCCTCGAGCGCCCGCTCGTCGTCGACGGCCGGCGTCCGTCGTGCGGCGGTCGCACCGCCGCGCGCCCGTGGTTGCTCCACACCTTCCAGCCCCGCCATGCCCCCATCATGGCCGCCCGAAGGGACCTCCGTGGCCGTTCCGGGGGAATCGGGACCCCCGGGAAGAGGGCCCCGAGGTGCCGGATTGGCATATGACCTTGGCATCCAAGGGGCCTCCACGGCCCGACTGACCTGCGGTGACGCACCGCTTATGCATGATCGCCAAGAGCAGCGACCGGCGGGGACTTAAGGTTCCTTTAAGGTTCGATTAAGACACCCGCCAAGTTGACGCGACAGGCACCGGTGTCCAATCCCCTTCACTCCGAGGCGAGTTCAGACGAACTTGGCCTTGCCCGGGCCCTCCTCGACGAAGCTCCGCATGCCCCGCTCCCGGTCCTCCGTGGCGAACAGGCCCGCGAACCAGTTCCGTTCGATCGCGAGACCCGTGTCGATGTCCGTCTCGAGCCCGGCGTCGACGGACTCCTTGGCCGCCCGGAGCGCCAGCGCCGGCCCCTGGGCCAGCTTCGCGGCCCAGGCGTGCGCCTGCTCGTGGACCTCGGCGGCCGGCACGACCCGGTCGACCAGTCCGATGGCCAGCGCCTCGTCCGCCTTCACATGACGGCCGGTGAAGATGAGGTCCTTGGCCTTGGACGGGCCGACCAGCCGGGCCAGCCGCTGAGTGCCGCCCGCGCCCGGGATCAGACCGAGCAGGATCTCCGGCTGGCCCAGCCGGGCGTTGTCCGCGGCGATCCGGAAGTCGGCGCACAGCGCCAGCTCGCAGCCGCCGCCCAGGGCGTAGCCGGTCACGGCCGCGACGACGGGCTTGGGAATGCGGGCGACGGCGGTGAAGGAGTCCTGCAGGGCCTTGGAACGCTTCACCATCGCGGTGTGGTCCATCACCTGCATCTCCTTGATGTCCGCTCCGGCCGCGAACACCTTCTCCCCGCCGTAGAGGATCACGGCCCGCACGTCGTCGCGGTCGGTGGCCTCTACGGCCAGTTCGCGCAGCCTGTCCTGGGTGGCGATGTCCAGGGCGTTCATCGGAGGGCGGTCCAGCCGGATGGTGCCGACGCCTTCGGAGACTTCGAGAGTGACTGTCATACGGGGAGGTTAGCCCCCGTTAACGCCGAGGGACCCGGTGCCGTCCGTCACAGCACCGGGTCCCTCGTCCGGGTCGCCGCGGCTACTCGGTCCACTCCGCCCACGACATGTTCCAGCCGTTCAGGCCGTTGTCGGGGGCGATCTGCTTGTCCTTGGAGTTCTTCACGATCACCACGTCGCCGATGATCGAGTTGTTGTACATCCACGCGGCCGGCGTACCGCTGTCGTAGGCGCCGCGCACGTCGCGCAGACCGACGCAGCCGTGGCTGACGTTCGCCGAGCCGAAGGTCCCGCGCGAGGCCCAGTAGTTGCCGTGCATGAAGGTGCCGGACGTCGACAGGCGCATCGCGTGCGGCACGTCCTTGATGTCGTACTCGCCGCCGAAGCCCACGGTGGCGCCGTTCATCCGCGTCACCTTGTACTTCTCGCTGATGACCATCTGGCCGTTGTACGTCGTGGTCGACGGGGCGCCCGCGGTGATCGGGATGGTCTTGAGGAGCTTGCCGTCGCGCACGACCTTCATCGTGTGGGCCTTGGCGTCGACCGTGGAGACCTGGCTGCGGCCGATGGTGAAGGAGACCGTCTTGGCCTGCTTGCCGTACACACCGGGGCGGCCCTCGACGCCGTCCAGGTTGAGCCGGACCGTCACCTTGGTGCCGGCGGCCCAGTACTTCTCCGGGCGGAAGTCCAGGCGGTCGTTGCCGAACCAGTGGCCCTCGATGGGCACCGACGGCTCGGCCGTCACCTTGATGGCCTTCTCCACGGCCTCGGGGTCGGTGATGCCGCGGGTGAAGTTGATGGAGACGGGCATGCCGACGCCGACCGTGGCGCCGTTCTCGGGGGTGTAGTGGCCCACGAAGGTGTTCTTGGGGACGAGCGTGGTGAAGGTCGTGTCCTTCGCGGACTCACGGCCCTCGGCGTCCTCGGCGATCGCGTGCACCTTGTACATGGTGGCCGAGGCGAGGTGCTGCAGCGGCTCCCAGCTCGCACCGCCGGCGGCGATCTTCCCCTCGACGGCGTTGCCCTTGTCGTCCTTGACGGCGACCTCGGTGAGCTTGCCCCTGTCGGCGGTCACCTTGAGCGCGCCGCTCGTGGCGACCGACTTCGCGCCGTCCTTGGGCGCGATGGTGACGACCGCCTGGGAGGCGGCCGTGCCGACCTCGCCCCCGCCCTTGGCGCCCTTGTCGGCGCCGGCCGCGGGATCGGAGTCGCCGCCGCCGCAGGCGGACACCAGCAGCAGTAGCGCACCCACGGCGAGGGCCGGCAGCGCGGTGCGTCCGCGTCGCCGGCCCGTCCGGACCGATGCCCCCGATATCGGCTGCCCGTTCACGATCAGTTGTCTCCCCTCGCACGGCCTGGCCACGCCGAGGCCCGCACCCCCACGCGCTCGAACGGCGCGCACTGCGATAGATAATCACACCGCAGGTCGCCGGGGCTTCTCGCACATGTCACCGTTCAGTCGCAAATCTGCCCGGTGGACGTGCCGGTCATGCGGGAGGGCGGCTCATCGCAGGGCGGAGCCGGCCTTCCACTCCTTCCAGCCCATGTTCCAGCCGCTCAGCCCGTTCCACGGGTCGACCACCCGGTCCGGGGAGTTGACCACCTCCACCACGTCCCCGATGAGCGTCCGGTCGAAGAACCAGCCCGCCGGGGAGTCCTGGCTGCCGCCCTTCTCGTCGCGCAGCCCGATGCAGCCGTGGCTGACGTTCCGCATGCCGAAGACCGCCGGATCGGCCCAGTAGTTGCCGTGCAGGAAGGTGCCCGAAGTGGTGAGCCGCATCGCGTGCGGCACGTCCTTGATGTCGTACTCGCTCTTGCCGTCGTCGTCGGTGAAGCCGACCGTGGCACCGTTCATCCGGGTGACGTCGTGCATCTCGCTGACGACCATCCTGCCGTTGTACGTCCGGGTCTTCCTGCCCCCCGTGGTGACCGGCAGCGTCGTGAGCAGCCGCCCGTCGCGGCGCACCTCCATGGTCCGCTCGCGGACGTCGACCAGGGAGACCTGGGACCTGCCCACGGTGAAGCCGACGGTCTTGCGCTGGATGCCGTACACCCCCGAAGAGCCCTCGACGTCGCGCAACCGCATGTCGACGGTGACCTTGGTGCCAGGCTTCCAGTACTCGCGCGGGCGGAAGTCGAGCCGCTCGGCGTCGAACCAGTGGCCCACGACCTCGACGGGCGGCACGGAGGTGATGCGGATGGCCCGCTCGACGGCCGCGCGGTTCCTGATGCCACGGTTGAAGTCGAACGAAACAATCATTCCGATGCCCACCGTGGAGCGGTTCTCCGGGGTGAAGTAGCCGATGAAGCGATGGTCGGGCACCACGGTGGTGAAGGTCGTGTGCCGTGCCGAGCGGCGCCCGTGGGCGTCGAGAGCCACCGCGTCGACGCTGTACTTGGCCGCCAGCGCGAGCCGGGTGCCCTGCTTCGGGCGCCAGCTCAGACCGTCCGGGGAGACGGCGCCCGGGACGTCGGCGGGCTGTGCGCTCTCGATCTGGGTGACCTTGACCCGCTCCAGCCGCCCGCTCGCCAGCGTCACTTCGAGCCGGCCGTCCGCGGGCACGGCGCCGGCCCCGTCCGCGGGGGTGATCCGGATGATGTCGCCCGGCGCCTGTGCCCGGGGTTTGTCACCGCCGGTGCCCGGACCGGCGCCGGCACTCCCGGCCCCTCCGGTGCAGCCGGTCAGCCCGGCCAGCAGTCCCGTCCACAGCACGGCGACGGCCAGCGTGGCCCTCGTCCGCCTCACCGCGTTGCTCACAGAGTCCACCTCGTGGGGTCGCAGAGACACAGCACGTCCCGCCCAACGACGGCCACCCTCCTGGGGAAACGTCGCCACGGGTCATGTTGGGAGCAGCGCGACGTCGGGCAGGAATGGTGGGAGGACCACACGCGGGGAGCCACGGCCGGGACGCCGTGGGCGGGAGCCGCGCGGGCCCGACGAGCCGCGGGAGGCCGACAGGTGTCGAGCGCAGCCGAGCAGGAGGCGGTACGGGAAGGGGAGCGGCCTCTTCCCGCCGCGGGGCCGCGCCCGGCCCCGAACGGACGGCCGAGACGGACGGACCGCTCCGGACCCCCGGTCCGGCCGGGGGCGCCGACCCCGCTGGGAGCGCGGTACCGGGTCGGCCGCGACGGTGTCGCGGGCACCAACTTCGCCCTGTGGGCCGGCGGCGCCGAGGCCGTGGAGGTCTGCCTCTTCGACGCGTCCGGAGCGGAGGTCCGGCTGCCGCTGACCGAGCTCACCCACGAGATCTGGCACGGCTTCGTGCCCGGGGTCGGACCGGGGCAGCGGTACGGCTTCCGGGTCCACGGCCGCTGGGACCCGTGGACGGGGGCGCGCTGGAACCCGGCGAAACTGCTGCTCGACCCGTACGCCCGGGCGGTCGACGGCGAGTACGCGCTGCCGCCCGAGGTGTACGGGCACGTCCGCGACTGGCCGCAGCAGCACGTCGCGGACACCGTGCGCGACGACCGGGACTCGGCCCCGCACGTCCCGAAGGGAGTGGTCGTCCACGACGACGCGCCGGACGACGAGTGGACCGACGACCGGCGGCCGAAGACGCCGTGGGCGGACTCCGTCATCTACGAACTGCACGTGCGCGGCTTCACCCGGCTGCACCCCGGCATCCCCCCGGAGCTGCGCGGCACCTACGCGGGCCTGGCCCACCCGGCGGCGATCGGCCACCTCGTGCGGCTCGGGGTGACGGCGGTCGAGCTGCTGCCGGTGCACCAGTTCGCGCACGAGGACCATCTGCTGCGGCGGGGCCTGAGGAACTACTGGGGCTACAACTCGATCGGCTACTTCGCGCCCCACGCCGGCTACAGCGCCTCCGGGACGGCGGGGCAGCAGGTGGGCGAGTTCAAGCGGATGGTGCGCGCACTGCACGAGGCGGGCATCGAGGTCATCCTCGACGTCGTCTACAACCACACCGCGGAGGCCGGCGAGCTGGGGCCGACGCTCAGCCTCAAGGGCATCGACAACCGCGGCTACTACCGGCTCCAGCCCGACGCGCGCCGCTACGCCGACTACACCGGCTGCGGCAACACGCTGCACGTGGTCCAGCCCCAGGTGCTGCGGCTCATCACCGACTCGCTGCGCTACTGGGTCACGGAGATGGGTGTCGACGGCTTCCGCTTCGACCTCGCGGCGGCCCTCGCCCGCTCGATGCACGACGTCGACATGCTGTCCCCCTTCCTCGCCGTGATCGCACAGGACCCGGTGCTGCGCCGGGTGAAGCTGATAGCCGAACCGTGGGACGTCGGCAGCGGCGGCTACCAGGTCGGCGCGTTCCCACCGCTGTGGACGGAGTGGAACGACCGCTACCGGGACGCGGTGCGGGACTTCTGGCGGGGCGCGCTGCCCGATCTGCGTGACCTGGGCTACCGGGTGTCCGGCTCCAGCGACCTCTACGCCTGGGGCGGACGACGGCCGTACGCCTCGGTCAACTTCGTCACCGCCCACGACGGCTTCACCCTGCGCGACCTGGTCAGCTACGAGCGCAAGCACAACGAGGCGAACGGCGAGGGCAACCGCGACGGGACGAACGACAACCGCGCCTGGAACTGCGGCGCCGAGGGCGAGACGGACGACCCCGACGTCAACGCCCTGCGCCGGCGGCAGATCCGCAATCTGCTCACCACACTGCTGCTGTCCACGGGCGTCCCGATGCTGGTGTCCGGCGACGAGATGGGCCGTACGCAGGGCGGCAACAACAACGCCTACTGCCAGGACAACGAGACCGGCTGGCTCGACTGGTCGCTGCTCGGCCGGCCGGGGCCGGACGGGCTGCTGGCCCTGACCTCCCGGCTGCTCGCGCTGCGCGGCGCGCACCCGGTGCTGCGGCGCCGGGCGTTCTTCTCCGGCCGGCCGCAGACCCCCGACGGACTGCGGGACCTGGCCTGGTTCACGACGCGCGGCGCGGAGATGACCGAGCAGGACTGGTACGCCCCTTCCTCCACCCTGGCGCTGTTCCTGTCCGGCCGGGACATCCCGGGCCGGGACTCCAGGGGCGCCCAGGTCACCGACGACAGCTTCCTGGTCGTCCTGCACGCCGCAGGCCGTCCCACCGCCTTCCGGCTGCCGGGACCACCGTGGGCCGAGGAGTACGAACTCGTCGTCGACACCTCGCTGGAGGACCAGTCAGCGGCGCCGGGCACGGTGTACCGGGGCGGGGAACTGACCACCGTGCCCGCGCGGTCGGTGCTGCTGCTGCGGGTGCGTGACGGGGGCTGAGGCCCCGACCCGGCACGAACGCGCCGGGCTCGCCCGCCGTTCGGGGCACCGGCGACGCCGGGGCGGTCCTGCGCCCGTTGCGCGACGGGGCGGCGGCGCACGGCGGCCGGCTGCCGCAGGGCGACAGCGGGCGGCCCGGCGCGGCAGCGGGACGACCGGCCGGGCGGCACCGCAGGCCGCGATGGGCGGTGCCCACGCGCCCGCGAGACCGCGAGACCGCGAGGCCATGCGCCCGCGAGACCGCGGGGCCGCGAAAACTCGGTGGGACTTGTCAGTGGTGAACCGTAGGCTCGCTCCTGATGTCCACCACAGCTGAAGCCCCCCGGCCCGACCGGTCCGCCGTCCGCTCCCTGCTGCGGCTGTGGCCGTACGTGCGCCCGGTCAGGACCCGGCTGTTCACGGCGGCGTTCGTCGCGATCGTCGCCTCCTGTCTGGGCCTCGTGATCCCCCTCGTCCTGAAGTGGATGGTGGACGGACCGGTCGCCGACCGGGACGTGGGCGGGGTGTGGCTCGGGGCGCTGTACCTGCTGCTGCTCGGGGTCGCGGAGGCGGTGCTGTTCGGCTTCCGCCGCTGGCTGGTGGCCCGTCCGCTGGCCGGGGTGGAGGCGGCGATGCGCGCCGATCTCTTCCGGCACCTCCAGCGGCTGCCCGTGGCGTTCCACGACCGGTGGGCGTCGGGGCAGCTGCTGTCGCGCGGGACGACGGATCTGATGCTCGTGCGGATGTTCCTCGCCTTCCCGCTGACCTTCCTGCTCGTCAACGGCGTGACCATCC
This sequence comes from Streptomyces sp. NPDC049887, assembly GCF_040656535.1. NCBI lineage: Bacteria > Bacillati > Actinomycetota > Actinomycetes > Kitasatosporales > Streptomycetaceae > Streptomyces > Streptomyces sp. NPDC049887. The sequence goes on along the minus strand of NZ_JBFAMM010000027.1, from coordinate 17,085 downwards.
TCGTCGGCGCGGGCATCCTGCTGGCCCAGCAGTGGACTCTGGGTCTGCTGCTGCTGGCCCCGGTGGCCCCGTTGGTGTTCGTCGTCGCCCGGTTCGAGGCGCGCTACTCGTCGGTGGCGCGGACGGCGCAGGACCAGGTGGGCGATCTGACGACCGTCGTCGAGGAGAGCGTCCTCGGCATCCGCGTCATCAAGGGCTTCGGCCGCCACCGCAGCCAGGCGGCGGCCTTCCGGGCGCTGTCCGAGCGGCTGCGCGGGACCGAGCTGGTCAAGGCCCGCCTGCTGGCGGGCATCTTCGGCGTCATCATGACCGTACCGGAGCTGGCGATCGGAGCCGCGCTGGTGCTCGGCACGATGCAGGTCGCGGACGGCACCCTGTCGGCCGGCACGCTCGTCGCCTTCCTCTCGACGGCGCTCGCGCTGCGCTGGCCGGTGGACGCGATGGGCTTCCTGCTGGCCATGAGCCAGGAGGCGGCGACGGCGGCGGACCGCTACTTCGAGGTCCTGGACGCCGAGGAGGAGCGGGACGAGAGGCACGACGAGGACCGGAGGGAGGGGGAGACCGTGCGGGGCAAGGCTCTCCGGTGCGGGTCCGCCTCCCCCGCACGTCCGCCGGCCGTCCCCGCACCCCCGCGGAGACCGGAGCGCGCCGCCTCCGAGGGTGGCGGGCTGCGGTTCGAGGGCGTCCGCTTCCGCTACCCCGACGCGCCCGAGGATGCGGAACCGGTGCTGAGGGACATCGAACTGCACGTCCGGCCCGGTGAGACCATGGCCCTCGTCGGCGGCACGGGCAGCGGCAAGACGACGCTCACCGCGCTCGTCCCCCGGCTGTACGAGGTGACCTCCGGGCGCATCACGCTGGACGGGCGGGACATCGCCGCCATGCCGCGCGAGGAGCTGCGCACCCTGGTGTCGATGGCGTTCGAGGAACCGACCCTCTTCTCGGCGAGCGTCGGGGAGAACGTGCGGATGGGCGCGGAGCACGCCGGTGACGAGGAGGTGCGGCGCGCGCTGGACGTGGCCCAGGCGGGATTCGTGCACACGCTGCCGCAGGGCTTCGGCACCCAGGTCGGCGAGCAGGGCCTCAGTCTCTCGGGCGGCCAGCGGCAGCGGCTCGCCCTCGCCCGGGCGGTCGTCGGGAAGCCGCGGTTCCTCGTGCTCGACGACCCGCTGTCGGCGCTCGACGTGCACACGGAGGCACTCGTGGAGGCGGCGCTGCGCAGGGTCCTGGACGACACCACCGCCCTGGTCGTGGCGCACCGCCCGTCCACGGTGCTGCTCGCCGACCGGGTGGCGCTGCTGTCGGAGGGCCGGGTCGCGGCCGTCGGCACCCACCACGAACTGCTGCGGGACAACGCCGAGTACGCCTGGCTGATGTCGGGCGCTCATGCCGAGGAGCGAGACCGATGACGTCATCGACGGCGACGACGCCACAACCGGACGCCGGGGACGCCACGGACGGCGCCCCGAAGGGCCCGGGGGCATCGGGCCCGGGAGCGGAGCGCACCGACACGCGCGGCGCGGACACCCAGGTGACGGGCCCGGACGGCCCTGATCCCACGGCCCCGGCCGCGCACGGCGCGGAGGCGCATGCCGGGGGCGCGGGCGGCGATCCCTTCGACCGGGACGCCTTGCCCGCGCCCGAGGGCGCGACCGGCGCACTGCTGAGGTCGCTGCTGGCCCCCCTCCGGGGCCGGGTCGTCGCCGCCGCCGTGCTGCTGCTGCTCCAGCAGGCCGCGACGCAGGCGGGCCCGCTGCTCGTCGCCTTCGCCATCGACAGGGGGGTGCCCGCGCTGCGGGACGGCGACCATGGCCCCCTGGTCGTGGTCGGCGCCGGGTACGCGCTGTGCGCGATCGGGTCGGGCGCGTTCCAGTACGCCTTCATCCGCGCGTCGGCCGGGGTCAACCAGGACGCCCTGCTCGATCTGCGGGGCCGGATCTTCCGGCACGCGCAGGCGCTGAGCCTGGACTTCCACGAGCGCTACACCTCGGGTCGGCTGATCTCCCGTTCCACCACGGACGTCGAGTCGCTGCGCGAACTCCTCAGCGAGGGGCTGCAGGAGCTCCTCGCCGTCGTCCTGTCATTCGTCTACATCTCGGCGATGCTGCTCTGGCTCGACCTCGGCATCGGCGGTCTCGCCGTGCTCAGCTTCGTCCCGCTGTACCTGCTGGTGCGGCTCTACCGGCGCCGCGCCGCGGTGGTGTTCGCCGAGCGGTCCACCGCCATCGCCTCCGTCATCGTGAAGTTCGCGGAGACGATGAACGGCATCCGGCCGGTGCGCGCCTTCCGCCGCGAGCGGGCGAACGACGAGCGCTTCCAGGCGCTGAACGACCGGCACGCCCGCAGCAACGGGGACTCGTTGCTGGAGATGGCCCGCTATGTCGTGGGCTCCCGACTGGTGGCCAACACCGCGGTGGCGGGCATCGTGCTGTGGGGTGCGTACCGGGTGACCGAGGGGACGCTGGCGCTGGGTGTGCTGGCGGCCGCGGTCCTCTACCTGCGGCGGCTGTACGACCCGATCGACCGGCTCGGCATGTTCCTCAACTCCTACGAGTCGGCTGCCGCGTCGCTGCAGAAGATCGCGGGCCTGCTCGCCCAGACGCCGACCGTGCCGGAGCCCGCCCGTCCTGAGGCGCTTCCGGAGCGCGCCGGTGCCTCCGGTCCCGGCCGCGAGGTGGTCTTCGACGGCGTCCGCTTCGCCTACCGCACGGGCGGAGAGGTGCTGCCGCGCTTCGATCTGACGATCCCCGCCGGCCAGACCGTCGCCGTCGTCGGTTCGACCGGCGCGGGCAAGTCCACCCTGGCGAAGCTGCTTGCCCGGTTCTACGACCCGACGGACGGGCGGGTCCTGCTCGACGGGACCGACCTGCGCGACCTGCCGGTGCCCGAACTGCGGCGCGGGGTGGTGATGGTGACCCAGGAGGCCTTCCTGTTCTCGGGCACGGTCGCCGAGAACATCGCCATCGGCCGGCCGGACGCGACGCGCGAGGAGATCGAGCAGGCCGCGAAGGCAATCGGCGCGCACGACTTCATCAGCGGTCTGCCGGAGGGCTACGACACCGACGTGCGCAAGCGCGGCGGCCGGATCTCGGCGGGCCAGCGCCAGCTCGTCGCCTTCGCCCGGGCGCTGCTGGCCGACCCGGCGGTGCTGATCCTGGACGAGGCGACCAGCTCGCTGGACATCCCCGGCGAGCGCGCGGTTCAACGGGCCATGGACACGGTCCTGCGCGGTCGTACGGCGATCGTCATCGCCCACCGCCTGTCGACGGTGGAGATCGCCGACCGGGTCCTGGTGATGGAGCGCGGCCGCATCGTCGAGGACGGCAGCCCGTCCTCCCTCATCGACGGCACGGGCCGCTTCGCGGGGCTGCACCGGGCATGGCGGGAGAGCCTGGTCTGAGGGCGGGACGTCCAGGATCCGCGACTTCGTTAGCAATGAAGGTGGTTCGTTAGCAGTGGATTAGCAAATCCGCGATCCGGTTGACAACGGCTACGGTCAGTAGCGATCTCCGCCGGATCTCTTTCGATCTTCACTGGGTGCCGGCTGTCCTTGCTTCGTACCGTCCTCGTCATGGCGGAACGGAGCAAGGGCAGCGGTCGTCGTACGCGCAAGGTTCCAACGGCCTCGATCCGGTACGAGGATGCGGCGGTACGTGAAGTGCCGGTACGACAGTTGCGGTCGGCGGACTTCGCGGAGTCGATGCCGTGGCGGGATGTCCGGTCGGTACACGGGATGACCCACCACTCGGCTCGCGGTCGAGACCTTCGGCACCACCGCACCGCATCCCGTCCAGCAGCGGTCACCCGCCCCGGGCCGACGCACCCCACGACAGGGAGTCCTGGCCCCACGGAGCCTTCAACAGCTCTACCAGGAACAGCAGTAGCGTCACCATCAAATCGCCGAGCTGGCGGGTTGCAGCATCAGTACCGTTCGGCACGCACTCGATGAAGCGGGCATCCCGCTCCGCCGACGCCGCCCAGCCGGCCACTTTGAGAAGACCGTCTCTCGCACCTGGCTGGAAGAGGAGTACCACCACAAGGGGCGCTCTTCACCCGACATCGCCCGTGAACTGGGCGTTCGCAAGGACGACGTAATGCGACTCGTGAACAAGTGGAACATCCCCCGTCACCCCACCAGTCAGTTCACCAACCCCCTTTGCACCGCTCGACATCGACCTGTCTCCCGCGATGCACGCCGTCAGCCGGACCAAAAACTGCACCCAACGCCTACGGCACCTCACCCTGACCTCCAGGCATCGCACTCTCCAAGACGCTGCAACCGAGCTCGGGGTGACCTGGGGCACGCTCAACTACCAACTCAAGCGGATCGAGGAAGCAGCAGGCTTCACCATCATCGACTTCGGACGAACCCGGCCCCTGACCGTCACGGCAGCCGGACGCGCATTCCTCAACGAAGCCACTCAGCTCCTGACCCTGCTCGAGGACCGCTCACCATGAACGCCGCGCACGACAGCGCGTTCGCCCGTGAGATCTTTGCTGTCATGACAGTTGGCACTCAGGACAACGAAGTCGTACTGGAGACGAGTCGCCTGCTACTCAGACCTTGGCGGGTAGCCGAGGCTGTCGTCCAGCGTGAGCTGTGGACCGAACGTGATCCACGAGTGCCGCCGCACCGTCGAATCGACGCAGACGGACACCCCACGGTCGCGGAGCTCGAGGAATCGATCCGCACCAACCAGCTCTGGTCGACCGGGTTGCTGGCGATCGAGCGGAAGGCCTCTCGCGACGTCATCGGCTACTGCGGGCTCGTCGACAACGGGCGAGGATCAGCAGGAGAACCGGAACTGGCATTCGAGCTGCTACGCCAAGTTTGGTGCCAGGGATACGCGACCGAGGCCTCGTTGGCGGTTCTGGAATGGGCAAGATCGTCTGAGTACGAACGTCTGTGGGCCACGGTCTGGGACTGGAACACCGCTTCTCGCCGTGTGCTGGCCAAGGTCGGGTTCACCGAGACCGAGCGGAAAGAAGTGGACGCGGTGCACGGAACTACCCTGTTCACCACAAGACGGCTCTGACACACCCGGTGTCTGGGCTTGCGGACGACTCCGTGCAGTGCCGGCAGGTGGCGGGTGTCCCCATTCCCCTCGGCACAAGCGGATACGGCGGCACACGCTCAATGCCGGGACGCTGGGGGCGGAACATCACGGCGGCCGGCGGGCCGTTCTTATGGGTCTCGCTGAGTCCGGTGGTCGGATCGCGGTCGGTTGAAGCGGTCGGACCTGCCTCCGCTCGTCTTATCGTCGATCCGCACGGCGCTGTGCACATTCAGCTGCACTTGGCGTTGACTCGCACGCCGACAACCTCGCAATCCCCGGCCTTCGGTGCCCAATACGTCTGGTCCGCACCTGTCCGCTCTGGGCTTACAGCCCCACGAGAGAAGCCGCTACTTGCCACCATGCCAGGATGCCTCACGACACAGCCGTCCGTCGCCTCGGCCTGGGCTACTTCGTCCGACCCGCGTCAGAGACTGGCGGCCCGCAACCGCGAGTCGAACCCGTACTTGCCTACCTGGTCCGACGTGACGAAGGACTGATCCTCTTCGACACCGGCATGGGCCTCGCTGATCCCGAAACCGAAGCTCACTACCGTCCTCAACGCCGTGGGCTGGAGAGCGCCCTCGCAGCAGCCGGGGCCTGCCTCTCGGACATCTCCCTGGTGGTGAACTGCCACCTCCACTTCGACCACTGCGGAGGAAACAACCTGCTCGGTGGAAATCCTGGTGCAGAACGCGGAACTGAACGCTGCACGCCAAAGCGGCTACACCTTCAACGAGCTCATCGACTTCCCTGACGCAACCTACAAGGAGATCTCCGGAGAAACCGAGGTCTGGCCGGGAGCATGGATCATCCCCGGCCACACCGACGGTCACCAGTCCCTGGTCGTCAGGCAAAGCGACGGCACCGTCATCCTCGCCGGCCAAGCCCACGACTTCGCCTCACAATACGGATCGGAACACCTCGCTCGGCAAGCCAGACTTGAGCACCTGGAGCAACCACTGCCCACCCGTCAACCATGGGGTTGGACCGTCTCGCTGCCTTCGATCCACGGCGCGTGCTGTTCGCACACGACTGCTCGGTCTGGGAGCCCTCCTGAGAGGGCGCTCGGACCCCGGCTTCCGACAACGCCAGAGTCCTCACTCAGGCATCCCATTCGTCACTCTGAGTAAACATTCGCTGGGTCGAGGACCAACTGATTGCTCACCATGCACCGAAACGGCCAGTGCCCACGACACCCGGATTCCGGCGTTTCCGCAGGACGCAGTGGTCACGATCAAGCGGAACCTACAGACGGACCGGGCGGCTTCCGCCCGGCCGCCGGCCTCTCCGCCTGCGGCCGGGCGGAAGGCGCCGACCGCCGTTGCCGCGAGAGGCACCGCAGGCCGCCGGTCCGGCAGCAGCACGGCACGCGAATCCGCCGGTCCGGCGAGAGGCGCCGGCCCGGGTACCGGGCGCCAGGACACCGCCGGCCGAGGGTGCGTTCGGGCTCTCCGCGGGACCCGATGGCCTGTTCGGCGGACTCCGCTTCCGCCGCGGCACGTGCCGGCGCGTGTCCCCCGCGGGGGACGCTCCCGACGGGGCTAGCGTGTTCGCGGCTCGGTCACGGCGGCTGGCACGGGACGCGCGGGAAGGCCGGTGGGCGGCCGCTCGGCGGACCGGGATCGGCCGTCGGGTCACGGCCGGGTGACCGGCCGGAGTCGTTCCGGGCCACCCGGTTCCGGAGGCCGCAGCCGTACACCCGTTCCGGCTCCGCCCCACCCCTGGCGGGGCGTCGGCCGTTCCTGTGGGAGGTCCCTTTGCCCGGTTCCGGACTGCGTGCGGCACTGGTGTCCGTGGTGCTTGCGGGACTGGTGTTGCCCGTCTCGGCCTCCGGTGCCCAGGGGGCACCGGAGGAGCATGCCGGCACGCACCGGCCGGATGGTGGTCCACGCCATGGAGCCCTGGCCTATGTGGCCGAACTCCACTCCGACTCGGTCTCGGTGATCGACACCCGCACGGGTGGTCTCGTGGACACGGTCCCTGTGGGTACCGGGCCCGACAGCGTCGCGGTCGCCCCGGACGGTTCACGGGTCTACGTCACCGACTCCGGAGCGGACACGGTGTCCGTGATCGACACCCGCCGCCACGAGGTCGTGGACACCGTGCCGGTCGGCGACGAGCCGAGCAGGGTGGCCCTCTCCCCCGACGGCCGCCGCGCCTACGTCGCCAACGTGGCATCCGACGACGTCTCCGTCATCGACACCCGCCGCAACAGTGTCGTCGCCACCGTCGACGTGGGCGACGCCCCACTGGGCCTCGCGTTCCTGCCGGACGGCTCCCGGCTCTACGTCGCGAGCGCCGGCTCGAACGAGGTGTGGGTCGTCGACACCCGTCGACACCGGGTCGTCGGCACCGTGCCCGTGGGAGAGGGGCCGACCGCCCTGGCGGTCACCCCGAGCGGTTCCCGCGTGTACGTCACCAACCTCACCTCCGGTGATGTGTCCGTCGTCGACACCCGCCGGGAGGAGGTCGTCGCCACCGTCGCGGCGGGCGAAGGGCCGGCGGGGGTGACCGTGCTTCCCGACGGCCGCCGCGTGTACGTCGCCAACACGCTCAGCGACGACGTGTCGGTGATCGACACCCGCCGGGACGAGGTCGTGGACACCGTGCCCGTCGGTGAGGAGCCCAACGGGATCGCCGTCACCCCGGACGGCTCGCGGGTGTATGTCACCGACTTCGCGGACGACGAGGTGTCGGTGATCTCCACCCGCCGGGACCGGGTCGTCGGCACCGTCCAGGTCGGCGACGGGCCGACGGGGGTCGCGATCGGCCCGGCCACGAAGGGGACGTGGTGACGGCCTGACCGCCGAAGCGCGCACACCCGGCGGCCCGCCGGCCGGGTCCCCGACGGACGTTCCCGTCGACCGGCTGCCGCCGCTCTGCGCATCCCGCTGAGCCGTACAGCTGACGCCTTTTCAGACAATTCCCGAACGGTTCCCGCCCTGGCCCGGGACATACGGCACGGCCGAAGGCGGTCGTGCCGTATGTCCCGGCGGGCCGGCGCCGGACGGGGAGCGGAACGGCCGCACTGCAGGAACGAGCCATGCACGGGCGTCCGCCCGACGGGTGGCGCGTACCCTCTGCCCTCCACCGTCCCCGAAGCGGATGTCTTCAGTCCGCACCCTCCCGGTACCCTCGCGTTCCGCCTGACACGGCCACCGGACGACGTCGACGCAACACCCGGCGAAACGTCCGCTTAACGAACATGGCCTTTCACTCAACGGACGCAATCCGGCCATTCTGTTGACGCGCTCCTGACAGGAGGCGTCCACTCCTGCGACTCTTCCACCGATCCACGCACTACATGCTCCTCAGCTCTGCCGGGCGGCCCACCCAGCCGCCTTCGACCCCCCTCGCAGAAGGAGTTCGCGTGAGACCCACGCCCAGCCGTCGCGCGTCCGCGACCGGCGCTCTGCTCGCAGTCGCAGCCCTCCTGGCCGTCGGAGTCCAGTCCGGCTCCGCCGCCGCGGCCCCCGACGCCGCGCCGATCGCCCCGAAGCAGCAGTCCGCCTCCGGGGCCGACCCCGGCGCGCTGCCCGCCCAGCTCTCCCCCGCCCAGCGGGCGGAGCTGCTCCGCGAGGCCAACGCCACCAAGGCGGCGACCGCGGCCGAACTCGGCCTCGGCGCCCAGGAGAAGCTCGTCGTGCGCGATGTCGTCCAGGACCAGGACGGCACCACGCACACCCGCTACGAGCGCACCTACGCGGGCCTGCCCGTGCTCGGCGGCGACCTGGTGGTCGCCGAGACGAAGGCGGGACGGACCGAGTCCGTCAGCAAGGCGTCGACCGCCGCACTGAAGAACGTCGACACCAGCGCCGACGTCGCTCCCGCCGCCGCCGAACGCCAGGCCGTGGCCGCCGCACGCTCCGAGGGCTCGAAGGACACCGCCGCCGACCGGGCCCCGCGCAAGGTGGTCTGGATGGCCCAGGGCAAGCCGACGCTGGCCTACGAGACCGTCGTCGGCGGTCTGCAGCACGACGGCACCCCCAACGAGCTGCATGTCGTCACCGACGCCACCACCGGGGCGAAGCTGTACGAGTGGCAGGCGGTCCACGAGGGCACGGGCAACACGATGTACAGCGGCCAGGTGACGCTGGGCACCGCGCCGTCGTACACCCTGACCGACACCACCCGCGGCAACCACAAGACCAACAACCTCAACCGCGGCACGTCCGGAGCCGGCACCCTGTTCTCCGGCCCCGACGACACCTGGGGCGACGGCACCCCGCAGAACGCCGAGACCGCCGGTGCGGACGCGCACTACGGCGCGGCGCTGACCTGGGACTACTACAAGAACGTGCAAGGCCGTTCCGGTATCCGGGGTGACGGCGTCGGCGCGTACTCCCGGGTCCACTACGGCAACAACTACATCAACGCGTTCTGGCAGGACAGCTGCTTCTGCATGACCTACGGCGACGGCGCGGGCAACGCCAAGCCGCTGACGTCGATCGACGTGGCCGCGCACGAGATGACGCACGGGGTCACCTCCAACACCGCCAGGCTGGTCTACAGCGGCGAGTCCGGCGGGCTCAACGAGGCGACGTCCGACATCTTCGCCGCCGCCGTCGAGTTCCACGCCAACAACGCCCAGGACGTGGGCGACTACCTCGTCGGCGAGAAGATCGACATCAACGGCAACGGCACCCCGCTGCGTTACATGGACAAGCCGAGCAAGGACGGCAAGTCCAAGGACGCCTGGTACTCGGGCATCGGCGGGATCGACGTGCACTACTCCTCGGGCCCGGCGAACCACTGGTACTACCTGCTCTCCGAGGGCAGCGGCGCGAAGACCATCAACGGCGTGAACTACGACTCCCCGACGTCGGACGGTCTGCCGGTCACCGGCATCGGCCGCGACAAGGCGTCGCTGATCTGGTTCAAGGCGCTCACCACGAAGTTCAACTCGACCACCAACTACGCGGGCGCCCGCACCGGCACGCTCGCGGTCGCGACGGAGCTGTACGGCGCGAACAGCGCCGAGGTCAAGGCCGTGACCGACGCCTGGGCCGGCATCAACGTCGGCTCCCGGCCCGGCGGGGGCGAGCCCGGCCCCGGCAAGGTCTTCGAGAACACCAACGACGTGAACATCCCGGACCTCGGCACGGTGAGCTCCCCGGTCGCGGTCACCGGTATCGCCGGCAACGCCCCGTCGAACCTCAAGGTCGACGTCGACATCAAGCACACCTGGCGCGGTGACCTCGTCATCGACCTGGTGGCCCCCGACGGCACGGCCTACCGCCTGAAGAACTCCAGCGGCAGCGACTCGGCGGACGACGTCATCGCCACGTACACCGTCAACGCCTCCAGTGAGGTGGCCAACGGCACCTGGAACCTGCGGGTCCAGGACGTCGCCCGCTACGACACCGGCTACATCAGCAACGTCAAGCTGACGTTCCCGTAAGGCACCGCGGCCCGTCGGGCCCGTGCCGCACCGCCGGGACCGCCCGGGGGAGCTCCCGCTCCCCCGGGCGGTCCCGCGCGGGGAACCCGTCGGACGCGAACGGACCCGCGCGTCTCCGCACGCCCGACCGCACGATCCGCCGGGCCTCAGCGCATCAGCACCCCCGCGCCCTCCCCGGTCACCTCGGACGGCCACGCCACCAGGCCGGGATCCGCCCCGTGCGGCAGCAGCGGGTGCGCGGGCAGCACCCGGACCGTGTAGCCGAACGGACCGGTGCGGTCGAGGGCGAGCGGGCCCTCGTAGATCCACCGCCCGGCCGTGGTGGGACCGCCGGAGGCAGGCTTCAGCGGAAAGGTCTGGGGATCGGCGATCGCGTCGTCCGAGTCGACCCGGCCCGCCACGGCCTGCACCTCGACGTCCTCGGGCCGGAGCGTGCCGAGGGTGACGGACACGCGCAGCGCCAGCGTCGAACCGAGCTCCGCCGCGCCCGTGTCCGCTCCCGCCTCGACGTGGCCGACCGAGACTCCGGGCCAGGCCGCGCGCACCCGGGCCTTCCAGGCGGCCAGTTCGCCGGCCGCGCCGGTGTCCAGGGCGAGCAGCCGGTGGGCGCGGGCGGCCGGGGCGTAGAGCCGTTCCACGTATTCGCGGACCATGCGGTCCGCGAGCACCTTCGGGCCCAGTGCGGTGAGCGTGCGCCGGACCATCTCGGTCCAGCGGGCGGGGACCCCGTCCGCGCCCCGGTCGTAGAACAGCGGCGCGATGCGTTCCTCGACCAGCCCGTACAGCGCGGCGGCCTCCAGGTCGTCGCGGCGGTCCTGGTCGTGCGCGGCGGTGCCGTCGGCCGTGGGCACGGCCCAGCCGAAGTCCGGCTCGTACCACTCGTCCCACCAGCCGTCGAGCACGGACAGATTGAGGCATCCGTTGAGCGCGGCCTTCATCCCGCTGGTGCCGCACGCCTCCAGCGGCCGCAGCGGATTGTTCAGCCACACGTCGCAGCCCGGCAGGAGCCGCCGCGCCATCGCCATGCCGTAGTCGGGCAGGAAGACGATCCGGTGCCGCACCCGCGGGTCGTCCGCGAACCGCACCAGTTCCTGGATCAGCCGCTTCCCGCCGTCGTCGGCGGGGTGCGCCTTGCCGGCGACGACGATCTGCACCGGCCGCTCGGGGTGCAGCAGCAGCTCCGCCAGCCGCTCCCGGTCGCGCAGCATCAGGGTGAGCCGCTTGTACGCGGGTACCCGGCGGGCGAACCCGACGGTGAGCACGTCCGGGTCCAGCACCCCGTCGATCCAGCCCAGTTCCGCCGTGCCGGAACCGCGCTGGCGCCACGAGACGTACAGCCGCTCACGCACCTCGTGCACCAGCTGCTCCCGCAGTACCCGGCGCAGCTCCCAGAGATCGGCGTCCGGGGTCGCCGCGACGTCGTCGCCGAGGGCGAGCACTTCCGGGGCCACCCAGGTCGGGGCGTGCACCCCGTTGGTGACCGAGGTGATGGGAACCTCCGGCGTGTCGAAGCCCGGCCACAGACCGCGGAACATCTCCCGGCTCACGGCGCCGTGCAGCGTGGAGACGCCGTTGGCGCGCTGCGCGAGGCGCAGCCCCATCACCGCCATGTTGAACACGCGCGGCTCGCCGCCGGGGTAGCTCTCCGTGCCCAGCCTCAGCACCCGTCCCGCGTCGACGCCGGGCAGTTCGCCGCCCTCGTCGAAGTGACGGGCGACCAGCTCGCGGTCGAAGCGGTCGATACCGGCCGGGACGGGGGTGTGGGTGGTGAACACCGTCCCGGCCCTGACCGCCTCCAGCGCGGCGTCGAAGTCGAGACCGTACGTCAGCAGCTCCCGGATCCGCTCCAGCCCCTGGAAACCGGCGTGGCCCTCGTTGGTGTGGAAGACCTCGGGCTCGGGGTGGCCGGTGAGCCGGCAGTACGCGCGGACCGCGCGGACCCCACCGATGCCCAGGAGCACCTCCTGCAGCAGCCGGTGCTCGCTGCCACCGCCGTACAGCCGGTCGGTGACGTCCCGCTCCCCCGGCGCGTTCTCCTCCACGTCCGAGTCCAGCAGCAGCAGCGGTACGCGACCGACCTGCGCCTGCCAGATCCGGGCCCGCAGTGAGCGGCCGCCCGGCAGGTCGAGGGACACCTGGGCGGGGCTGCCGGCGGGCTCGCGGAGCAGGGTCAGCGGGAGCTCGTCGGGATCGAGGACGGGGTAGTGCTCCTGCTGCCAGCCGTCGCGGGACAGCGACTGGCGGAAGTAGCCGTGCCGGTAGAGCAGTCCGACGCCGATCAGCGGCACTCCCAGGTCGCTGGCGGCCTTCAGATGGTCGCCGGCGAGTATGCCCAGACCGCCCGAGTACTGCGGCAGCGCCGCGGTGATTCCGAACTCCGGCGAGAAGTAGGCGACGGCGGCGGGCAGGGGCGCGCCGTCACCGGACTGCTCCTGGTACCAGCGCCGCCCGCGCAGATACCCGTCCAGGTCGCGGGCGGACTCCGAGACGCGGAACAGGAACTCCGGGTCGGTGGCGAGTTCGGCGAGTCGCCCCGCGGTCACCGAACCGAGCAGCCGCACCGGGTCGCCGCCGGACGCCCGCCAGCCGGACGGGTCCGCGCTGCGGAACAGCTCCCGGGTCGGCGCGTGCCACGACCAGCGCAGGTTGCGGGCCAGCTCGCTGAGCGGGGCGAGGGGTTCGGGGAGGACGGGGCGGACGGTGAATCGACGAATGGCCTTCACGGGTCCCACCTTCGAAACGGGGTTCATCCGGGGACGCACGACGCTGTGCGCCCGTCCGACCTCTCGACCGTAACGGCGTGCCGCCCGGCTCAACCACGGCGCGAGGAGGGCGCATCGAGCCGTGCCTCCATCGGCGGATCCCGGGCCGTGCCGCGTCCCGCGCCGCGAACAGGGGTTCGCACGAGGCCGGACGGGGGCGGTCGTCCCGGCACCGGCCACGATGCACGACCCCGGTGCGGGCTACGGCCCGCGGGTTCCGTCCGCCGCGCCGCCGGCGGCCGCCGGGAGCGCGTGCAGGCTGCCGTGGGAGGCGGCCGCGTAGACGGTGCGGGCGTCCGGGGCATGGGCGGTGGCGAGGATCTGGCCGCCCAGGTCGAAGCTCTGCAGGGAGGAGCCGTCCGCCGCGTCCAGCAGATGCAGCCGGCCGTGCCAGCCGCCCGCGTAGACCGCGGTTCCGTCGGTGCACAGCGAGAAGAACTCCTCGCCGTCCGCGTACTGGGCTCGCCAGACCTCCTCGCCGGTCTTGGCGCTGTGGCAGTGCACGATGCCCGCGGTGTCCCCGACGATCACCGTGCCGGCGACCCGTACGGGCGGGGCGACCACCGGCGCACCGAGCCGGGTCTCCCACAGCGTGCCGCCGTCGGCAGCCGCCAGGCGGCGCAGTCCGCCGTCGCCGTCGGCGACCACGACGCCGTCGTCCAGCGCGAGCGGCGCCGCCGGCACGAGTGCGGGTAACCGCACGGCCCGGTCCCAGCAGGCCCGGCCCTCCTCGTCGTCGACCGCGAGCAGTTCGCGGCCCTGCGCGGCCGAGAGGTAGAGGTGCCGGGGACCGGCCGCGACCGGCTCGGCCGGGCCGCCGTCGGAGTCCGAGAGCGGTTCGGTACGCCACCAGACCCGGCGGGTGACGGCGTCGAAGTGGTGGATGCGGCCCGTCCCGTCACCGAGGAACACGCTCTGCCCGCGCAGCAGCACCCGCGCGTGCGGGAGGCTCCCGGCGGGGACGGACCACCAGAGGGTGCGGGCTCGGGTGTCCCAGGACTCCAGCCGGCCCGCGGCGTCGCACACCAGCAGCAGAGCGCCCTCGGCGCACAGCTGGACAGGGGGAGCGAAGTCCCGGTGCCGGGCCTGCTCCCGACCGGTCGACGCGTCGAGCCAGCGCACGTCGCCGCCGCCGTCCGCGGTCACGACGCCGCCGTGGCCGGTGGACACGACCTGGTGCGGCCATTCCCCCGCGCCGGCGCTCCAACTGCACCGGCCGGCGCGGAACGGCACGGTGAGGTCGGCGCCGTTGCCGGCGCCCGTGAGCAGTTCCCTCAGCTCGGACCGGTACCGGGCCAGGGACCGGGCGACGTCGCCCGGGAGCCTGAGGGTGCCCGGTTCGCCGAAGCCCTCGGCGACCTCGGCGAGGGTCGGGCGGTCGGCCGGGTCCTCCGCCAGGCAGGCCCGGACCAGGCGCCCCGACCGGTCGTCCGGCAACCCCGACAGATCGGGCGCGGTGCCCGACACCCGGCGCAGCAGCATCGCGCGGGCGTCCCGCTCCCCGGTGTACGGCGGATGCCCGGTCAGCCCGTAGAGCACGATCGCGCCGATCCCGAAGACGTCGGTGGCGTTCACCGTCTTCGACAGGCCCATGATCTGCTCGGGTGCGCAGAAGTGCGGATGGCCGATGACGGTGTCCAGGCTCACCGTCACCCGCTGGCCCCGGATGCGGGTCAGCCCGAAGTCGATGATCCAGGGCCCGTCCTGGGTCAACAGCACATTGCCGGGGTGCAGGTCCCGGTGCAGAAGGCCCTTGCCGTGCGCGGTGCTCAGGGTGTCGACGAGTTCGGCGGCGACGGAGTGCACCGTGTCGCGGGGCAGTGCGCCCCCGTGCGACTCCAGTATGCGGTGGAGCGAGAGGCCGGGGATGAAGCGCGTCGCCAGGGTGGGCTGCCGTCCCGCGCCGAAGTCGAAGACGAGCAGCTCGGGGATGCGGGCGCCCTTGCAGCGGTCGAGCGCCTTGCTCTCCTGGTGGAAGCGCTGCAGATGCTGGGCGTCCTCGGTGAACTCGGACTTGAGCAGCTTCACGGCCCCGAGGGTGTCGAGGCCCCGCTCCTCGCCCGACGGGCGGCCGAGGTAGACGGTGCCGAACCCGCCCGTGCCCAGTCTGCCAAGCAGCCGGAACCCCGCGGCCTCGGGCGGGTCGACGGCCGGGTCCAGCGGCTTCACCATGACGGGGTCCTCTCCTCGGGCGGCTGGTGCGGGTGGGTGGTACTGCACGGATTCCCCGGGACGCCGTCGAGCGGGAGGCTTCCGGAGCATTCGGCTCACTGCGTGAGGACGGCCTGGCTCCCGGTCTCGTGCGAGAACCCGATGCCGCACAGCACGGTCGACTTGCCGAGTTCGCACGTACCGCTGCCGTGCAGCCGCTCCCCGCCGGGTCGCGGGGACTCGCGGTCGCACCGCAGCACGAGCACGAGCCGACCGCCCTCGTGGCGTCCGCGGACGGTGATCCGGGCCCGTACGTCGCCGGCGTCCGTCTCCCCGCTGACCTCCCGGCCGCGCAGCACCAGCGTCCGGCGGTCCCCCGTCCGCAGGTCGGTCACGGTCAGCGCACCGGACAGCGCGGGACGGCGACGCTTGTACGCACGCCACCCGGCCGCCCCTGCGAGCAGGGCGACGAGCAGCACCAGCGGAGGGAACCAGCCCGGGGCCCGGCCGGGGACGGTCCCGACGAGGTCCACGTCCGTGACGGACGGGCCGCCCGTGGTGAACTTCGCGTATCCCAGCGAGCCGCGGACGGCGGGTGTCCACGGCGAGGAGACATCGGCCCGGAGGTCCAGCCCGGCGCGGAAGTCCCGGGCTCCCGGGATCAGGGCGAACTCCGGATCCTGATTCCACGACAGCTTCAGTTCGACGGTGCGGCTCTGCCCCGGAGCCAGGTCCACGGCCCGCCCCGCACCGCTGACGGCGACGTCCGGACCGCCTCGTTCGGCGGCTGCCCGCAGGGTGACCCGCAGCGGGACGTGCCGGGCCTCGGACGACAGCGTGACGCGCACGGTCCTGGAGCGGGCGCCCGTACGGTCCCCGGTGGCCAGGGTGAACGCCCCGGGCCCGGGGCGGCGCACCCCTTCCCCTTCGACGGAGACGTCCACCCCCTTCCCCTCGTCCGCCCGGAGGACGCTCACGGCCTTCTCCGCGCGCACCTGGTCCTTGGCGACACCGAGCTGGGTGCCCAGCGCCGCAGGGTCCACGGGCAGGATGCGCGGGGCGCCGAACGCCCCGCCGAGGACCTCGCCGACGCGCGTGCCCTCGGCGAGCGGCACGCCGTAGCCGACGATCTTCCGGTTGGTGCCCATCGCCGAATAGCGCTCCTTGAGGCGCTTCCACTCCGGAGTGCCCCGGCGTTCGTAAGGGCTGCCCGGTGCGTTGACGGCGCCGTCGGTGAGCAGGAGCACCGCCCCGACCGGGGCCGTGCTGCGGTTGAGCTGCTCGGCGGCGGCCTCCAGAGCGGACCCGTGGTCGCTGGCCGACTCCGTGGCGGTGGCCGGGAGCCCCTTGGCGAAGAGGCTGCCGCCGCCCTTCGCCTTCACCGGGGACATGGGGTGGATGACGCTCGTGGCCCGGCCGAAGGTGACGACCGCGACCTCGTCGGCGGGGGTGAGGGTCCGGAGGAAGGCGTCCAGCCGCCGTTTGACGGTGGCGTAGAGCGGTGCGCCGTCGGGGCCGCGGTCCTGCATGGAGCTGGAGGTGTCGATGAGGACGACGTACGCGGCCGGCACCTCGTCGACCTTCAGCGAACGGTAGACGACCTCGCGCGGGAGCGGGGCGTCGGCGGCCGAGTGGTCGGCGCGGGGACCGCGCTGGACGCGGTGACACGCGGGCTGTCCACCGGAATCGTCGAGGCGCGTGACTGGGCGTCGGG
>NZ_JBFAMM010000026.1:0-112858 GCF_040656535.1 Streptomyces sp. NPDC049887 | reverse complement strand
CAGGGGGGACCCTGTGGGAGAGTAGGACACCGCCGAACAATTCTTCTGGGAAAGCCCCGGACCGACACGGTCCGGGGCTTTTTCGCGTTCCGGGGGGGGACCCGGGCACGGGTCGTGGGGGACGGGTCGTGCCTGAGCGACCGCCACCCCTGTGTACACCGCTCTTCCTGCTGAAGGTAAGGTCAGGAGGCATCGTTGGTACGTTCGGCAGGAGGCCCCCGGGTGGAGGTCCAGGAGACCCGCGTTCAGACCGACCGGGTACTCACCATCCCCAACATCCTCAGTATGGCCCGCCTGCTCGGCGTGCCGCTGTTTCTGTGGCTGATCCTCCTGCCCGAGTTCGGCGGCCCGAAGGCCGACGGCTGGGCGCTGCTCGTGCTCGCGCTCAGTGGCGTCAGCGACTATCTCGACGGCAAGCTCGCCCGGCGTTGGAACCAGATCAGCAGCCTGGGCCGGATCCTCGACCCCGCCGCTGACCGGCTCTACATCCTTTCCACCCTGGTGGGGCTGACCTGGCGGGGGATCCTGCCTCTTTGGTTGACCGCGGCACTTTTGGCCAGGGACCTCATGCTCCTCGTGATGGTGGGAATCCTGCGCCGGCACGGCTATCCGCCTCCCCAGGTGAACTTTCTGGGCAAGGCGGCTACCTTCAACTTGATGTATGCGTTCCCGCTCCTGCTGCTCAGCGACGGAGACGGGTGGCTTGCGTCACTCGCCGCAGTCTTCGGATGGGCGTTCGCAGGATGGGGTACAACTCTGTATTGGTGGGCAGGGATCCTCTATGTGGTCCAGGTCCGCCGACTCGTCAAGGCTGACGCCGTGGCCGATTGAGCCGTATGCACAGAGCTGTGCAGAGTCCCGCCGGTCCGCATGAGAACTGGACAGGGGCCTGCCCGGACGGGTGAAGTCGGCTGGACCGTCGTCTCTTCAAGGAGGACGCTTCCGACATGAAGGCCGTCGTGATGGCTGGTGGCGAAGGAACACGACTTCGCCCCATGACCTCGAGCATGCCCAAGCCACTGCTGCCGGTGGTCAACAGGCCGATCATGGAGCATGTGCTGCGCCTGCTCAAGCGGCACGGGCTCACTGAGACGGTCGTTACCGTCCAGTTCCTCGCCTCCCTCGTCAAGAACTACTTCGGCGACGGTGAAGAGCTGGGGATGGAGCTCACCTATGCGCACGAGGAGAAGCCACTCGGTACCGCGGGCAGTGTGAAGAATGCGGAAGAGGCGCTCAAGGACGATGCATTCCTCGTCATTTCCGGCGATGCGCTCACCGACTTCGACCTTTCGGATCTCATCCGGTTCCACAAGGAGAAGGGCGCACTGGTCACGGTGTGCCTGACCCGGGTGCCGAATCCACTGGAATTCGGCATCACGATCGTGGACGAACAGGGCAAGGTCGAGAGGTTCCTGGAGAAGCCCACCTGGGGCCAGGTCTTCTCGGACACCGTGAACACCGGTATCTACGTGATGGAGCCGGAGGTCTTCGACTACGTCGAGCCGGATGTCTCGGTGGACTGGTCCGGTGATGTCTTCCCGCAACTGATGAAGGAAGGCAAGCCGATCTACGGCTATATCGCCGAGGGCTACTGGGAGGACGTCGGCACCCACGAGAGCTATGTGAAGGCGCAGGCCGACGTGCTCGAGGGCAAGGTCGACGTGGACATCGACGGCTTCGAGATCTCGCCCGGAGTCTGGGTGGCGGAGGGCGCCGAGGTGCATCCGGACGCCGTGCTGCGAGGGCCCCTCTATGTCGGTGACTACGCCAAGGTCGAGCCTGACGTCGAGATCCGCGAACACACCGTGGTCGGGTCCAACGTGGTGGTGAAATCGGGTGCGTTCCTGCACCGGGCCGTCATCCACGACAACGTCTACATCGGGCCCCACAGCAATCTGCGCGGCTGCGTCATCGGCAAGAACACCGACATCATGCGCGCCGTGCGGATCGAGGACGGCGCGGTCATCGGTGACGAGTGCCTGATCGGCGAGGAGTCGATCGTCCAGGGCAACGTTCGGGTCTATCCGTTCAAGACCATCGAGGCCGGCGCCTTCGTCAACACCTCGGTGATCTGGGAGTCCCGCGGCCAGGCGCACCTCTTCGGGGCCAGGGGCGTATCGGGAATCCTCAACGTCGAGATCACGCCCGAACTGGCCGTGCGACTCGCGGGCGCCTACGCCACCACGCTGAAGAAGGGCGCGACCGTCACCACGGCCCGTGACCACTCCCGAGGCGCGCGAGCCCTCAAACGCGCGGTGATCTCCGCACTCCAGGCCAGTGCCATCGACGTACGCGACCTGGAGAACGTCCCACTGCCGGTCGCCCGGCAGCAGACGGCCCGAGGCAGCGCCGGCGGCATCATGATCCGCACCTCGCCGGGCGTGCCCGACTCGGTCGACATCATGTTCTTCGACGAACGAGGCGCGGACCTGTCCCAGGGAGGCCAGCGGAAGCTCGACCGCGTGTACGCGCGCCAGGAGTACCGGCGCGCGTTCCCCGGGGAGATCGGAGACCTCTCCTTCCCGGCGAGTATCTACGACTCCTACACGGGCTCCCTGTTGCGCAACGTCGACACCAGCGGGATCGCGGAGGCGGGCCTCAAGGTCGTCATCGACGCGTCCAACGGCAGCGCCGGTCTCGTACTGCCGAGCCTCCTCGGCAGGCTCGGCGTGGACGCGCTGACGATCAACCCCGGGCTGGACGAGTCGCGGCCGACCGAGACGATCGAGCAGCGCCGGCAGGGCCTGGTGCGGCTGGGCGAGATCGTGGCGTCCGCACACGCGGCCTTCGGCGTGCGCTTCGACCCCGTCGGCGAGCGGTTGTCGTTCGTGGACGAGCGTGGCCGGATCGTGGAGGACGACAGGGCGCTGCTCGTCATGCTGGACCTCGTGGCCGCGGAACGCCGCAGCGGCAAGGTGGCCTTGCCCGTCACGACGACGCGCATCGCCGAGCAGGTCGCCGCATACCACGGTACTCAGGTGGAGTGGACGACCACCTCCCCCGACGACCTGACCCGGGTCTGCCGGGAGGAGTCCACCATCTTCGGCGGCGACGGCCGCGGTGGCTTCATCGTTCCGGAGTTCAGCAGCGTCTTCGACGGCCCGGCCGCGTTCGTACGGCTCCTCGGCCTGGTGGCCCGTACCCAGCTCACACTCAGCCAGATCGACGCCCGTATCCCGAGGGCACATGTGCTCCGCAAGGACATCGCGACGCCGTGGGCCGTCAAGGGTCTGGTGATGCGCCGGGTCGTCGAGGCCGCCGGCGACCGGTTCGTGGACACGACGGACGGTGTCCGCGTCGTGGAGGCCGACGGCCGCTGGGTCCTCGTGCTCCCCGACCCGTCCGAGGCAGTCACCCATCTGTGGGCCGAGGGCCCTGACGACGCGTCCGCCCAGGCACTCCTCGGCGAGTGGTCCGCGGTCGTGGAAAGCGCAGGTGACGACACGAAGCAGTGAGCCTGCCCGAGGTCTGGGGCCGGAGTGCCGGGGTGCGGTGCCGTCCGCATCCCGGCACAACCGTGGGGCCATTCGGCGGTAGCGGCTGCGACGTGCGACGATGTGCGGCATGCCGCAGCAGCCCCCCGTACCGAGGACAGCCTCACCGCCGCGTCCCGATGCGTCGATGTCGCTGCTGAACAACGTCATGGACCACAGCCTCGACGACGGATACGCGGAGGCGGCGGCCCGCAGGGACGCGCAGGGCGGACAGCTGCCCCAGACGCTTCGGGCCAAGCTGTGGCTGGCGGCCGGGCTGGTGCTGGCGGCGCTGGTGGTCACCCTCGGCGCTGCGCAGGCGCGGATATCGGCACCCGTCGTGGCGAAGGAACGCGAAGAACTCATCGACCGCATCGAGGCCGAGACCACGGCGGCGGACGAACTGGAGCAGGACGTCGACAGCCTCCGCGAGGAGGTCGGCGAGCGGCAGCGCAAGGCGCTCCAGCAGCGGGGCGGGCACCAGGGGGACCTCGTGGCGCTGCTCTCCGGCGCGACCGAGGTGACCGGCCAGGGGGTCAAGCTGGTGGTCGACGATGCCAAGGACAGTAAGACGGGCGGCGGGGGGCCGCGGGAGGGCAATGGCTTCTCCGACACCGGCCGGGTCCGCGACCGCGACATGCAGCGCGTCGTCAACGGACTCTGGCAGTCCGGCGCGGAGGCCGTCGCGATCAACGGACAGCGGCTGACGGCCCTGTCCGCGATCAGGGCCGCCGGTGACGCCGTACTCGTCGACAACAGGCCGCTGGTGCCGCCCTACACGGTGCTCGCCGTCGGGGACGGGAAGAGGCTGAGCACCGCCTTCCAGGACAGCGCGGACGGCCGGTACCTCCACGCGCTGGAGGAGAACTTCGGAATCCGGAGCAGCGTCTCCGCCCAGGAACGGGTGCGTCTGCCGGCGGCACCGAGTCTGATCGTACGTACCGCAGAGCCGAGGACCGCCGGTGGCACGCCCGCCGGTCAGGGCACGGCAGAGACAGGGAAGGGCACATCGTGATCGCCGTACTGGGCCTGGTCTTGGGAGTCGTGGCGGGACTGTTGCTCCGCCCCGAGGTGCCGGCGGTGGTCGAGCCCTACCTCCCGATCGCCGTGGTCGCGGCTCTCGACGCGGTGTTCGGCGGCCTGCGGGCCATGCTCGACGGGATCTTCGTCGACAAGGTCTTCGTGGTCTCGTTCCTGTCGAACGTCGTCGTGGCCGCACTGATCGTCTTCCTCGGCGACAAGCTGGGCGTCGGTGCGCAGCTGTCCACGGGTGTGGTGGTCGTCCTCGGCATCCGGATCTTCTCCAACGCGGCCGCGATCCGCCGCCATGTGTTCCGGGCGTGAGGCCGATGAGTGACGACGACAAGACCCTGCGTGAGAAGCCGGACTCCCAGGACGGGACGCCGAGGACGACGGGCGAGCGCGCGCCCGAGGCGACGCCGCCGCGGAAGCCCGAAGGGACCCGGCCGAATCCGCCCCTGCCCGCACCCGGATCCGTGCCCGCCGCGCCGGGGCCGCTTCCCGTCCCGGCGCCCGCGACGCCCGCGGAAGCCGGGAAGGACGGAGCACGGTCCGCCGCCGGGACGGGAGGCTCCCGGACCGACGGGGCGGAGCGGACGGACCGCACCGGCGTCCACGGCACGGACGCCCCCGCGCAGCAGGGCCCGGAGCCGACGACGCCGTCCGGCGACGGGCCGCAGCTGACCGGGCGGCAGCGACTTGCGGCCGGGCTGTGGCCGCCCCGCTTCTCCCGCGCCCAACTCATCGTGGCCCTCCTGCTGTTCGTCCTCGGCCTCGGTCTGGCCATCCAGGTCCGGTCGACGAGCGACAACAGCGCCCTGCGCGGCGCCCGCCAGGAAGATCTCGTGCGCATCCTCGATGAACTGGATGACCGCACGAAGCGTCTGGAAGATGAGAAGCGGCGCCTCGAGGACCAGCGGACCGAACTGGAGACCAGCTCGGACCAGGCAGAAGAGGCGCGCAGGCAGACGCAGGAAAAGGAGCGGCAGCTGGGCATCCTCGCCGGTACCGTGGCGGCACAGGGTCCGGGCATCACGCTGACCATCGGCGACGGTGCCGGAGCGGTCGAGTCGGACATGCTGCTCGACGCGATCCAGGAGCTCCGCGCCGCGGGGGCCGAGGCGATCCAGGTCAACGGGGTGAGGGTGGTCGCGGACTCCTACTTCTCCGACGACGGTGGTTCCATCGAGGTGGACGGCAAAAAGATCAGCGCTCCGTACCGCTTCAAGGTCATCGGCAAGCCTCAGGACCTCGAGCCGGCGCTGAACATTCCCGGCGGCGTGGTGCAGACCCTGGAGAAGGAGCAGGCCACCGCCACGGTGGCCCGCTCCGAGAAGATCGTCGTGGACGCCTTGCGACCCGTGGAACGGCCTGACTACGCTCGGTCGTCCTCCCGGTGAGACGAGGGCGTGCGAGGGAGGCCGGAGATGGACGAGGGGTTGCGGGGGGTCGGCGCATCGTAGGAGTGCTGTGTGGTGGAAACTGTCCGGAGGGTACGGACGTTGTGAGGATGTCCGGGTCGGCAGGTGTGTTCATTCAGGGTTCCTGCCCCACGGGCGGGTCTGTTTTTCGGTCAAGGGGAATCGCCCGTGAAGTTGTTTGGGAAGTTGTTCGGCAAGAGCGCACGCGAGGACGGCGGCACCGCCCGTCATCGCGCTCCGCGCCATGGCCAGGAGGCGGAGCAGAGCGGCGAGCGTCCGCTCTTCCGGGACGAGATCGCCGGTGGTGACATTCCCGGCGGTCCGGGCGCGTCTGCTGTTGACCCTGCCGGTCCCGGCCGCATAGGTTTCGGGGAACCGTCAACCTCAAGTGCGGGTGGAGGGTTTACGCCCGACCCGTATGCATCCCATGCCCCCGCGGGGCAGCCGCGGCAGGAGGACCCGTCCATGCCGGTGTGTACGCGATGCGGCAATCGCAACGCCGAGACCAGCCGCTTCTGCTCCAACTGCGGCGCGCCGCTCCGGTCCGGAGCTCCGGCGGAGCGTGCCTCGGAGACGACCTCGACGATCTCCATCTCGGGGATCGAGGCCTATGAGGCGGAGGCCACCGGCCAGACGCCTATTCCGTCGCTCTCGCCCGAGGCACAGGCGGCCGTCGACGCCCTGCCGCTCGGATCCGCGTTGCTCGTGGTGCGCCGCGGGCCGAACGCGGGCAGCCGCTTCCTTCTGGACAGCGAACTGACCACGGCGGGCCGCCACCCCCAGAGCGACATCTTCCTCGACGACTTCACCGTCTCCCGGCGGCATGTGGAGTTCCGCAGGGCGGCCGACGGCACCTTCACCGTGACCGATGTCGGCAGCCTCAACGGCACCTACGTCAACCGTGAACCGATCGACTCGGTCGTCCTGGCCAACGGTGACGAAGTTCAGATCGGAAAGTACCGGCTGGTCTTCTACGCGAACCAGCGGGGCATGTGACCTCAGGGACCTCCATGCGGCGAACTCCGACGGGCGGTGCCGGTCACGGCACCGCCGGTGGCGACCGGCTGGTCAGCATCGGCTCCGTGCTGAGCCTGCTGCGCGAAGAGTTCCCCGAGGTCACGATCTCCAAGATCCGGTTCCTGGAGGCCGAGGGGCTCGTCGAGCCGCAGCGCACACCGTCCGGATATCGCAAGTTCAGCGCCGAGGACGTCCAGCGGCTCGCGCAGGTGCTCCGCATGCAGCGGGACCACTACCTGCCCCTGAAGGTCATCCGCGAGCACCTCGACGCGTCGGCCCGGGGAGAGCGGCCTCCGCTGCCGCCCCCGAGCGGGCCGGTGGACTCCGGTGCGGCAGGCGGGTTCCCCTCCGAGACGGCCACGGCGCCCCGCGTCGGACGGGCGGAGCTGCTCGCGGCGGCCGAAGTGACCGAGGCGGAGCTCGACGAGTGGGAGTCCTACGGCCTGATCACTCCTTCGGCGGAGTCCGCCTATGACGCCGAGTCCGTGACGGTGGCCAAACTGATCGCCGACCTGGGCAGATTCGGTCTGGAGCCGAGACACCTGCGGTCGATGAAGGCGGCTGCCGACCGCGAGGCCGGCCTGGTCGAACAAGTGGTCGCACCGCTCCGCCGGCACCGCAATCCGCAGACCAGGGCGCATGCCGAGGCGACCGCGAAGGAGCTGGCGGCGCTCTCGGTCAGGCTGCACTCCGCGCTGCTCCAGACGGCGCTGGGGGTGCGTCTGCCCTGAACTCCCGGGGCGGGCTTGCACCGATCTTGGAGGAACCCGACTACCCAAACCTGCCGGGCACGTCCTAGGGTTGCTGTGTGAACGAGCTCGACGTTGTGGGTGTCCGGGTGGAAATGCCCTCCAACCAGCCGATCGTGCTCCTGCGTGAAGTGGGAGGCGATCGGTACCTCCCCATCTGGATCGGACCGGGTGAGGCGACCGCGATCGCCTTCGCGCAGCAGGGGATGGCGCCGGCCAGGCCGTTGACCCACGACCTGTTCAAGGACGTGCTCGAGGCCGTGGGACAGGAACTCACCGAGGTGCGGATCACGGACCTGCGGGAGGGCGTCTTCTACGCGGAGCTGGTCTTCGCCAGCGGCGTCGAGGTCAGTGCCCGGCCGTCCGACGCCATAGCTCTGGCGCTGCGCACCGGCACGCCGATCTACGGCAGCGACGGCGTTCTGGACGACGCGGGCATCGCGATCCCGGACGAGCAGGAGGACGAGGTCGAGAAGTTCCGCGAGTTCCTCGACCAGATCTCGCCCGAGGACTTCGGCTCCAGCAGTCAGTGATCCGCCGGCCCGGTGCCACGATCCGTTTCGGAGGAGCGTGTCGCCCGGTCGGGGCCCGTATGTCGGACGTTCCGCCGCGGATCCGACCACGTATTCCCCGAAACGGGGCACGCAAAACCACTCTCAGGGTGATTATCACTCGGCGTGCCGAGTGTGGCGATCGTTGACGCACCCGGGGTGACTCCCTACCGTCGAGGAGGCAGGTCAAGGACGGAGGTCGGCGTGAGAAGCAGCGGCGACGGTACGGCAGCGGGCGCTCACGGGCACGGTCCCGCGGAGGACTTGCCGTATCCGCTTCACGACAGTGCGCAAGCCGATGTGACGCCCGAGACCGTGGGCTACCGGGGGCCGACCGCCTGCGCGGCGGCGGGCATCACCTACCGGCAGCTCGACTACTGGGCGCGCACCGGTCTGGTCGAACCGAGTGTCCGGTCGGCCCACGGATCCGGCACACAGCGGCTCTACAGCTTCCGGGACGTGGTCGTCCTCAAGATCGTCAAGCGCTTCCTGGACACGGGCGTGGCGCTGCAGAACATCCGCGCTGCGGTACAGCACCTGCGGGCCCGCGGCTTCGCGGACCTGGAGCGGATGACCCTCATGAGTGACGGCGCGACGGTCTACGAGTGCTCCTCGCCGGACGAGGTCGTCGATCTGCTCCAGGGTGGGCAGGGCGTGTTCGGGATCGCGGTCGGAGTCGTGTGGCGGGACGTCGAGGCGGCGCTCTCGCAGCTGCACGGCGAGCGAATCGACACCGGTGAGACGCTGATCGGCCACGACCCCGGTGACGAGCTTGCCCGGCGCCGCCGCGAGCGCGCCGGCTGAACTACCGACCGGCCGGACTTCCCGGTCGCCCGTGTACGCGCGTACGGGCGAATGTCAGTGCCGTAGGGCAGCATCGAAGCCGTGAGACCCGCGCCCACCATCCTGCATCTGGACATGGATGCGTTCTTCGCCGCCGCGGAACAGGCGGCGAAGCCCAGTCTGCGCGGGAAGCCGGTGGTCGTCGGTGGGCTGGGGCCGCGCGGAGTGGTCGCCACCGCTTCGTACGAGGCCAGGCGGTTCGGTGTCCACTCGGCGATGCCCATGGCACAGGCACGGAGGCTGTGCCCCAACGCCGCCTACCTGGTGCCGCGCTTCTCGCTCTACCGGACGGTCAGCGACCAGGTGATGGAGCTGCTGGGCGGGCTCTCGCCCCTGGTGGAACCGCTGAGCCTGGACGAGGCCTTCGTGGACCTCGAGGCGGGCGGCACGGCGGACGACTCCCGCTCGGCCCGGGAGGCCGGTGAGCGGCTGCGCAGGGACATCCTGACGGCCACCGGGCTGACGGGGTCGGTGGGCCTTGCGGGCTCCAAGATGTTGGCGAAGATCGCCTCGGAGCAGGCCAAGCCCGACGGGCTGGTGCTCATAGAGCCCGGCACCGAGCGGGAGCTGCTGGGCCCGATGCCGGTACGGACCCTGCCGGGCGTGGGTCCGGCGACGGGCGAGCATCTCCGGCGGGCCGGCATGACCACGGTCGCCGAGCTGGCCGAGGCGGGGGAGGACGAGCTCGTACGGCTGCTGGGGAGGGCGCACGGGGGAGCGATCTTCCGGATGGCCATGGGCCACGACGACCGGCCGGTGGTCGCCGAGCGGGACGCCAAGTCCGTGTCGGTCGAGGACACCTTCGACGTGGACCTGCACGACCGGGTCCGCATCCGGACGGAGGTCGAGCGGCTGGCCGACCGCTGTGTGCGCCGGCTGCGGGCCTCCGGGCACTCGGGACGGACGATCGTGCTGAAGGTACGCCGGTTCGACTTCTCGACGCTGACCCGGTCGGAGACGCTGCGCGGGCCCACCGACGATCCCGCGGTGGTGCGGGAGGCCGCGGCGCGGCTGCTGGAGGCGGTGGACACCACGGGCGGTGTCCGGCTGCTCGGTGTGGGCGTGAGCGGCCTCGCCGACTACACGCAGGAGGACCTGTTCGCACAGGCCGCCGCGGGGGAGCGACACGACGAGGACGAGGAGTTCGCGCCGCCCCGGGAGTCGTCGCCGGGAGTGGAGCAGCTCCCGGGCGGGGACGTGCGGCCCGCGGCGGACCGACGCTGGACCGCCGGGCAGGACGTGCGCCACGCCGAGTACGGCCCGGGGTGGGTCCAGGGCAGCGGGTTGGGGAGGGTCACGGTCCGCTTCGAGGAGCCGTGGTCGGCCGCGCCCGGACGGGTGCGGACGTTCGCGGTGGACGACCCGGGGCTGGAGCCCTCGGAGCCGCTGCCGCTGGTGCGTCCGCCGGATCAGTCGTCCTGGCCGGCCAGCCGCCCGAAGTCGCGGTCCCCGGCGGATCCGGTGCCGGGGCCGCCGGCCTCGTCGCCGGGGGCCGGAGAGGTGGTCGGCCTCGCCGGAGGTGGGGGCAGGTCGAGACCGTAGTGGTGGTACAGCTGCAGCTCCTGCTCGGGGGAGAGATGACGGCCGACACCGAAGTCGGGCGCGTCCTTGATCAGGGCGCGCTCGAAAGGTATGTGGAGGCCGTCGCCTTCGAGCCGGCTGGGTTCCAGCGGTACGAACGCGTCCCGGCTGAACAGGCCGGTCCGTACGGCCGCCCATTCGGGGACGCCGGTGGCGTCGTCGAGGTACACCTCGTCCACGGTCCCGATCTTGTGGCCGTCGCGGTCGAACGCCTTGCGGCCGATCAGGCTGCGCGGATCGATGTCGGTCTGCACGGTCCCTCCAAACAGGTCGCACGGGTTCGCTGGACACTACGAAAGTGCACATCCGGGGCGTCGTCCACTCGAAGGTCCCAGGTGAGGCCGCGCTGGTACGCTGGCAGCGGCTGCTGACCCCGTGCGGGAGAGTGCCCCGGTGAAAGCCGGAGCCGCCGAAGGAGCAAATCCTCCCCGGAATCTCTCAGGCCCCTGTACCGCACGGACGAGGTCACTCTGGAAAGCAGGGCGGGCGTCGGACGGCATCCGCTCTCACCGACGGTGAAAGCCGGCGCGCCCCGCGGCGTTCCGGTGAAGCTCTCAGGTTGAGATGACAGAGGGGGAGGCCGTCCGGGCACCCGCGCCGTGGTGCCCCTCGCAGGTCGTTACGACCAGGAGGCCTCCGCAATGACCGCCAACCGCATTCCGCTCTCCCAGCTGGAGCGAGGCACCCCCTTCGAGCAGCGCCACATCGGTCCCGACACCGAGGCCCAGGCGAAGATGCTGGCGCAGGTCGGCTACGGCTCGCTGGACGAGCTGACCGCCGCCGCCGTGCCGGACGTCATCAAGAGCGCCGAGGCCCTGGGGCTGCCCGGTGCCCGCACCGAGGCCGAGGTGCTCGCCGAGCTCCGGGGGCTCGCCGACCGCAACCAGGTGCTCGCCCCGATGATCGGCCTCGGCTACCACGGGACCTTCACCCCGCCGGTCGTCCTGCGGAACGTGATGGAGAACCCGGCCTGGTACACGGCGTACACGCCGTACCAGCCGGAGATCTCGCAGGGCCGTCTGGAGGCGCTGCTCAACTTCCAGACCATGGTCGCCGACCTGACAGGGCTGCCCACGTCCGGCGCCTCGCTGCTCGACGAGGGCACCGCCGCCGCGGAGGCCATGGCGCTGTCCCGGCGTGTCGGCAAGGTCAAGAACGGCGTCTTCCTCATCGACGCCGACGCGTTGCCGCAGACCATCGCCGTGATAGAGACCCGGGCCGAGCCGACCGGTGTCGAGGTCGTCGTGGCCGACCTCGGCGACGGGATCCCCGCGGAGATCGCCGAGCGCGGTGTCTTCGGCGTGCTGGTCCAGTACCCGGGTGCCTCCGGTGCCGTCCGGGACATCAGGCCGGTCATCGACCAGGCCCACGAGCTCGGCGCGATCGTCACCGTCGCCGCCGACCTGCTGGCCCTGACGCTGCTCACCTCGCCCGGTGAGCTCGGCGCGGACATCGCCGTCGGCACGACGCAGCGCTTCGGCGTCCCCATGGGCTTCGGCGGCCCGCACGCCGGCTACATGGCCGTGCAGCAGAAGCACGCCCGCAGCCTGCCCGGCCGACTCGTCGGCGTCTCCGTCGACGCCGACGGCAACAAGGCGTACCGGCTCGCCCTGCAGACCCGCGAGCAGCACATCCGCCGCGAGAAGGCCACCAGCAACATCTGCACCGCGCAGGTGCTCCTCGCCGTCATGGCCGGGATGTACGCCGTCTACCACGGTCCCGAGGGCCTGCGGACGATCGCGCGCCGGACCCACCGCTACGCCGCGATCCTCGCCGAGGGGCTGCGCTCGGGCGGTGTCGAGATCGTCCACGGCGCGTTCTTCGACACGCTGACCGCCCGCGTTCCGGGCAAGGCCGCCGGCATCGTGGCCGCGGCCCGCGAGGGTGGTGTCAATCTGCACCTCGTGGACGCCGACCACGTGTCGCTCTCCTGCGACGAGACCACGCTGCGCGCCCAGGTCTCCGCCGTCTGGGCCGCGTTCGGCGTCGACGGTGACATCGACGAGCTGGACGCGACCGTCGAGGACACGCTGCCGGCCGCGCTGCTCCGCAGGGACGACTACCTCACCCACCCGGTCTTCCACGCGCACCGGTCCGAGACCGCGATGCTCCGCTACCTGCGCCGGCTCGCGGACCGCGACTACGCGCTGGACCGCGGCATGATCCCGCTCGGCTCCTGCACGATGAAGCTGAACGCGACCACCGAGATGGAGCCGGTCACCTGGCCGGAGTTCGGCCAGATCCACCCCTTCGCCCCCGTCGAGCAGGCCGAGGGCTATCTGACCCTGATCCACGAGCTGGAGGAGCGCCTCGCCGAGGTCACCGGCTACGACAAGGTCTCGATCCAGCCGAATGCCGGCTCCCAGGGCGAGCTGGCCGGTCTCCTCGCGGTGCGTGCGTACCACCGCGCCAACGGCGACGAGCAGCGCACCGTCTGCCTGATCCCGTCCTCCGCGCACGGCACGAACGCCGCCAGTGCGGTGATGGCCGGGATGAAGGTCGTGGTCGTCCGGACCGCCGACGACGGCGAGATCGACGTGCACGACCTGCGCGCCAAGATCGAGCAGTACCGCGACGAGCTGTCGGTCCTCATGATCACCTACCCGTCGACGCACGGCGTGTTCGAGGAGCACGTCGCCGACATCTGCGCCCAGGTGCACGAGGCCGGCGGACAGGTGTACGTCGACGGCGCCAACCTGAACGCGCTGGTCGGCCTCGCCAGGCCCGGCAAGTTCGGCGGCGACGTCTCGCACCTCAACCTGCACAAGACGTTCTGCATCCCGCACGGCGGCGGCGGTCCCGGTGTCGGCCCGGTGGCAGTCCGTGAGCATCTCGCCCCGTACCTGCCGAACCACCCGCTCCAGCCCTCGGCCGGGCCGGAGACCGGCGTCGGCCCGATCTCGGCCGCCCCCTGGGGCTCCGCGGGCATCCTGCCCATCTCGTGGGCGTACGTGCGGCTGATGGGCGGCGAGGGCCTCAAGCGCGCCACCCAGGTCGCGGTGCTCGCGGCGAACTACATCGCCAAGCGCCTCGAGCCGCACTACCCGGTGCTGTACACCGGACCGGCGGGCCTGGTCGCGCACGAGTGCATCGTCGACCTGCGGCCGCTGTCCAAGGCGACCGGCGTGAGCGTCGACGACATCGCCAAGCGCCTCATCGACTACGGCTTCCACGCGCCGACGATGTCGTTCCCGGTGGCCGGCACGCTGATGATCGAGCCCACCGAGAGCGAGGACCTCACCGAGATCGACCGGTTCTGCGACGCGATGATCGCTATTCGTGCGGAGATCGAGAAGGTCGCCTCCGGCGAGTGGCCCGCCGAGGACAACCCGCTGCGCAACGCCCCGCACACCGCGGCCGTGCTCGGCGGGGAGTGGGAGCACGCGTACAGCCGCGAGGAGGCAGTGTTCCCGGCCGGTGTCGAGGCGACGGACAAGTACTGGCCGCCGGTGCGCCGGATCGACGGCGCGTTCGGTGACCGGAACCTGGTGTGCTCCTGCCCGCCGCTGGACGAGTACGACAGCTGAGGGCTGTCCCGGGTACTGCCCGGCAAGCGTCAGGGCCGGCTCGGAGTCTCTCCGAGCCGGCCCTCCTCACTCGTGGGCCGGTCGCGCCCCTCGGTCCGTCGGCACGGAGCGCGGGCCGGGGCCCGGCTGGACGGCGGGCCTCAGGCCGCCGTCACGATCCGCAGCGGCCGGTGCGGGGCGATGATCTGGCCGTCCGGGAGCAGTTCGCCCGTGTCCTCGAAGAGCAGCACTCCGTTGCACAGCAGGCTCCAGCCCTGCTCCGGATGGTGTGCCACCAGGCGGGCGGCTTCCCGGTCGGCGGAGTCTGCGGTCGGGCACGGTGGCTGGTGCTGGCACATGGATGGGTTCTTTCGCTGCGATGTGGTGAGTGTCCTGCGGCTCGATGCGGTGCTCATGGCCGTCCCCCGTATCTGTCGTCGATCCCAGTGTTGCCCCACGGGCGTCAATCCGCAGGGATTTCACGGCAGCTCGTCCTACCAGTCAATGACGTGTCACCCCGGCGGGCGGTTCAGCTCAAGTGCACCGTCCCTTCGGGGGGTTCGCACTGGCCGTAGTGGGCTAGTCCGGAAGGGGCATGAACATGCCCCGTGACTCCATGTCACGGGGCAGTGGTGTTCGGTGACTCCGGTCAGGCCGGGAATCCCAGCAGGCGTGCGGGTGTGACCCTCGAGGTCATCACCGGCAGCAGATCGGCCACCCGGTGCGGCCGGTGGGCGGCGATGCCCGGGGGTGCGGGAGCGAGCGGCACCAGCAGGTCGGCGGGGGCCGGCTTGCCCTTCGCCGGGTCCGCCTCGCGGTCGCCGTGCAGCCAGAGCGTGAGCATGTACAGCTCGGGCACGGACAGCAACCGCGGCTGGTGGGTGCCCGGGAGTGTCTCGGCCTGTTGCAGCGCCCGCTCGGTCGACGCGATGTACGGGCCTTCGAAGAAGTGCGAGAAGGCCCAGCCGTCCGGGGTCAGCATGGTGTCAGCGGCGGCGATGGCGCGGTCGCCGCCGCGGATCAGGAACCGCCAGCCCGCCAGCCGGGTGCGGGGCCTGCGGTCGCCCTGCGGCACCACCTGGTCCAGGACGTGGACGGGAAGCGGGAGTTCGGCGGTCACCGCTCCCTGGACGGAACGGAGGGCAGGAGTGCGCGCCTCGCGGACTGCGGAGGGGGATCCGAGTGCGGTGAGGACGCTGCGCAGGGCGGGCGCGGGAGCCGGGGGGACATGCAGCGGCATGGTGGGTCGCCTCTCACTCAAGAGACAGGGGTGATGCGAGGGCAGATGCGGACGGCTCTGTCGGCGTGGGCCGGAGGGGGCCGGAATTCCGTGGCCGGGCGCCGACTTTCTGCCTCGTTCGCGCGAGTTTATACGACGTGTGTTCACTCAATGTTTCTGCTAGCCGTCCCCGGTATTGCAGTCAAGGCCGAATCAGGCCTTCAGTGCGCGGAGTTCGAGGGGGATATTCGTGAACGCAGCGGCGTCACCTGGTGTGTTACCCCACGAGCGGTCGGCCGAATCTCGTCGGAGTTTTTCACCACACCGCGGTAAGTGGTAAATGCTCACTGCGCCATGCCGACGGAATGTGCCGGACGGATGGCGCACAGTCGCCGCTTCAGACTAGCGGCCCATCGGTCGTGCGCGAGACGTTACGGATCCCTTCGTCTGGGCATTATCGTCCGTGACACGAGCGGCCCGGCCGCGGACTGCCCACTCGAGGAGGGACCCTTCGATGGGGGAGAAGATCGTGGCAGGCGGGTTCGACCTGTCCGATCGGCAACGCTACCGGAGAAAGCTCCAGCAGTGCCTGGCGGGACTGGGGAGACTCCTGGCGGAGAAGAGGTTCGATCGCCCCAAGAATCTGATGGGGTTGGAGATCGAGCTCAATCTCGCGGGCTCCGACGGCCTGCCCCGGATGATGAATGCCGAGGTGCTCGACAGGATTGCCAGCCGTGATTTCCAGACCGAGCTCGGAATGTTCAACCTGGAGGTCAACATAGCGCCGCACCGGCTCGGTGGCCGGGTCCTCGACCAGCTCGCGGAGGAACTTCGCACGGGTTTGGGATATGCCCATCGCAAAGCTGCCGAGATCGATGCCGGAATCGTCATGATCGGAATTCTTCCGACCCTCGACGGCAAGGATCTGGTTTCCGCGAACCTGTCGGACGTCGACCGCTATGTCCTTCTCAACGACCAGATCGTCGCCGCCCGCGGCGAGGACTTCACCCTGGACATCGAAGGCGTGGAGCACCTCGGCTGCACATCGTCCTCGATCGCTCCGGAGGCGGCCTGCACGTCGGTGCAGCTGCACCTCCAGGTGACCCCGGGCCGGTTCGCCCAGGTGTGGAACGCCGCCCAGGCCGTGGCGGCGGTCCAGATCGCCGTAGGCGCGAACTCCCCCTTCCTGTTCGGCAAGGAACTCTGGCGCGAGTCCCGGCCACCG
Organism: Streptomyces sp. NPDC049887; assembly: GCF_040656535.1. Lineage (NCBI taxonomy): Bacteria > Bacillati > Actinomycetota > Actinomycetes > Kitasatosporales > Streptomycetaceae > Streptomyces > Streptomyces sp. NPDC049887. The sequence goes on along the minus strand of NZ_JBFAMM010000026.1, from coordinate 96,253 downwards.
CTCTTCCAGCAGGCGACGGACACCCGGCCGCCCGAGCTCCAGGCGCAGGGCGTGCGGCCCAGGACCTGGTTCGGCGAGCGCTGGGTGGGCTCCGCCTACGAACTCTTCGAGGAGAACCTGCGCTACTTCCCCGCCCTCCTGCCGATCTGCGACGACGAGGAGCCGTTGCGGGTGCTCGACGACGGCGGTGTGCCGCGGCTGCAGGAACTCGTCCTGCACAACGGCACGGTCTACCGCTGGAACCGGCCGGTCTACGGTCTCGCGGACGGCGTGCCCCATCTGCGTGTCGAGAACCGGGTGCTCCCGGCCGGCCCCACCGTCACCGACGTCGTGGCCAACGCGGCCTTCTACTACGGGCTCGTGCGGGCACTCGCCGAGGAGCCGCGACCGCTGTGGACCCGGATGCCGTTCGAGACCGCCGCGGCGAACTTCGAAACAGCCTGCCGGCACGGCATCGAGGCCGAGCTGGAGTGGCCCCGCCCGGGCCGGGGCGGCGGGCTCACCCGAGTCCCCGCGGTCAAGCTCGTACGGGACGAACTACTGCCGCTCGCGGCGGCCGGGCTGGACGCATGGAACGTGGAACCCGCCGACCGGGACTTCTACCTGGGTGTCATCGAGGGGCGGTGCAGGCGCCGGGTGAACGGTGCGTCGTGGCAGGTGGAGGCCTTCCACCGGGCGCTGGACGCCGGGCTCGACCGGCGTGCCGCGCTCGCCGCGGTCACGCGCCGCTACACCGCGCTGATGCATACGGACGAACCCGTGCACACCTGGCCCGCCGGACCGGGGGACTGACCGCTCCGCATTCGGGTCCCGCCTTCGACCTCGGTCCAGCCGTCGGGCAAGCTGTGACGGCGGGACCGAGGCTACGGGAGGCAGTGTGCAGGCGGAGGCGGGACGGGTGTCCGGATCGGTCCCCGACGGGGGGTTGCCGCGCGGGACACTGCGGTCCGAGACCCTGATCGTCCTGGCGCTCTCGCTCGGCGCCAGCGCGGTGTCGTCGCTCATCAGTTTCATCGGGTCGCTGACGAAGCCCGGCGGTCTCGCGGACCAGGCCGCGAACCTCAACAGTTCCTATGCGCCCGGCCGGCCGTGGCTCGACCTCGCATGGCAGCTGTTCGGGATCGCGACGGCGCTGGTTCCCGTCGTTCTCGTCGGCCACCTGCTGGTCAGGGAGGGCGCCGGCGGGCTGAGGGCCGTCGGCTTCGACCGCACCAGGCCGTGGTCCGACCTTGGGCGAGGTGCGCTGGTGGCGGCCTGCATCGGCAGTGCGGGTCTGGCGTTCTACCTGGTGGTCAGGGCAGCCGGGGCCAATCTCACGGTGGTTCCGGAGTCGCTTCCCGACGTGTGGTGGAAGTACCCCGTCCTCATTCTCTCCGCGGTGCAGAACTCCGTCGTCGAGGAGGTCATCGTCGTCGGGTACCTGCTGCGGCGGCTGGACCAACTGGGCTGGAGCCCGTTCCGCGCCCTCGTCGCCAGTTCCGTGTTGCGCGGCTCCTACCACCTCTACCAGGGGATCGGCGGCTTCGTCGGCAACATGGTGATGGGCGTGGTCTTCGTCCTGCTGTACCGCCGCTGGGGCCGGGTGGGACCGCTCGTGGCCGCCCACGCGCTTCTCGACGTCGTCGCCTTCGTGGGCTATGGACTGCTCGCGGGGAAGGTGGGCTGGCTGCCCACGGCATGAGTTGTGTCGCGGCCGGTCGCGGCACGGGGCAAGGAACGCGGGAGGGGCGTACGGCGGAGCTGCCGTACGCCCCTCCCGCGTTCCCGGGGCGGACCGCGGCCGCGGTGACCGCCGAGTCCCGGTCAGAGGGCGAAGAGCAGTTCGCCGTCGACGACGGTCACGGCGTTGCCGGTGAGCAGGACGCGGTCGCCGCGCAGCTCCGTCCGTACCAGGCCGGAGCGGGCGGAGGCCTGCAGCCCGGTCAGCTCCGGGCGGCCCAGCCGCGCCGACCAGAACGGCGCGAGGGCGGTGTGGGCACTGCCGGTGACGGGATCCTCGTCGATGCCGATGTTCGGGAAGAAGCAGCGCGAGACGTAGTCGTACCCCTTCTCCGGGTTCGCAGCCGCCGCCGTGGCGATGATCCCGCGCTGCGAGTGGGCGGCGAGGGCCCGGATGTCCGGGCGCAGCCCGCGGACGGCCGCCTCGTCGCCGAGCTCGACCAGCAGGTCGCCGATGTGGTCCGAGGTGTCCAGGACCGAGAGCGGAACGGCGCCGAGGGCGTCGGCGATGCCGTCCGGAGCGTCCACCGGGGTCAGGGACGACACGGGGAAGTCCAGGGTGATCGAGCCGTTCTCGTGCACGGTCGCCCTCAGGATCCCGCAGCGCGCTGCGAAGCGCACGGTGCCGCTCGCGGCCCCGGTCCGGTGGAGGACGTGGGCCGTCGCCAGTGTCGCGTGCCCGCACATGTCCACCTCGGCGGCCGGTGTGAACCAGCGCAGCGCCCAGTCCGCATCGCCGCCCGCGGGCAGTGGATGGGCGAAGGCCGTCTCGGAGAGGTTCATCTCCGTCGCCACGTCCTGGAGCCGGCCGTCGTCAGGGAAGGCGTCGGCGTCGAGCAGCAGGACCGCGGCGGGGTTGCCCGCGAAGGGCCGGTCGGTGAAGGCGTCCACGATTCGAATCCGCATGGCGCCGACCGTAGAGGCCGGGCGATGTCGCAGGCCAAGGCCAATCCCGGTGATCTGGACCGGTCGGCGATTGTCAGTCCCAGTATTCCGATATATCGTTGAAGCATCGCGACAGGTCGATGATGGAGGGAGCGTAGTGATGCGTTCACATGGACACGGCTTCGGACCCGGCCCGGGACAGGGCGGTTGCGGGCCCGGCCATCACGGTCGGGGTGAGTACGAGGGGCGCCGCGCCGCCTTCGGCCCGTTCGGGCCGGGGTTCGGCGGTCCCCCGTGGGGCGGCGGCCGCGGCCGCGGCCGGGGGAGGGCTCGCCGCGGTGATGTGCGCGCCTCGATCCTGGCCCTGCTGAAGGACCGCCCGATGCACGGGTACGAGATGATCCAGGAGATCGGCGAGCGCAGCGGCGGGGCCTGGAAGCCCAGCCCCGGCTCGGTCTATCCCACGCTCCAGCTGCTGGAGGACGAGGGGTTGATCACCAGCGAGAGCGACGGCGGCAAGAAGCTCTTCACGCTCACCGGGACGGGTCGCGCCGAGGCCGAGTCGGTTCCCGACGCGCCCTGGGAGGAGGCCGGCCGCGGGATCGACTGGGACGCCATGAACGAGATCCGTCAGGCCGGGTTCGGGCTCATGGAGGCCTTCGGCCAGGTCTGGAAGACCGGCACCCCGGATCAGCGGCAGAAGGCGATCTCGGTGATCGGCGAGGCCCGCAAGAAGCTGTACCTCATCCTGGCCGACGAGGGCTGAGCCTGCCCGGCCGTCCGCGGGGGCACCGGCCGGCCCCCGCGGACGGCCGGGGCGAGATGAAGGGCCCCGCGCGGGGCCCTTCCCGCGCGTCTCCGGGACGGTCAGCTCACGAGCCCGCCGAGCCTGCGGAGCGATTCGTTGAGCGCGGCGGTCGCCGAGTCCCTGAGCTTGCCCGCCATCAGCGAGACGGCGGCGCCGGTGAACTCCCCGTCGATGCGAACGGTCGTCGCACCGCCTTCCGGGGTGAGGGTGTAGCGGGTGCCGAGGAGGACGCCCATCGGGCCCGTGCCCCTGATCGCGAGGACCCGCTCGGGCTCCAGTTCCTGCACCGTCCAGCGCACTTCCGCGGGGAAGCCCATCAGCTTCATGTTCTCCGTGAAGGTCGCGCCGGTCTCGAGGGTCTCGGGACCGCCCTGCGGGAAGCTCGTGTGGGTGGCGTTCCACCGGCCGTAGGAGGCGAAGTCCGTCAGCTGGGCCCACACGTGCCCGGCGGGCGCCCCGATGCGTGCGTCGGCGCTGACCTCGGCCATGGCGACCACCCCTTCTCGTCGGGCCCGGCGGCCCCTCGGGTTCCGGTGCCGTCGGAACGTAGCCGTGCGGTCGGCAACATTCAATACTGATGAACTGTCAGATCCGGTCGGCTCGCGTCGTTGGGCCACGGTCTCCGCGGCCGGTGCCCGACGGTCTCCGGCCGGCGGGGAGCGCCCGGCACCGCTCGTGCGGGTCGCGTCTCCTCCGCAAGGAGGAGGCGCGGCACGCGGTGCCCACCTTCCGCGGGATGCCCGAATGCTCCCGTGCGGCGATGACCCGGACCGTACGCGGCTGATGGGGTGGGACCGTGCACTTCCCCGTCCCGCGTGTGCCCCGGCAGCCCGCTCCAGCCCCCACCGGGACCGACGCCGGACTCTCCGAGGAACTGGCGCCGGTCGTCGCCGGCGCGCGCCGGCGTGCGCTGCGGGACGGTGACCCCCAGATCGACACGGCCCATCTGTTGCACTCCCTGGTCGAGTCCGGACCCGACGTCCGGGCGGCCTTCGGCGGCCCGGACCAGGTCGCCCGCGTCCTCGGCTATCTCGTGCAGCGCAGCATCGGGTACGGGCTGCGCTGGCAGGCGACGGTCGAGGACTCCGGCGCGGTCCCGGTGGTCCCGGCGGACCGGGACTCGGGGCAGACGGTTTGGTCGCCGTCGGCGGAAGCCGCCGTGCTGCGCGCGCGGGAGCGGGCTGCGGACCGTGGGGAGCACCGGCCCGGCGGACTCGATCTGCTCGCCGGACTCGCCGCCGACCGCGAGTCCAGGGCCGCCGAGGTCCTCGTGCGTGCGGGGGTCGACCCCGACCGGCTGACCGGCCGGATCGGGGAGCTGTCTCAACAGGTGCGACGGACGTGACGCTCCTGACCCGGGCTGCCATGATGTGCCGATGCACGCGTCTCGGGAAAGGAGCGCCGGGCTGGGACTCGCCCTGGCCTCGGCGTTCGCCTTCGGTGGTTCAGGTGTGGCGGCCAAGCCGCTCATCGAAGCGGGGATCGACCCCCTGCATGTGGTGTGGCTGCGAGTGGCCGGTGCCGCCCTCGTCATGCTTCCCGTCGCATGGCGCCACCGGGACCTGCTGATACGCAAACCGGCGCTGCTCGCCGGATTCGGGATGCTCGCCGTCGCCGGTGTCCAGGCCTGCTACTTCGCGGCGATCTCCCGCATCCCCGTGGGCGTGGCGCTGCTCATCGAGTACCTGGCCCCCGCCCTCGTCCTCGCCTGGGTCCGCTTCGTCCAGCGCCGCCCGGTCACCCGCGCCGCCGCCGTCGGTGTCGTCCTCGCCGTCGGCGGGCTCGCCTGCGTCGTCGAGGTCTGGTCCGGGCTGGGCTTCGACGCGATCGGTCTGCTGCTCGCCCTCGGGGCGGCCTGCTGCCAGGTCGGCTACTTCGTCCTGTCCGCCCAGGGCTCCGACGGAGACGACGCCGCCGACCCGCTGGGCGTCATCGCGTACGGACTGCTCGTCGGTGCGCTCGTACTGACCGTCGTCGCCCGCCCTTGGGGGATGGACTGGCAGGTGCTCGGCGGCGGAGCCGCCCTGGCCGGCACGACCGTCCCGGCGGCGCTGCTGCTCGGCTGGATCGTCCTGATCGCCACGGTCGTCGCCTACGTCACCGGCGTCGTGTCCGTCCGCAGGCTCTCGCCGCAGGTCGCGGGAGTCGTCGCCTGCCTGGAGGCGGTGATCGCGACGGTGCTGGCCTGGGTCCTGCTCGGTGAGCACCTCTCCGCGCCCCAGGTCGCCGGCGGTGCCCTGGTGCTCGTGGGCGCGTTCATCGCCCAGTCCTCCACGCCGAAGGCCGCATCCGGACCGGTGGCTGGCGGTTCCGGCACCGTGGCCGGGGCTGCCGACGGCGACTTGGCGGCCGAGCGGGCGGCGGTCTAGGGTGGCGATCATGCATTCGACCGTTCTCCCGCCGCCCGCCGCCTAGCGCGGGCGGTTCTCCGCCGACGAAGACCGGGTCCGGGGTGTGAAGTCCCCCGGACGGTTCGTCGCTGCCCGCGCGTGGAGTCCAGCGGCCAACTGTCCTGTCTTCAGGCCCGTCGTGGGAGACGTTCCCCACCCTTCGGGGCGGGCCTCCGGGGGCTTCCCCCGGACACCCAGCACGGAGTACTCACGTGTCGAATCCTTCTTCGGCTGCCGTCACCGGCCTGCCCGTCGGGCGCAGCCTGTTCTACCTCGTCGTGGCCGGTGCGGCCTGGGGGACCGCGGGGGCGGCCGCCTCACTGGTCTTCGAGGCCAGTGACCTCGGCCCGCTCGCCCTGTCCTTCTGGCGCTGCCTGGGCGGGCTGCTGCTGCTCGCGGGCGCGCTCGCGCTGCGCGGGCGCCGGGCGGCGCGGCGCGGCCGCGCAGGCGTGGTCAGGCCCGAACCGCGCCGCCGCAGGCTGCTGCGCATCCTCGGCACCGGTGTCGGTCTGACCGTCTTTCAGAGCGCCTACTTCGCCGCCGTCGAACAGACAGGGCTGGCGGTCGGCACCGTCGTCACCCTGGGCGCCGGACCCGTGCTGATCGCCCTCGGCGCCAGGATCACCATGGGGGAGCGGCTCGGGGGCGGCGGGATCGCCGCCGTCGCCGGAGCGCTGACCGGACTCGTGGTGCTGGTTCTGGGCGGTGGGAGCGGCACCGTGCGGCCGGTGGGCGTGGTGCTGGCGGTCGTCTCCGCGGCGGGCTACGCCGCCATCACCCTGCTGACCCGTTGGCTCGGCCGGGACGGCGACGGTCCCGATCCCCTGTCGACGACGATGTGGACCTTCGTGGTCGGCGCCGTCGGGTTGCTGCCGGCGGCCCTCGTCGAGGGGCTCCTGCCGCACACCGCGGAGCCGCTGCGGGTGCTGGGGATGCTGGTCTACATCGCCGCCGTCCCGACGGCGCTCGCCTACGCGCTCTACTTCGCGGGAGCGGCGGTCGTCCGCGCCGCGACGGTGTCGGTGATCATGCTGCTGGAACCGGTCGGCGCGGCGGTCCTGGCCGTGACCGCGCTGAACGAACGGCTGACCTCGGCGACGGTGGCCGGGACGGTGGTCCTGCTCGCGGCGGTGGTCGGGCTGGCCTGGCAGGAGACCCGGCCGTCCGGGCGGCGCGGCGCCGTGGACGTGCCGGCCTGATCCTGCCGTACGGTCGGCGTCGACGACCCACGACGGGGGCCGAACAGTACCCGACGGGCCCCCTTCCACCCCGCCGTGCCGCGGCCCGATCGTGCGCCTCGCGGCGACGGGCCGTGTGACCCCGCAGGCGTCACACGGCCCGGCCGGCCTCGCCGGAGGCCGGCCGTCACAGCGAGGCCAGGTACGCGGGCAGGGCCACCGACGGGTCCATGTCGTCCGCGGGGACCGGCACTCCGTGGCCCCTGACCAGCGGGACGACCCCGGTCCAGTGCGGAAGCGCCAGGTCCTCGGGGTCGTCGTTCGGTCCGCCCGCCCGGACCTTGGCGGAGACCTCGTCCAGATCCAGCCGGAGCACGGCCGTCGCGGCGAGCTCCTTGGCGTTGGCCGGACGCGAGTCGGAGGAACGGCCGGGGACGACGTGGTCGACGAGGGCGTCGAGAGCGGCGCGCTTCTCCGTCGGATCGGTCACCTGGCGGGCGGTGCCGTGGACCACCACCGACCGGTAGTTGATCGAGTGGTGGAACGCCGAGCGGGCGAGCACCAAGCCGTCGACGTGTGTGACGGTCAGGCAGACCTCCAGGCCGGGATCGGCCTGGCCGGCCATGCGCAGCGGACGGGATCCGGTCGAGCCGTGCACGTAGAGCACGTCGCCGACCCGGCCGTACAGCGTCGGCAGCACCACCGGCGCTCCGTCGCGCACGAAGCCGAGATGGCAGACGGAGGTCTCGTCGAGTATCGAGTGCACCAGTGCCCGGTCGTGGGACGCGCGCTCGCGCGCCCTGGTGGGGACGGTCCGGTCGGTGGACCGGTAGGTCGGCGACTCCTGGGACGGTGCCATTGCGTTCTCCTATTGCACTAGTGCATAATCTTGTTTGTGCTAGGAGAGTATCGGATCGAAGGGCGCGGCGCATCGGACATCGCGGCCAGCATCGAGCGAGGTGTCGGGTCGGGGGATCTCCGTCCCGGCCAACCGCTGCCCCCCATGCGGGAGTTGGCGGCCTCCTTGGGGGTCAATCCGAACACCGTCGCGGCCGCCTACCGGACGCTGCGCGACCGCGGCGTGATCGAGACGGCCGGCCGCAAGGGCAGTCGTGTGCGCGAACGGCCGGCCAGTACGGCGCGCGGCTCGCTCACGATCGACGCCCCGCCCGGAGTGCGCCAGATCTCCGAGGGCAATCCGGACGCCGCCCTGCTTCCCCCGCTCCACGGCGCCTTCGCGGCGGCTGCACGCCGTCATGACGTCCGGCCGGTGCTCTACGGGCAGGACGCCGTGGACCCGCAACTGGCGCGGCTCGCCCGTGCCGGGCTGGACGCGGACGGGGTGCCCGAAGGCCCGGTCGCCGTCACCTCCGGGTCGCTCGACGCCATCGAGCGGGTGCTTCACGCCCATCTCCGGCCCGGCGACGCCGTGGCCGTGGAGGATCCTGGCTGGGGGAGCCTGCTGGACCTGGTCCCGGCGCTCGGGCTGCGGCCGGTTCCGGTCGCCGTCGACGACGACGGTCCGCGTCCCGAGGACGTCGAGCGGGCCCTCGGCCGCGGGGCGAGGGCCCTGATCGTGACCGACCGGGCCCAGAACCCCACGGGTGCCGTCGTCTCCGCGTCCCGCGCCGGCGAACTCCGCGACGTGCTCGGCCGGTACCCGAGGACACTGCTCGTCGAGGACGACCACGGCCATGCGATCGTCGACGAGCCGCTGCACCCCCTCGCCGGTGTCACGGACCACTGGGTGCTCGTAAGGTCGGTCGCCAAGGCGTACGGTCCCGACCTCAGGCTCGCCGTGCTCACCGGTGACCGGGTGACCCTCGACCGGGTCCAGGGGCGTCAGCGACTGGGCCCCGGCTGGGTCAGCCGGCTGACCCAGCGCGCCGTCGTGGAGCTGTGGACCTCCGGGGCCGTCGACCCGTCGGCCGTCGCGGCCGCCTACACGGACCGCCGCGACGCGCTGCTGAGGGCCCTGGCGGAGCGGGGGGTGGATGCCCGCGGGCGCAGCGGCATGAACGTGTGGGTACCCGTGGCCGACGAGACCGGTGCGGTGGCCCGGCTGCTGCACTGCGGCTGGGCGGTGGCGCCGGGCGCCCGCTTCCGCATCTCCTCACCACCGGGGGTGCGGCTCACGGTGTCCGGCCTGACGGCCGGCGACATCTGCGCGCTCGCCGACGCGGTGGCCCTGGCGGCCGGCCCGGTCCCTCCGCGCAGCTACGGATGAGCGGGGTGCGGGGCATCCGGCCCGAACGGCGACCGCCGGGACGGCGAGACGCCCTCGGGGCACCTCGCCGCCCATGCCGGCCGGCGAGCACGCGGTCACGACGGGATCCGACGCCTCCGTGCCCGTGGCGGGCGGACGCCCCTCCCAGCGGGCCTCGCCCCGGACCCGTTCTGGGTGAGCGCGGCCCCCACCAGCACGATCAGGGCGCCGAGGGGTGTGTTCCAGCCAAGCCTCTCGTCGAGCAGCGTGACCCCCGCGGCGGTCGCGATGACCGGGATGAAGTACGTGACCATCGTCGCGGTCGTGGGTCCTACCTCGGCGACCAGTCCGTACTGCAGCAGCATGGCGATCCCCGTGCCCAGTGTGCCCAGGGCCACCACCGCGAGCAGCGGAACCAGGGGGAAGGAGGCCGGCACCCTGGTGAACAGAGGTGTCACCAAGGCCAGTTGGAGAGTCGCCAGCATCAACTGCGCCCCGGTCAGGGACAGATGGGAATGCGACGAGCCCGCGAGTGTGCGCCGGACGTAGATCCAGCCGACCGGGTAGCTCAGGGCGGCCAGGAGGGCCATCGCCGTGCCCCCGACGTCCAGTCCGGAGAAGCCCTGCCAGGCGCCCAGCACGGTGAGCACACCGATGAAGCCGATGCCCAGGCCGGCGACCCGGCGGCGGGTGGGCCGGTCCTCGGAGAGCGCCACCAGCGACAGCGCCATGCCCCACAGCGGGGACGTGGCGTTGCAGATCCCGGCCAGTGTCGAGGGGATGGTCAGCTCCGCGTAGGCGAAGAGCGAGAACGGCAGCGCGTTGAGGAAGAACGCCGCGACGGTCAGGTGCGCCCAGGTGCGTACCCCGCGAGGCAGCCCCTCGCGCCGCACGGCCATGACGGCGGCCAGCACGGCCGTACCGAAGAACAGCCGGCCGAAGGTCACCTGGAAGGGCGCGAAGCCCTCCGTGCCGACCTTGATGAGCAGAAAGCTGAAGCCCCAGATCAGGGCGAGCACGGCGAACCTCAGGCGCCAGCCGAAGGCCGGTCGGTCGCGCCCGGTGGAGGGCGGGGCCGCGGGGGGAGGGGTGGGTGCGGAGGACGCGGATCCCGTGGCGGGACCGGTGCGTGACGGCGGCGTGGCGGTGGTCATGGGAACCAGCCTGGAGCCAATGTCTTCTTAGGACAAGCGAGACTTCTTTCAGTTATCCGATTAGCATTGCTTACATGTTGAACCTGGAGCGCCTAAGAACCCTGGACGCCCTGGCCCGGCACGGTTCCGTCAGTGCCGCGGCCGAAGGACTGCACGTCACGACCTCGGCCGTGTCCCAGCAGATGGCCAAGCTCGAGCGCGAGGTGGGTCAGCAGCTGATGGCCAGGAACGGGCGCGGGGTGCGGCTGACGGACGCCGGACGCCTGCTCGCCGACCACGCCGCCCGCATCCTGTCGCAGGTCGAGCTGGCTCAGGCCGACATCGAGGCGCAGCGGGGACAGGTGGTCGGCGAGGTGCGGCTCGGGGCGTTCCCGACGGCCGCCCGCGGCCTCTTCCCCGCGGCGCTCGCGGCCCTCCGCGCCGACCACCCCGACCTGCGGGTACGCACGAGCGAACTGGAACCCGAATACGCCCTGCGACAGGTGATCAGGGGCGATCTCGACCTGGCGGTGGCGCTGGACTGGAGCAACAAGCGGCTCCCCGTCCCGGGCGGGCTCACGCGCGAACCGCTGCTGGACGACGCAGCCGACGTGGCGATGCCCGCCGACCACCCGCTCGCCGGCCGGGCGGACGTGGACCTCGAGGACTTCGCCGACGACGACTGGGTCTCCTGGCCCGAGGGCGAGTTCTGCTACGAGTGGCTGGTGTTCACGCTGCGCGCCAAGGGCATCGAACCCCGCATCGTCCACCTCGCCGGCGAACACCACACCCAGCTGGCACTGATCGCGGCGGGCCTCGGTGTCTGCGTGACCCCGCGGCTGGGCCGGGGGCCGGTCCCGGACGGCGTCCGGCTCGTCCCGGTGCGGCAGAAGGTACGCCGGCACATCTACGCGGTCTGGCGGACGGACGCCGACCGCCGGCCGTCGATCCGTGCGGCGCTCGCGGCTCTCCGGTCGGCCGCGGCGACCGCCTGACGCCCTCAGGACGCGGGCCGGACGGGAATCGGGGGCGGGCCTCTCCCGGGCGCGGGCCCGCTGACGCCCCGCGGTCCGCAGCCCGCGCGGCACCTGCCGGGCCGGCTCGCCGACCGGAGGAGCGCCCGGGCTCAGAGCCCGTCCAGCTTGCGGAAGTCCCACGACGCGATCGCCTCCGGCGTCAGCCTGAGCCAGGCGTGCCGGCCGTCGTGCGGCATCGAGTCCAGGCCGAAGTTCTTCCGTGCGAACAACCGCTCGGGGGTCTCGAGTTCCGGGCAGGGTTCGCCGGTGCGCGGAGCCTCGCCCACGAAGGCCGCCGTCCCGGAGAGTTCCACGCCGCGCAGCTCGCCGTACTCCTCCCCGGCGTCGACAACCACCGCGATCCGCGGATCACGGCGCAGTTCGGACCACCGCCGGCTGCGGGTGATCGAGTACAGCCACAGCGACGTGCCGTCCCAGGCGAACCACAGGGCGCTGACGTGCGGCCTGCCGTCGGGCGAGACCGTCGCCACCCGGCACGTGCGCTGCTCGGCGAGGAACGCGTCCAGCTCGGCGGGCGACATCATGATCCGTCGGCCCCGGCGCTGTGTGACGGCCATAGGCGGCCCCTCCTCCCGCGGGCCGGCGTTCCGCCGGCCGACCGACTGACGTGGTGTCGGAAATCATGGGTGCTCTTCCGCCGCGAGGCAATGCCCGCTACCGTCGCGCGCCCGGGTCCTCCGGGACCGTGGGGCCGTCCCGGACCGGACCGGACTCACCGGCGACCACGAGCCGTCCGCCGCCCGGACGACGAGAAAGGCGGGGCGCATGCCCTCCTACGAACAACTGCGGGCGCAGCTCGACCCGGCCCGCACGGTCCTGCTCACCGTCGAGTGCCAGCAAGGTGTCGTCGGCCGGGACAGCGCCCTGCCGGAACTCGCGGCACAGGCACGGGCGTCGGGCGCCCTGGGGAACATCGGCCGGCTCGTGGACGCCGCCCACGAAGCGGGTGTGCAGGTCATGCACGCGGTCGCGGAGCGGCGTCCCGACGGGCGTGGCGCCGGCCGCAACGCCCGGCTGTTCCGGGCCGCCGAGCGGCTGCCGGTGCAGCAGTACTCGGGCAGCAAGGCGGTCCGCGTCGCCGAGCCCATCGAGGTCGCGGACGAGGACATCGTGGTGCGCCGGCTCCACGGCCTGTCACCGATCGCCGGCACGGACGTCGACGCGCTGCTGCGCAATCTGGGCTGCCGCACGCTCGTCGTCACCGGCGTCTCGGCCAATGTGGCGATACCGAACGCCGTCTTCGACGCGGTCAACCTCGGCTACACCGCGGTCGTTCCCGCGGACGCCATCGCGGGGGTGCCCCCCGAGTACACCCCCGCGATGATCAGGAACACGCTCGCTCTCGTGGCCACCGTCACCACCACGGACGACGTGCTCGCGTGCTGGAAGGCGCCGCGCCGGGCCCAACGCACCTGAGGTGCGTTGGGCCCGGACGGTCGCCGCCTTCCCGGATGCCGCTGGGCCGTCAGGCGAGCTTGATCGAGTCGCCTTCGACGACGATGGCCGCGGCGGGCAGTGGCGAGGTCGCCGGGCCGCTCTTGACGCTGCCGTCGCCGGCGTCGAAATTGCTGTTGTGGCAAGGGCAGTTGATCAGTCCGTCGGCGACGCCCTTCACCGCGCAGCCCTGATGGGTGCACTTCGACGAGAAGGCCTTGAACTCGCCCGCGGTCGGCTGTGTGATCACGATGTCGCCGATGACCTTGCCGCCGCCCTCGGGGATGTCGGCGACACTCGCGATCACCTCGCCGCCGCCTCCGCCCGTCGTGCCTCCCGTGCTGCCGCCGGTCGAACCGCCCGTGGAACCACCGGTCGTGCCACCGTCCGCCGGGGACACGGCCCCGCTGCCCGGACTCTCCGAGCCGCCGCACGCCGTCAGCGCCGCGGCGAGCCCGGCGCCGCCGGCGGCCGTGAAGACGGTGCGCCGCGCCACGGTGCGCGCCGGTCCCTGCGTTCCGGTCATGCCGCTCCCTTTCCACAGTCGGCCCCGTCCCGGGCCGTTCGTGTTGTTCTACGGGACCGGACCACCGCTCGTTCAACGGCCACGCCGCAAAACCGCAAAGTAATCTGGCGCAATGCTCTCCGAAGTCACAGCGACCCGCTATGTCACGCCTTTGCGTGAGGGCGGCTCGCTCCCGGGCATCGTCGAGGCCGACGATCTCGGTACCTACGTCATGAAGTTCACGGGGGCCGGGCAGGGGCGCAAGACCCTGGTGGCCGAGGTCATCTGCGGGCAGCTGGGACGCAGGCTCGGGCTGCGCGTGCCCGAACTGGTCCGGATGCAGCTCGACCCGGTCATCGGCCTGTCCGAGCCCGACCAGGAGGTGCAGGAGCTGCTGAAGGCCAGCGGCGGGCTGAACCTCGGGATGGACTTCCTGCCCGGCTCGATCGGCTTCGACCCGCTCGCGTACGCAGTGGACTCCGCGGAGGCGGGCCGCGTCGTCTGGTTCGACGCTCTGATCAACAACGTGGACCGGTCGTGGCGGAACCCCAACATGCTCGTGTGGCACGGGGACCTGTGGCTGATCGACCACGGTGCCACCATGATCTGGCACCACAGCTGGCCCGGGGCGGCGGCCTCGGCGGCGAAGCCGTACGACGCGTCCGACCACGCCCTGGCACCGTTCCGGCCGGACATCGCGGGGGCGGCCGCCGCGCTGGCCCCGCTGGTCACCCGCGAGCTGCTGACCGAGGTCGCCGCGGACGTCCCGGACGAATGGCTCGTGGACGAGCCCGGGTTCGACACCACCGGCGCGGTCCGCCGCGAGTATGTGGAGGCCCTGCTGCCGCGGGCTGCGACGATCCACGAGCGCATCACGCTGGAGGCACCCTCCGGTCCCCGGCCGTCCCAGGCGCCGGGCTGGCTCACCGATCACATCGGCTCCTGGCCGCACCCCACCAGGAAGAGCACCGAGGACGGCGGCCAGTGACCCGGAACGATCCCCGGCGGGATGTCTTCGAGTACGCGCTGCTGCGCGTCGTTCCGCGCGTCGAGCGCGGTGAGTGCTTCAACGCGGGCGTGGTGGTCTACTGCCGCGCGCGGTCCTTCGTGGCCGCCCGCACGCTGCTGGACGAGACCAAGCTGAGGGCGCTCGACCCGAGGGCCGACGTCACCGGTGTACGGGCGGCGCTGCACGCCGTGGAGGGCGTCTGCCGCGGCGGTGAGGAGGCCGGACAGGCGGCCCGGGACGACGCCGGCCGGCGCTTCCGCTGGCTGATCGCACCCCGATCCACCGTGGTGCAGCCGGGGCCCGTGCACACCGGACTGACCGCCGATCCGGAGGCCGAGGTCGAGCGGCTGCTGGACGTGCTGGTGCGCTGAACGAGCCCGTCGGAGGGGGCGCGTGACGGGGGGCACCCCGTGTGCCGTTGACACCGGGTGCCAGGGCTTCTAGCGTCACGTCTGCTGAAGGTACTAAGCGGTCGCTCACCCTCCGGGGCGAGTCGACGGGCCGTACCGGGCGAGCCGTATCCAAGGGATCCGAGGGCGAGGAGAACGAACCATGTCCAGCAACGAGCAGCGCGTCGCGATCGTGACGGGGGCGGCGCGCGGCATCGGCGCCGCCACCGCCGTGCGTCTGGCGGCCGAGGGCCGTGCCGTGGCCGTACTCGACCTCGACGAGGCGGCCTGCAAGGACACCGTCGAGAAGATCACCTCCGCGGGCGGCAGGGCGATCGCCGTCGGCTGCGACGTCTCGGACTCCGCCCAGGTGGAGGCCGCCGTGGAGCGGGTGGCCGCCGAGCTCGGCGCGCCGACCGTCCTCGTG
Organism: Streptomyces sp. NPDC049887; assembly: GCF_040656535.1. Taxonomy (NCBI): domain Bacteria; kingdom Bacillati; phylum Actinomycetota; class Actinomycetes; order Kitasatosporales; family Streptomycetaceae; genus Streptomyces; species Streptomyces sp. NPDC049887. Next base: position 81,133 of record NZ_JBFAMM010000026.1, on the reverse strand, counting down.
AACAACGCGGGCGTGCTCCGCGACAACCTGCTGTTCAAGATGAGCGAGTCCGACTGGGACACGGTGATGAACGTGCACCTCAAGGGCGCGTTCCTGATGGCCAAGGCGTGCCAGAAGCACATGGTCGACGCGGGCTTCGGCCGGATCGTCTCCCTCTCCTCCAGCTCCGCGCTGGGGAACCGGGGCCAGGCGAACTACTCGGCGGTCAAGGCCGGTCTGCAGGGCTTCACCAAGACCCTCGCCAAGGAACTCGGCAAGTTCGGCGTCACCGCCAATGCCGTCGCGCCCGGCTTCATCGTCACGGAGATGACCGCCCAGACCGCCTCCCGGGTCGGCATGGGCTTCGAGGAGTTCCAGGCCGCTGCCGCCACCCAGATCCCGGTTCAGCGGGTCGGCCGGCCGGAGGACGTCGCGAACGCGATCGCCTTCTTCACGGGCGACGACGCCGGATTCGTCTCGGGTCAGGTCATGTACGTGGCCGGCGGCCCGCTCAACTGAACCGGAGGCGACCGACATGACCGCACAGGAGCGAGAGCTTCCCCCGCTGTCCGGCAAGGCGGCCCTGGTGACGGGCGGCAGCCGCGGCATCGGCTACGGTGTCGCCGAGGCGCTCGTCGCCCGCGGCGACCGGGTGTGCATCACCGGCCGCGGCGAGGACGCGCTGAAGGAGGCCGTCGAGAGCCTCGGCGCGGACCGGGTGATCGCCGTCGCGGGCAAGGCCCACGACGAGGCACACCAGGCCATCGCCGTCGAACGTGCCATGGAGGCGTTCGGCCGCGTCGACTTCCTCGTGAACAACGCCGGCACCAACCCGGTGTTCGGCCCCATCGCGGAACTCGACCTCAACGTCGCCCGCAAGGTGTACGAGACGAACGTGATCTCGGCGCTCGGCTTCGCCCAGCAGACCTGGAAGGCCTGGCAGAAGGAGAACGGCGGCGCGATCGTGAACATCGCGTCCGTCGCGGGGCTCTCCGCGTCCCCCTTCATCGGGGCGTACGGCATGAGCAAGGCGGCCATGGTCAATCTGACCCTCCAGCTGGCGCACGAGTTCGCGCCGGCGGTCCGGGTCAACGCGATCGCCCCCGCCGTGATCAAGACGAAGTTCGCCGAGGCGCTGTACGAGGGCCGGGAGGCCGAGGCCGCCGCGGTGTACCCGATGGGCCGGCTCGGCGTCCCGTCGGACATCGGGGGGGCGGCCGCGTTCCTCACTTCCGACCAATCGGACTGGATCACGGGGCAGACACTCGTGGTGGACGGCGGTATTTTTCTCAACGCCGGAGTCCACTGAGTCGATTTCCACCCGAATGGCTTGAGATGGCCTTGAGCGCCCCGCCGGACCGCCACGTTGTTCCGGCGGGGCACTGCGGTATGGTTCGCCGACCCATGGCTGAACGAGGAGCGTGCACGTGTTCAACCGGACGATGCTGCAGGCGGCTGCAGCCCTTGCGTCCATATCCCTGGTGGCGGGATGCGGTCTGTTTTCGGACGACGACGCCGATGGGGCGCGGCCCATAGTGGTCGGTACGACGAGTGCACCCAGCACACTCGACCCGGCCGCCGCGTATGACGGCTCCTGGGAGCTGTACCGCAATGTCTTCCAGACCCTTCTGAGCTTCCCGACCGGAAGCACCGCGCCGCAGCCTGACGCGGCCGAGAAGTGCAAGTTCACCAATCAGGCCCATACCGCATTCCAGTGCACCCTCCGTGAGGGCCTGACCTTCTCCAACGGACACCCGCTCGACGCGGCCGCGGTCAAGCACTCCATCGACCGCATCCAGAAGATCGACGTGGACAGCGGTCCCAACGGCCTCCTCGGCTCGCTGCGCGAGGTCAAGCAGGACGACGAGCGAACCGTCACCTTCCACCTGACCAAGCCCGACGCCACCTTCCCGTTCATCCTCGCCACGCCCGCGATGTCCCTGGTGGACCCGGCCGAGTACCCGGCGGACAAGCTCCGGGAGGACGGCAAGCTCACCGGCTCCGGCCCGTACGTCCTGGAGTCCTACCAGGAGGGCTCGAAGGCGGAGCTGAAGAAGAACACCCGCTACAACGGGTTCGCCGACCGCAAGAACGACGCCGTCACCATTCGCTACTTCACCCAGTCCGAGGCCATGGTCGCGGCGCTGAAGCGGAAGGAGATCGACGCCACCTACCGCGGTCTGACCGCCGAGGAGGTCGTGGACCTCCAGGAGAAGAAGAAGGCGAACGAGGGCCTCCAACTCGTCGAGACCACCGGCTCCGACATCCGCTACCTGGTCTTCAACCCCTCCGACAAGTCCGTCCGCAAGCTCCCGGTCCGGCAGGCGATCGCCCAGGTGATCGACCGCGGTGCGCTGGTCGGCAAGGTGTACCGGGGCACCGCCGAGCCCCTGTACTCGATGGTCCCGAAGGGCATCGCGGGCCACACCACCAGTTTCTTCGACAAGTACGGCGAGCCCAACGTCGTCAAGGCGAGGAGTATCCTCGGGGACGCGGGTATCGAGACGCCCGTGCCGCTGACCCTGTGGTTCACCACGGACCGGTACGGGTCCTCGACGGCCGCCGAGTTCGCCGAGCTCAAGCGCCAACTCGACCAGTCCGGACTGTTCCGGGTCAAGCTCCAGAGCAAGCCCTGGAAGACGTTCCAGCAGGGGTACAAGAACGGCGAGTACCCCGTCTTCGGACGCGGCTGGTTCCCCGACTTCCCCGACCCGGACAACTTCATCGCTCCCTTCGTCGGCAAGGACAACGTGCTCGGCACGCCGTACGACAGTCCGGAGATCACGCAGCAGCTGCTGCCGCAGACCCGCCAGCAGAGCGACCGAGGGGCGGTGTCCAAGCAGTTCGAGCGGGCGCAGACGATCCTCGTGGAAGACGTCCGGCTCCTGCCGCTGTGGCAGGGCAAGACGTACGTGGCGACGAGCGAGGAGATCGCCGGCGCGGAGCGCGCCCTGGACCCGCAGACGGTCATGCAGTTGTGGGAACTGCACCGGCAGACCAGCTGGTAGCGCGGATCCGACCTCCGGACGCCCCACCGCAGGGAGGGTTGTCAGTGGCCGCGGGTAGGTTGTGTCGTCGGTAACTGATCGCACACCGGAGGTTGTTGACGTGACCGACACCGACATGCTGCCCGAGTCCTGGCGCGGCGTCCTCGGCGAGGAGCTCCAGAAGCCGTACTTCAAGGAGCTCGTCGACTTCGTCGAGGACGAGCGCGCCAGGGGGCCGGTGTACCCGCCTCGCGAGGAGGTCTTCGCGGCGCTGGAGGCCACGCCCTACGACCGGGTGAAGGTGCTGGTCCTGGGGCAGGACCCGTATCACGGTGAGGGGCAGGGGCACGGCCTCTGCTTCTCCGTGCGCCCCGGGGTGAGGATCCCGCCCTCGCTGCGGAACATCTACAAGGAGATGCAGGAGGATCTCGGTCTCCCGGTGCCGGACAACGGCTGCTTGATGCCGTGGGCCGAGCAGGGGGTCCTGCTGCTCAACGCCGTGCTGACCGTACGCGCCGGGGAGGCTAACTCGCACAAGGGCAAGGGCTGGGAGAAGTTCACCGACGCGGTGATCCGTGCGGTCGCCTCCCGGCCGGAGCCGGCGGTCTTCGTGCTGTGGGGCAACTACGCCCAGAAGAAGCTGCCGCTGATCGACGAGACCCGCCATGTCGTGGTGAAGGGCGCGCACCCGTCGCCGCTGTCCGCGAAGCGTTTCCTCGGGTCCCGTCCGTTCACCCGGATCAACGAGGCGGTCGCCGCCCAGGGCCATGACGCCGTCGACTGGCGCATCCCCGACCTGGGCTGACGTTTGGCGCACCTGGCTGACAGGTTCGGGTCACCGCCCGAGCCTGTGCCGCATTGCCCTCGGCGGCGGCTAGCGTCGGGAGGACGGGTCGAGGCGCTGGAGGGCCGCAGTGGTGGAGCAACAGGGGGCGTCGGGTGACGCGGTCATGACCACCAGGATCGGGCAGGCGATCATGCTGCTCCACGGCGGGGACCGCGAGGAGGCACGCAACCGCTTCTCCGCGCTCTGGGCGCAGCTCGGTCAGGAAGGCGATCTTCTGCACCGCTGCACGCTCGCCCACTATCTGGCGGACACCCAGGACGATCCCGGGGACGAACTCGCCTGGGACCTCAGGGCGCTCGCGGCCGCCGAGGCGCTCACCGAGGAGCGCCCGGAACGGCACGAGGCCGCCGTCGCCGCGCGGGGGCTCTATCCCTCGCTCCATCTCAATCTGGCCGCCGACTACCTGAAGCTGCATCGCCCCGAGGCCGCCCGGGTCCATCTGGACCGTGCCAGGGCGGCCTCGGCCGCACTCGGCGACGACGGCTACGGCAACGGGGTACGGGCGGCCATCGACCGGCTGGACCGGCGGTTGTCCGGCCTCTGACGTCACCCCCGGGCAGCCGCCGGCTGTCTCAGGGACGACTCCTGGCCGGATCACGCCGCCCCGGGGCCTGCCGCCGATCAGTTCGGCGAAGCCCTTCCTGGGTTCGCCCCTCCGGGCACGGAGGGAGGGTACCGACCGGCGGCGCAGGGGAACACCAGGCTCCGGCACCGGGCCACCAGGGACAGCGCGTGCCGCTCCGGCTCGACCGGTCCCGCTCCGGCCTTCACGGCGGACGTATGCTGCCGGGGCGGAGCGGACGGCAGCGCCGCGCCGACGGCAGGCAGGACAGGCGGACCGGGGAGGTCAAGGTGAAGGTCGGCTGCATCGGGCTCGGGGACATCGCGCAGAAGGCGTATCTGCCGGTCCTCACGACCCTGCCGGGCGTCGAGCTGCATCTGCACACCCGGACGGCGGCCACCCTCGACCGGGTCGCGGCGGCCCACCGCGTCCCGGGCCCCCAGTGCCACACCACCCTGGACTCCCTCCTCGCCGCCGGGCTCGACGCCGCCTTCGTCCACGCCCCGACCACCGTGCACCCGGGGATCGCGACCCGGCTGCTGGAGGCCGGGGTCCCCACGTACGTCGACAAGCCCCTCGCGTACGAACTCGACGACTCCCAGCGGCTGGTGGAGCTCTCCGAACGGACCCGTACCAGCCTGGCGGTCGGCTTCAACCGGCGCTTCGCCCCCGGGTACGCCCAGTGCCTTGAGCACCCGCGCGATCTCATCCTCATGCGCAAGAACCGGGTCGGCCTCCCCGAGGACCCCCGCACCCTCGTGCTCGACGACTTCATCCATGTCGTCGACACCCTGCGCTTCCTGCTCCCCGGGCCCGTCGAGCACACCGGCGTACGGGCCCGGGTCCGCGACGGGCACCTGCACCACGTGGTGCTCCAGCTGTCGGGGGACGGGTTCACCGCCGTCGGCATGATGAACCGGATGAGCGGCTCCGCGGAGGAGATCCTGGAGGTCTCCGGACAGGACGCCAAGCGCGAGGTGGTCAACCTCGCGGAGGTCGTCGACCACAAGGGCCAGCCGTCGGTGCGGCGCCGCGGCGACTGGGTGCCGGTCGCCCGCCAGCGCGGTGTCGAGCAGGCCGTGCTCGCCTTCCTCGACGCCGTCCGCGCGGAGAGGTTCCTCAGCGCCCAGGACGCACTCGCGACCCATGAGCTGTGTGAGCGGGTGGTGCGGGAGGCGCTGGAGCAGGCCTCCTGAGGGCGCGCAGCCCCTCGGCGGCGCAGAACGCCGCCAGCGCCGCCAGCGCGCCGTACACCGCCCAGTCCCCGAACCGTGCGTACGGCGTCGTCCCCCGGGCGAGCGGGATCTCGTGGACGGCCGCGGCGCTCCGGTCCGTACCGAGCCGGGGGCCCAGCCGCTCCCCCTCGGGCCCGTACACGGCGCTCACGCCCGTCAGGGTGGCGTGCACCATCGGCCGCCCCGTCTCCGCGGCCCTGAGCGCCGCCAGCGAGGCGTGCTGAGCGGGCGCCCAGCTGTCCTGGAACGTGGAGGTCGCGGACTGCGCCACGAGGAGTTCGGCACCGCTGCGCACGAGCCTTCTGCTCATGTCGGGGAACGCCGACTCGAAGCACACCAGCGGCCCCACCCGCAGCCCTGCCCGGGCCTCGTCGCCCGGCAGCTCCATCACCACCTGCTCGCCGCCGCGCATCCGGTCCTCGCCCGCCGCCTCGCCCACCGACGTGACCCAGCCGAGGACGCTGCGGAAGGGCACGTACTCGCCGAAGGGCACGAGCCGCATCTTGTCGTAGCGGTCGCCGGTCGGGCCGCCGGGGCCCACCAGCACGCTGCTCTTGAAGATGCCCGGCCGGTCCGAGCGCCGGGCGTCCACGTTCACCAGCACCTCGGCGCCCACCTCGCGCGAAAGCGCCGCGAGCCGCGCCGACAGGTCGCGCCGGGCCGCCAGATCCGCGCCGACACTGCTCTCGCCCCACACCACGAGGTCCAGCCGCTGCCCGGCCAGCTGCCGGGTCAGCTCCTCGCTGCGGGCGAAACGCCGCTCCGCCCCTCCCAGGCCGTTGACGACGCCCGGCTGGACGACGGCCACACGGACCACCCCGCCGGTCCGGTCCGGTCGCGGTGCCCACAGCCACACCGCGCCCACCGCCGTAGCGCACGCGCAGACGGCCGCGACCGCAGGGATCCGCGCATGCGGAACGGCCACCAGCACGGCCACCGCGCTGTTCACCGCCACCACGAGCAGTGTCACCAGCCACACCCCGCCGAACGACGCCAGCCGCAGTGCCGGCGGGACCTGCCACTGGCTCGCGCCCAGCAGCCCCCACGGCCCGCCCAGCCCCTCCCAGGACCTGACCAGTTCGATCGCCAGCCATCCCGAGGGGACGACGACGACCGCCACCGCCGCCCGCCCGGCCGAGGGACGGCCGCCCAGCGCCGTTCGGACCAGCAGTCCCCACGGGGCCCACAGCAGCCCGAGCAGCGCCGCCAGGACCACGATGAAGACATGCAGGTTCGGCATCAGCCAGTGGTGCACGGCGATCATGAAGCCGGTTCCGCCGAGCCAGCCGTCCAGAGCGGCCCGGCGGGCCGTGGGAGCGGTACGGACGAGCAGCAGCCACGGTACGAGCGCGACGTAGGCGAACCACCACAACCCGGGGTCGGGGAACGCGAGGGCGGGCAGCGCGCCCGCCGTCACCGCGGCCGCGCCGCGCCACCACGGAGACGACAGCAGCCGCGTCAGCTGCTCCCGCCGACCCACCGGAATCCGCATGCGGCGCCTCCACGAGAGCGTTGTCTGCCTCCAGTGTGAGGGAGCGGCCCGCGGCCGGGGCAGGCCACGTCGATCATTCGGCCGCGGGCAGGAACGCGGCACGCCGCCACTTCTCGTGCACGGTCACCGAGCTCAGCCGCCAGCCGTCGTCCCCGCGTGCCAGCCCGAACGAGTAGCGGCCGCCGGCCACGAAGTCGTCGCCCGACTCCAGCCGCATCGGATTGACGTAGTCCGCCTGCACGTCCGCCCGGTCTCCCGGGAAGCCGTCCACGTCCCGCAGCCGCACCCGGCGGTTCACGATCAGATGCTGGCGCACGGGGAACAGCCGCATCGTCTCCGCGAGCCAGCCCGCCACCTCGGCCGCGGGTCCCTCGATGCCTCCGGCGCCGCGGTAGTCGGCACGGCCGTCGCCGGTGAACAGTGCCCGGTAGGCGGGCCAGTCGGCGTCGTCCACGGCCACCGCGTACCGGGTGACGACTTCGTCGATGGCCAGCCGGTCCATCACGGTCGCGAGATCCACGCGCTGCGTCATCGGCCAAGTGTCGGGCAGCGGGGGCGCCGCGCCAAGAGGCCCGGCACGGTCAGGAGCGGCGCGGCGGGACCGGTTCGCCCCGGCGCACCGCGCCAGGCGCGCGGGCGGCGGGATGGTCGGCGCGGGCGGCGGACTCCAGTTGCCAGGGGACGCTCGTCACCATCACCCCGGGCGTGAACAGCAGCCGGCTCTTCAGCCACAGTGCGGACTGGTTGTGCAGCACGTTCTCCCACCACCGGCCCACGACGTACTCGGGGATGAACACCGCGACGACGTCCCTCGGGCTCTCGCGCCGGATCGACCGCACGTACACCAGTACCGGGCCGGTGATCTCCCGGTAGGGAGAGTCCAGGACCTTCAGCGGGACATCGATCCCGGCCTCCTCCCACTCCCGCTGCAACTCCGCTGCGGCCTCCCGGTCGACTGCCACGGTCAGTGCCTCCAGCCGGTCCGGACGGGTGGCCCGGGCGTACGCCAGCGCCCGCAGCGTGGCCTTGTGCAGTCGGGAGACCAGGACCACCGTCAGGACCCGGGAGGGCGGAGCGAGTTCCCTGCGCGGGTCGGTGACCGCGAGCTCCGCCGACGTTGCGTCGTAGTGCCTGCGGATGCTCCGCATCATCACCCACAGCACCGCGGCCGCGAGGACGGCCAGCCAGGCTCCCTCGGTGAACTTGGTCAGCAGCACGATCACCAGCACCAGCGCCGTGATGACCGCGCCGGTCCCGTTGACCACCCGGGACGTGCGGTGCCGGCGGCGCAGCACGGGGTCCGTCTCCGTACGCAGTTCACGGCCCCAGTGCAGGACCATCCCGGTCTGGCAGAGCGTGAAGGAGGTGAACACACCGAGGATGTAGAGGTGGATGAGACTCGTGACGTTCGCGCGGTAGGCCCACAGCAGCACCCCCGCCACGACCGCGAGCGCCAGGATGCCGTTGGAGAACGCGAGCCGGTCACCCCGGTTGTGCAACTGCCGGGGGAGATAGCGGTGCTGCGCGAGGATCGAGGCGAGCAGCGGGAAGCCGTTGAAGGCGGTGTTCGCGGCGAGGATCAGGACGAGCGCGGTGGCGGCCTGGACGTAGAAGAAGCCGAAGCTGCCCTCCCCGCCGAACACGGCGGCGGCCAGTTGCGCGATGACGGTGCGCTGCGTGTAGTCCTCGCAGTCGGGCAGGCCCGTCAGCCGGCAGGGGTCGTCGGTGATGCGGACGTCGGCGACGATCGCGAGGGTGGTGACGCCGACGAACATCGTCACGGCGATGAGTCCCATCGCGGCCATGGTGGCGGCCGCGTTGCGCGACTTCGGCCTGCGGAAGGCGGGTACGCCGTTCGAGATCGCCTCCACCCCGGTCAGCGCGGTGCAGCCGCTGGAGAAGGCCCGCAGGACCAGCATCACCAGGGCGAGACCGGCGAGGTTCGCCTCCGCCGGGACCGGCTCGATCCCGTATCGCGCGGTCGCCGCCACCGGAGGATCGCCGAGGAGGTAGCGCAGCAGTCCCGTCCCGCACATCAGGAGCACCCCGGCGACGAACAGGTACGTCGGCGCGGCGAACGCCCGGCCCGACTCGCGCACTCCGCGCAGGTTGACCGCGGTCAGCAGCCCGACGAAGACCAGTGCCATCTGCACGCGGTACTCGGCCAGCGCCGGTACCGCCGAGATGACGTTGTCGACACCGGAGGCCACGGACACGGCAACGGTCATCACGTAGTCGACCAGCAGCGCCGCGGCGACCACGAGACCGGCCGAGGACCCCAGGTTGGCCGAGGCGACCTCGTAGGACCCGCCGCCGCTCGGGTAGGCGTGCACCACCTGGCGGTACGACAGCACGACGACGGTCATCAGGAACACGACCGCGGCCGCGATCCAGGGAGTGAAGTGCAGGTACGCCAGGCCGCCCAGAGTCAGGACCAGCAGGATCTCCTGCGTCGCGTAGGCCACCGAGGAGAGCGGGTCCGAGGCGAAGATCGGCAGCGCCAGCCGTTTGGGCAGCAGCGTCTCGCCGAGTTCCTCGCTCCGCAGCGCGCGGCCCAGGACCAGCCGCTTGAGGAACGCCGTCACGTTGAACACGGCGCGAGGCTATGCGCGGGACCGCACGGCCCCGTCCCGCCGCGCCGTGGCGCAGCGGGACGGGGCCGTCATGGGCCCGCCCGGGGGAGCGGCAGGGGCGCGCGAGATACCGCGCCGGGCGGATGCCGTCGCCGTCCCCCTGGGAGACCGGGGACCGCCGGGCGTCAGCCCGCGGACTCGCCGGCGTGGGGGCTCAGTACGTCGGTGCCGACCAGGATGAAGATCAGGATGCCGAGGATGATGCGGTACACGACGAACGGCATGAAGCTCTTGGTCGTGATGAACTTCATGAACCAGGCGATCACCGCGTAGCCGACGGCGAAGGCGATGACCGTCGCGAAGACGGTCGGGCCCCACGCCACGTGGCCCTCGCCCGCGTCCTTCAGCTCGAAGACGCCCGAGGCGAGCACGGCCGGGATCGCCAGCAGGAACGAGTAACGGGCAGCCGCCTCGCGGGTGTAGCCCATCAGCAGGCCACCGCTGATCGTGGCGCCGGAGCGGGAGACGCCCGGGATCAGGGCCATGGCCTGGCACACGCCGAAGATCAGGCCGTCCTTGACGGACAGGTCCCGCAGCGACTTCCGCTCCCGCACGACGCGGTGCTTGCCGCCCGTCTCGTCCCGGGCCGCCAGGCGGTCGGCCACCCCGAGGACGATCCCCATGACGATGAGCATCGTGGCGGTCAGCCGCAGGTCACGGAACGGCCCTTCGATCTGGTCCTTGAGGGTGACGCCGAGCACGCCGATCGGGATGGATCCGACGATCACCAGCCAGCCCATCTGGGCGTCGTGGTCCCGGCGCATCGCCTTGTCCGTCAGCGAGCGGAACCAGGCGCCGACGATGCGGGCGATGTCCTTGCGGAAGTAGATGAGCACCGCCGTCTCGGTGCCGATCTGGGTGATCGCGGTGAACGCCGCACCCGGGTCGTGCCAGCCCGCGAAGGCGGCGGTCAGGCGCAGATGCGCGCTGGAGGAGATGGGGAGGAACTCCGTCAGCCCCTGGACGAGCCCGAGGATGAGTGATTCGAACCACGACATGAAAGCTAAGCCGTCCAAGTACTGGTCAGGTCGGAACGTACGGTACGGGCCGCGATCATGCGCCCATCGCGTGGCAGCGTAGCGTCCGCAGCTTTCGGGGTGTCGGGCGGGCTGCCCCGCCGGCGGCGACGCGCACCGGAACAGGCCGGAACGCCCGGCCGGGGCCGGCTCCGCCGGGCTCCGCTCGGTCTCCACCGGCTCCGACGCCGTCCGCCCGGAGCGTGCGCATGCGGCGTCGGCGTGCCCGGGGCGGCCGCGCCCCGCGCGGTCGGCCAACGGCCCGAGCCCCGCTCCGCACGCGTGCCCCGGCACGCTCGGCGAACCCCCGGGACGACGCCGGTCGCCCCACGCCGTCGGCGTCAGCGGCACGGGGTGGAGGCCGCGTCCGGCCTCCGCCGGGGCGCTGCGGATCCCGTCCTGGGGACCGCACGACGGCGGTCGCGCGATCCGCGCGCCGTCAGGCACGGCCTTCCTCAGGAGGCGGCCCGGCGAGCGGGTGCTCGGCGAGCGGTCCCCGGAGCCCGCCGGCGACGACGCCCGCGGGGCGGTGGGACGGGGTAGCCGCGACGGTGCCCGGTGGTGCGCCCCGGTGCCCGCCTCTCAGGCGCCGCGTGACAGGCGGTGGCGCTTGCGCCAGGCGACGGTGGCGCCGGCCAGGGCCGAGACGGCGATGAAGCCCGTCGCGGCCAGGAAGACGGGTGAAGTCGGCGATGCCGCGGTGCTGCCGGCGATCACGTAGGCCGCGGTGTTCGGGACCGAGCCGAGGCCGGTGGCCAGCAGGAAGGGGAGATAGCCCATGCGGGACACGGCGGCGCAGTAGTTGGCGGCGGCGAAAGGGATTCCGGGGAACAGCCGCAGCGCGAGCATCGAGCGGAACCCGTGCCGGCTCAACTGGCCGTCGGCGGCCTTCAGCCAGCGGCCCCGCAGCAGCGGCCGCAGCGCCTCCTGGCCGAGGAACCGTCCCAGGGTGAAGGCGATGCCCGCGCCCAGCACGGTGCCGGCGATCGCGGCCGCCAGACCGGCCTGTGACCCGAAGAGGGCGCCCGCGGCCAGGTTCAGCAGGGGGCGCGGGACGAACGCCGCGGTGCACAGCCCGTACGCCGCGGCGAAGAGCGCCACCGCCGTGGCGCCACCGACCCGGGGCGGCCAGCCCGCCACCAGCAGATGCTGCGGCTCGTAGGCCACGACCGCCGACGCGGCGGCCGCCAGTACGGCGACGAGCAGGGCCAGGCGGGACCGGGGGGAGAGGAGGACGCGGCCGAAGCGGAGAGCGAAGCCGTCGCGCGGCCCGGGGACGGGGTCGAGCATCCGGGGAGACTAACCGAACGCGCGGTGTGATCGCCGTAAGCTGTGGCACATGACGCTCCCGGTGCCGCGCAGCGCCCTCGCCGACACGGTGCTCGAACGGCTCACCGCGACCTACCCGGCGGCCGCCGACCCGGTCCGGGCCCGGGAGGCCGCCGCGTACATGAAGGGCGTCGTGCCCTTCCTCGGGATCCGCACCCCCGAACGCCGGGCGCTGTCCCGGGCGGTCCTCGACGGCACGCCCCCGCCCACGGAGGCCGACTGCACGGCCGTCGCCCTGCGCTGCTGGGAGCTGCCCGAGCGCGAGTACCACTACTTCGCCGCCGACTACCTGCGACGACACGTCGGACGCTGCTCCTCGGAGCTCATCCCGGTGGCGCACCGGCTGATCACCACCGTCTCCTGGTGGGACACCGTGGACACCCTCGCCGCGCACGTCGTCGGCGCGCTCGTCGCGGCGGATCCAGGGCGGGCCCGCGTGATGGACCGCTGGATCGGGGACGACGACATCTGGGTCGCCCGTACGGCCCTGCTCCACCAGCTGCGCCACAAGGAGGCCACGGACGAGGAACGGCTCTTCCGGTACTGCCTCCGCCAGTCCGGCCACCCGGACTTCTTCATCCGCAAGGCCATCGGCTGGAGCCTGCGCGAGTACGCCAAGACCGCCCCGGACGCCGTACGCGACTTCGTCGACTCCGCCCGCGGACGGCTCGCGCCGCTCTCCGTGCGGGAAGCGCTGAAGAACCTCTGACGTGCGGCTCGGCCCGTCGAGGACCGCCGGGCACGCCCGGGGAAAACCATTCGACGCGCGCCGTGCGGTCGGAGATCATCGACTCATGTTCCGGCAGACCTTCCCCGCAGCGCCGTCCGCAGTCGCGGACGCGCCGAAGGCTGCCCGCTTCCTCGCCCCCACGGCATTCTCCGCGGCCCTCGCGGCCGCGGCCGCCTTCGTCACGGCGGCCGCGGCGGCAGCCGCCGACGGCGCCCGAAGCTGACTCTCCCCGGATCGTCCGGCGGACCCCGCAGGGGGAGGGTCGGTACGGCCCAGGGGTCCCCCTCCGAGACGCGGAGTCCATCTTTCGAGTTCCGGGAAGGAACTGCGACAGCCATGCCCAAGACGGCATACGAGCGCACCAAGCCGCACCTCAACATCGGCACCATGGGCCACGTCGACCACGGCAAGACCACCCTGACCGCGGCCATCACCAAGGTCCTCAGCGAGCGCGGGACCGGCACCTTCGTGCCGTTCGACAGGATCGACCGCGCCCCGGAGGAGGCGGCCCGCGGCATCACCATCAACATCGCGCACGTCGAGTACGAGACCGACACGCGGCACTACGCCCACGTCGACATGCCCGGGCACGCCGACTACGTGAAGAACATGGTCACCGGTGCCGCCCAGCTGGACGGCGCCGTCCTCGTCGTCTCGGCGCTGGACGGGATCATGCCGCAGACGGCGGAGCACGTCCTGCTGGCCCGTCAGGTCGGCGTCGACCACATCGTCGTGGCCCTGAACAAGGCCGACGCGGGCGACCCCGAGCTGACCGACCTCGTCGAGCTGGAGGTGCGCGAGCTGCTGACCGCGCACGGATACGGCGGGGACTCGGTGCCGGTCGTGCGGGTCTCCGGTCTCAGGGCCCTGGAGGGCGACCCGCGCTGGACGGCCGCCGTGGAGGCGCTGCTCGACGCCGTCGACACCTATGTGCCGATGCCGGTCCGCTACACGGACGCGCCGTTCCTCCTTCCGGTGGAGAACGTCCTCACCATCACCGGCCGGGGCACGGTCGTCACCGGGGCGGTCGAGCGGGGCACCGTCCGCGTCGGTGACCGGGTCGAGGTGCTCGGGGCCGACTCGGCCACGGTCGTCATCGGTCTGGAGACCTTCGGCAAGCCCATGGACTCCGCGGAGGCCGGGGACAACGTGGCCCTGCTGCTGCGGGGCGTTCCGCGTGACGCGGTCCGCCGCGGCCATGTGGTGGCCGCTCCCGGCAGTGTGACGCCGAGCCGTCGGTTCACCGCACAGGTCTATGTGCTGTCGGGTCGTGAGGGAGGCCGGACGACACCCATCACCACCGGCTACCGGCCGCAGTTCTACCTCCGGACGGCGGATGTCGTCGGGGACGTGGACCTGGGAGGGGCGGCCGTCGCCCGGCCGGGCGACACGGTCGACATGACGGTCGAGCTGGGACGTGACGTGCCGTTGGAGCCCGGTCTGGGATTCGCGATCCGCGAGGGCGGCCGGACGGTGGGCGCGGGCACCGTCACCGGTCTGGTCTGACGCACGGGGGTCCGCCGCCCGCCTCCACGGGCGGCGGATCCGCCCCGTACACGTCACACTGCATCCATGGCGGACATGGATCACAGGGATGCGAAGCCGGGTACCGACGGGGGAGCACCGTCGGGGCGACGGGAAACCGCGCTCGTGCTCGGTGGGGGCGGGCTCGCCGGCATCGGCTGGGAGATCGGCGTCCTGCACGGTCTCGCCGAGGCCGGGGCGGACGTCTCCGCGGCCGAGCTGGTCGTCGGTACGTCGGCGGGATCCGTGGTCGGCGTGCAGCTCTCCTCCGGGCTGCTCACCCTTCCGGAGCTGTATGAGCGTCAGCTCGCCGATCCGGAGGGGGAGGTCCCCGCCGGCATGGGGCCCAGCGTGCTCGCCCGCTACGTCTGGGGGGTGCTGCGCTCGCGCGACGCCGAGGCTTACGGCGCGCGCATGGGACGGCTCGCGCTGTCCGCCCGCACCGAGCCGGAGGAGGCCCGCCGAGCCGTCTTCGCGGCACGGCTCCTCACCCACGAATGGCCCTCGGCGCGCCGACTCGTCGTCACCGCGGTGGACGCCGTCACCGGGGAGTTCCGCGCGTTCGACCGGGAGAGCGGGGTGGGGCTGCTCGACGCCGTCGGCGCCAGTTGCGCCGTGCCGGGAGTCTGGCCGCCCGTCACCATCGACGGGCGGCGCTTCATCGACGGCGGGGTGCGCTCGTCCACGAACGCGGATCTCGCGACCGGGTACGGCACGGTCGTCATCGTCGCGCCCATCTCGGTCGGCGGCGGCCCCGTGCCGTCCGCACGCACCCAGGCGGCCCGGCTCGCCGCGGCCGGGGCGCGCGTCGTGCTGATCACCCCGGACCGCGCGGCCCGGAGGGCGTTCGGGCGCAACGTCCTCGACCCCGCGCGCCGGGCGCCCTCCGCCCGCGCCGGCCGTGCCCAGGCGGTCGCGCACGCGGATGCCGTACGGGCGGTCCTGCCGGTCTGAACCCGGTCAGGCCACCGAGTACCGGGCCTTTCCGGCCCCGGACCCCTCCGGCGTTCGCGAGGGCGCCCATGGGCGGACAATGGGCAGGGTGGACGACCCCATTCCCGTCGAGCGGGCCGTGGACAACGGCACCGCCAAGCTCCTGCCCGACGTCGACCGGCCCCGCGCCTGGCTGCTCACCGTGGAGGGAGCGCCGCAGTCCTACGTCGACCTGGACGATCCGACGCATCTGGAGTTCGAGTACGCGCGGCGGCTCGCGCACGTCCTCGACGGAACGGGGGAGGAGGGCGTGCCGCTGGACGTGCTGCACCTGGGCGGCGGTGCCCTCACCCTGCCCCGGTACGTCGCGGCCACCCGCCCCGGCTCACGGCAGGACGTGGTGGAGGCGGACCGCGGCCTGCTGGCACTGGTCGCCGAACGACTGCCGCTGCCGCCCGGCTCGGGGATATCCGTGCACGCCGCGGACGCCCGCGTGTGGCTGGAGCGGGCGCCCGAGAACTCGGCGGACGTCCTGATCGCCGATGTCTTCGGCGGCTCGCGCGTACCGGCGCACCTCACCTCCCGGGAGTACGCCGTGGCCGCCGGCCGCGCCCTCCGCCCCGGCGGCGTCTACGCGGCGAACCTGGCCGACAGCGCCCCGTTCGGATTCCTCCGTTCCCAACTGGCCACCTTCGCGGACGTGTTCCCGGAGCTCGCCCTGGTCGCCGAGCCGGGAGTGCTGCGCGGACGCCGTTTCGGCAACGCGGTCCTGCTGGCCTCGCACACGCCGATCGACGTCGCCGCCCTGGCGCGCCGCACGGCGTCGGACGCTTTTCCCGCCCGCGTGGAGTACGGCGCCGGCCTGCGGCGCTTCATCGGAGCCGCCCGTCCCGTGGACGACGAGGACGCGACGGGGTCGCCCGAGCCGCCGGCGGGATCGTTCGGCATCGGCTGACCTGTGCGTCCGGGCCCGGGGCCAGGACCGCTGCCCCTGGGCGCGGCGGTGCAGCTCAGGCACCCTCCGCACCCGGCGCGGGCGGGACGGGTCAGGTGGTTTCCCGCGTGTGGAGCTCGGTGGCCGTGCCGGCGGCCGCTACCGGGGCGGAGTCGTGCCCGGCCACGCGCTTCGTACGACGCGTCAGATTCCGTACGTCCGGGACCAGTAGCACCAGCGCCGTCACGAGGACGATCAGCACCGCGCAGCCCCACAGGGCGGTCTCCCGGCCGAAGAAGCTCTCCGCCGGACCGGCCAGGGCCGTCGACAGCGGCAGCATCGCGGTCGACCCGAACCAGTCGTACGCGGAGACCCGGGACAGCTTCTCCTCCGGGATCTCCTGGTGCAGCGTCGTCATCCACGCGACGCCGAACACCTCGATCGCGACACCGCTGAGGAACATGACCACGATCAGAGCGCCGATCGGCACCGGCACGGCGAGGGCCGCCGAGGGCAGCGCCAGCGGGAACACGCACAGCGTGCCGACGAGCAGCATCCGCCGGGGCTTCCAGCGCATCATCAGCAGTGCCCCGCCCAGCGTGCCCGCCCCGAACGCCGCCAGCGCCAGGCCCCACGGGCGAGCCCCGCCCAGCGACTCCTCGGCGACCAGCGGCCCGTACACGGCGTCGGCGGCACCCACGACCGCGACCACGACCGAGAACTGCGCCACGATCGACCACAGCCAGGGACGGCCGATGACCTCGCGCCAGCCGTCCCGCAGGTCGGCGAGCAGTCCGTCGCCGGGGGCCCGCTCCGGGATGTGACCGACGTCGAGGAACGCGCGGAGCGCGCCGGCGACCGCGAAGGCGGCCGCGTCGACGGCGAGTACCCAGCCAGGACCGACGGCGGCGATCATGGCTCCGCCGAGCGCCGCGCCGCCGATGCCCGCACCGTGCATCGCCATCCGGAAGAGCGCGAACGCCCGGCCGGCGTGCTCGCCCTCGACCGTCGACATCAGCATGCCCTCGGCGGCGGGGTTGAAGAACGCCTGTCCCGTGCCGCAGAGCGCGGTGAGCAGCATCATCTGCCACAGCTGCGGATCACCGGCCAGCACCAGCGCGGCGAACGCCGCCTGCGACACGCAGTTGAGGGCGTTGGCGGCCACCATCACCCGGTGCCGCGGCAGCCGGTCCGCGATCGCCCCGCCGATGAGCAGGAACAGCACGAGCGGGAGGGTGCGGGCCGCGGCGACCAGGCCCACGTCACCGCCGTCGCCGCCGGACTCCAGCACCGCGAACGCCGCCGCGATCAGCGCGCCGTGGGCGCCCAGGTTGGTGACGACGGCGGCGGCGGTCAGCAGTGAGTAGTTGCGGCCGGCCCACTCGGGGCGGCGGCGGAGGGGCGGCGTACGAGAAGTCACCCGGGGACTATCGCTGCCGCCGCCTCCGCTTGCCAAACGGGTTTCAGGACGACGGGATGTCCGCGAGCCGCACGGTGCCCAGGATCCGCTGGATCGTCGCGTCCGGGATCTCGCCCGTCACGCCCTTGTTGGCGTACAGGACCCAGGAGGCGAAGTCACCCTTGGCGTTCTTGAAGGAGAAGGCGATCGCCTTGCCGTCGCTGTCGCACTTGTTCTCCTTCTTCACCCCGATCGCGGTCGCCGTCGCGACATGGCCGCTGAGCCCCGACTCGGTCGTGTACGGCTGGGCCTTGGTGACCTTGACGGTGCCCTTGGGCTCCGTCTGGGCGTAGGCGGCCCAGACCCAGTTCCCGGCCTCGTTGTACGCGGCCTCGGCGGTGTCCTTCGCGCCCTGGCCGCCCTTGGTGCCGGTCGCCCCCAGTCCGGTGTCCTCGGCCTTGCCGTCGAGGTCGGAGTCGACGGAGCACCACTTGCTCTTGAAGTAGGCCGGCGCGGTCATCACGACGACGGGCGAACCGTCGCCCTTCTTCTCGTCCTCGAAGCCGGTGGCCACGCCCGTGCCGGCGACCTCCCAGCCCTCGGGCACGTCGAACTGCGTGCCGTGCTTGGGGTTGGTGACGACCTTCCAGCCCGGGACCGTCGGCTCGGCACCGCCCGAGCCGTCGCGCGGGTTGCCGGTGGGAGAGGCGGCCTCGGTGGGCCCTGACGACGACGCGGCGGGTTTGTCGCCGCCCGCGGCCTCGGGGCCCTCGTCGTCGTCCCGCAGCACCAGGGTGCCGGTGATCACGGCAGCGGCGACCACGGCCGTGGCGGCGGCGATCGCGACGACGACCGTCTTCTTCCTGTCCGGGGAGGGGCCGTCGGACTGCGGCGGTCCGGGGACGGTGTACTGCGGCGCGGTCGGCTGCTGGTAGGGACCGGGCTGCTGGTAACCCTGCTGGGGGTACCCGGGCTGCTGCGGGTAGCCCGGTTGCTGGTACGGGTTCGGCTGCTGGTACCCCGGCTGCGTGTAGGGGTTCTGGTCCTGCGGGTTCTGCTCGCCCCCGGGCGGCTGCTGTCCTGGCCACATGGCGAGTAACCATAGAGGTGCGGTGTGTTCGGTGGCACGTTCGCCCCCGTGAGGGGATGGCGAAGTTGTGCTACTCGTGGGTAACATCCGGGGCATGAGTGCAGACCAGATGTCCGTCGGTGAGCTGCTCGCCGCCACGGTTCCCATGGCCAGGACCCTGAACCTGGAGTTCCTGGAGACCTCCGCCCAGCGTGCCGTCGTCCGGTTGCCGGACCAGGCCGACTACCACAACCACGTCGGCGGGCCGCACGCCGGAGCGATGTTCACGCTCGCCGAGTCCGCCAGCGGTGCGATCGTGCTCGCCGCCTTCGGGGAGCAGCTGACCCGGGCCGTGCCGCTCGCGGTGAAGGCCGAGATCGCCTACAGGAAGCTCGCCAAGGGCGTCGTCACCGCCACCGCGACCCTCGGGCGCCCCGCGGCGGAGGTCGTCGCGGAACTGGACGCCGGGGGGCGCCCCGAGTTCCCGGTGACCGTCGCGATCACCCGTGACTCGGACGACGCGGTGACCGGTGAGATGACGGTCGTCTGGACGCTGCGCCCGAACGGCTGAGACGCCCCGGGGTGCGGTCGTCGGCGAGCCGCCCACGGCGAGGGCGGCGGGTCGCCGCGCCCTCCTCGGACGCCGGGTTCCGGAGCGTCCCGCGACCGTGGCCGGATTCGGGGGCGCCCTTCGCTCCGGGTAGGCTGCCCGGCGTGCGCCGCAGGGGGCGCGCTCCGGGCAGCCCGAGCCCGATCGCACACGGGCACGGGCATCCGCTCCTCGACCACGGGCCGGCGCCCGGGACGACGGGAGGATCCTGCATTGCACGTCCAGGAGTGGCTCGAGACCGTGCCGGCCGTGGCCGTCTACGTCCTGGTGGGCGGGGTCATCGGACTCGAGAGCCTCGGGATCCCGCTGCCGGGCGAGATCGTCCTCGTCAGCTCGGCCCTCCTCGCCTCCCAGCACGGCGACATCAACCCCTGGGTCCTCGGCACCTGCGCCACCGCCGGCGCGATCGTCGGCGACTCGATCGGCTACGCCATCGGCCGCAGAGGCGGACGGCCCCTGCTGACCTGGTGCGGTGGGAAGTTCCCCAAGCACTTCAGCGAGGCCAACATCGCGCTGGCCGAGCGGTCCTTCCAGAAATGGGGCATGTGGGCCGTCTTCTTCGGTCGTTTCGTCGCCCTGCTGCGGATCTTCGCCGGCCCCCTCGCGGGCGTGCTGCGCATGCCGTACTGGAAGTTCCTCATCGCCAACGTCTTCGGCGGCATCCTCTGGGCGGGCGGCACGACCGCCGTCGTGTACTCGGTCGGCATCGTCGCCGAGGCGTGGCTGAAGCGCTTCTCCTGGCTGGGACTCGTCCTGGCCGTGGCCTTCGGCCTGACCTCCATGCTGGTGCTGAGGAGCCGGGCGAGGAAGGCGGCCGCACGCGCCGGGGCGGCCCGGGCCGACGACCCAGCGGCAGCGGCGACCGACCCGGCGGACGGCGCGGCCGCGGCATCGCCTACGGTGCACGCGGGCGCGGCACGGAAGTAGCAGGGGTGAGGAGAAGGCGATGGCTGAGCGCGAGCGGGCACTGATCTCGGCGGTCGGCGGCAAGGAACCGAGGATCTCCCCGGAGGCGTTCACCGCGCCGACGTCCGTGGTGATCGGGGACGTCACCATGGCTGCGGGCGCGAGCGTCTGGTACCACACCGTGCTGCGCGCGGACTGCGGGCCGATCGTCCTCGGGGCCGACAGCAACATCCAGGACAACTGCACCGTCCACGTCGACCCCGGGTTCCCGGTGACCGTCGGCGCACGCGTCTCCGTCGGCCACAACGCCGTGCTCCACGGCTGCACCGTCGAGGACGACGTCCTCGTGGGAATGGGCGCGACCGTCCTCAACGGCGCCCACATCGGCGCCGGGTCCCTCGTCGCGGCGCAGGCGCTGGTGCCGCAGGGCATGCGCGTGCCGCCGGGCTCCCTCGTCGCCGGCGTCCCAGCCAAGGTCAAGCGCGAGCTCACCGACGAGGAACGCGAGGGCATCAAGCTCAACGCGGCGATGTACCTGGAGCTGGCGGAGGGGCACCGCGAGGCGGCCGACGGCTGACGCCGAGGGCGGCCGGAACCTCGGCCATCGGGCCCGTCCGACGGCGCATCCCTCCGGACCGACCGGGCAGGAGTCCCCGGGCCGCCGCAACCGGGGGAAGGGGCGAGGGAACCGGGGGACGAGCGGCAAGGGCTCATCCCTCGGCCGGTGAGCCGGTCGGCCCCGCGCCGGACTCGCGCCTCACGGTGCACCAGCTCGGGCATTCCCCGCCGTCATGCGGGTACCCGCACGCGCGCAGCGTCCGAACGACCTCCGAAACACCCGGAAGGCGCAGTCATGACCACCCCGCAGGAACCGCCCCCGGACGGGCCCGAACCGGTGCCGAGCGGTCCCCGTCCCGTACCTCGTGATCCCCAGCCGCCCGAGCCCTCGCCGGACCCGGCCCCGCCGGCCGACCCCGAACCGGGCACCCGTCCGACGCCGGAGCCGCCGGACTGACGGCCGCCTCTCGACGGCCCGTGTGCCCTTCGTCACCGATTGCGAACCCTGGGTGACAGGCGCAGGGTGGACGTGCCAGTCCACCCCCCACGCTGAAGGGACAACCGACATGGGCAAGGCAAAGGCCAAGGCGAAGCAGGCCAAGGGCAAGATGAAGGAAACCGCCGGCAAGGCCATGGGCGACCGCCAGATGCAGGCGGAGGGCCGTGGCGAGCAGATGGCGGGCAAGGCCCATGAGGCCGCGCACGACGCCGGCGAGCGGATGAAGAAGTCCGGCCGCTGAGCCGGGCCCGCGCCGCTCATGCCCGGGGCGGCCGCACCGCATGTCGTGGCGGTGCGGCCGCCCCGGTGCGTTCCCGGTTCCGCCGACGCACCGGGGCGCCTCGGGCACCGGCCTCATCCGCCGTTCCGCCCCACGCTTCGGCGGATCCGGACCTTCAGGTCGTCCAGCCACCTGCGGCTCGACAGACGCTCGCGGGCGTGCCGGTCCAGTTCCTCGATGAGGCGTTCGGAGCGCTTCTCCACGTCGAGCTCGTCGAGGATCCGGTCCGCCTCCGCGAGCAGGGCCCCGTGCAGCTGCCAGTTCGTGTGGTCCTCGCGGAGGCCGTCGAGCAGCATCGCGGCGACGCGGTCGCGGCAGGCGCGCCCCTCGGCGAGTTCCGCCGACAGCCGGGTCTCGGCGTCCGCCCCGGTGACCGACATCTGGGTGGTGATCAGGGCCGTGAAGGCCGCGATGGCGTCGGACAGATGCCCGAACAGATCCTGCAGCCCCCTGGTCGCGGCCGGCGGGAAGATCGTCCCCTGGGGCTGGGTCTTCGCCAGGTCCGTGAGCGTCCGGCAGGAGACCCGAAGGATCACGGCGCAGATCTCCAGCGCGTCCAGCCCGGTCCTGAGGACGACCCTGGAGAGCACCGGCTCCTTCACCCGCGGGTTGAACCGCAGGCTGTCCTCCGCCTGCCTCAGCGCGGCGTCGACCTGCACGATGTCGTGGTCCAGCCGGCGGGCCTCGTGCAGTCTGGCCGCCGCCTGCGCCACCGGCGTGTGCTCGCCCAGTTCCTCGGCGATGTGAGCCAGCAGTCCCCGCATCCGCTCCGACAGGTCGCTGATCGCGGCACTGGCGTCGCTCACCCAGACGGGCGGCACGAAGAGCACGTTGAAGAGCAGCCCGACCACGGCGCCGATCAGGGTCTCCAGTACCCGGTCCCAGCCCGTCTCGGTCACCTGCGTCACGCCGAGGACGAGCATGGCGCTGATCGCCACTTCGGGCACGAACTCGCCGACCTTCACGAACCGCCCGATCACCAGCGAGGCGAGGATGACGAGCCCCAGACTCCACCAGCTCAGCCCCACCAGAGCGCTGAAGCCGATCGCGATCAGCACGCCCGCCACGACCGAGTTCACCCTCCGGATGCCGGTCGTGAGCGTCGAGTAGAGGGTGACCTGGACGACGAGGAGTGCTGTGAGCGGCGCGGTCAGGGGCAGTGCCTCGCCGCTCAGTTGGAGGGCGATGACGTAGGAGACGACCGCGGCGGCGGTGGACCGCACCGTCTGGACGACCGCCGGCTCCCGATGACGCCTCACCAGATCACGGAGCGGTTCGCGGGTTGCTGCCACCCTGCTTCTTCCCCCTCGTCGCCTCGTCGCGGATACGCAGGTCCTCCCACCCCAGACTGCCGTCTGGGCCGCCCCTCGCAATTCCGCGCGCCGTGCGACGTGGGGCGAAGATCACAGCGAGCGTCCCGGGCCGCCCGCTCCCGCGCCCACTAACGTGTCCTGGTGCCGAAAAACCGAAACACGTTCTCCTCGCTGACGGCCTGGTGGCGGCGGCTGCTGTCGCGGGCCGTGCACGGCGGCTGGGCCTGGGCGCGGGAAGCGGGCGCGGTGACCGCGGAGCGTCCCGGGCCACTGCGTTTCCGCATGATCGGCACCGGCACCCGACTGGCGTTCCCGCAGGGAACGGTGTTCGGCGAGGCGTGGATCGAGCTCGGCGAGCACTGCATCATCGCGGAGCAGGTGACGCTGACCGCGGGCATGATGCCCGGCCTCGATCTCGGGCCCGACCCGATCCTCACCCTCGGCAACGGCGTGGTGCTCGGCCGCGGCAGTCACGTCATCGCCGACACGACGGTGACCATCGGCTCGGACACGTACTGCGGCCCGTACGTCTACATCACCTCGACCAATCACAGCTACGACGACCCCCACACGCCCGTCGGCAAGCAGTGGCCGCGCGCCGAGCCCGTGGAGATCGGGCCCGGCTGCTGGCTCGGTACGGGCGCGGTGATCCTTCCGGGGGCCCGGCTCGGCCGTAACGTGGTGGTCGCGGCCGGGGCCGTCGTCCGCGGCGAGGTGCCCGACCACGCGGTGGTCGCGGGGGCGCCGGCCAAGGTGGTCCGGAGCTGGGATCCGGTGCAGGGCTGGCAGCCGCCGTTGAGGACCCCCGCGCCCCTGCCGATCCCGGAGGGCGTCACTCCGGAGCAGCTGGTCGCCCTCGCCGAGCTCGAGGAGCGCTGACCGGTCCGCCGTCCGGCGGGAGGGGGCGCTCAGCCCGTCGCCGCGCTCAGCCCGTCGCCAGGAGGAGCGTGCCGACGAGCGCGAGCCCGGCGCCGGCGGCCTGCACCGCACGCAGCCGCTCCTTGAGCACGCCGCGCGCCGCCAGGGCCGTGACCACGGGGTACAGCGAGGCGAGTACCGCCGCGACCGCGACGGGGCCCTGCTGCGCGGCGATCGAGTACGTGCCGTTCGCGGCGACGTCCGCCAGGCCGACGAAGGCGAGGGCCGGCAGCGAGCGGACGATCAGGTCCCGCCCGCCGTCCTCCGGCAGTGCGCGGCCCCCTCGCCTCACCGATGCGTACAGCGCCGCGCCACCCACCAGGACGTTCGTGACGCGCTGGACGAAGAGCGCCAGGAAGAGGCCGGTGATGGTGGTCGACGCCTCGGCGATGAGCGCCATGACGGAGCCGAAGCCGAACGCGGCGAGCAGGGTCAGCAGGACCGCCTGGCGCTGTACGGGCGCGCCCCGCAGCTCCGGGCCCCCCGCGAGCAGGACGCCCGCGACGGCGACGCCGATCCCGGCGAACTGCAGCAGCCCCGGCCGCTCACCGAGAAGCAGGCCCACCGAGACGGGCACGACCACCCCGAGCGACCCCAGTGGGGAGACCACGCCCATGGGGCCGAGGGCCAGCGCCTTGTAGAAGCTCAGCATCGCGACCGGCCCGACGACGCCGGCCGCCACCGCGTACCAGAGCTGGGGTCCCGCCTCGCTCCAGCCGCCGGTCGCCGCGACGGTCGCGCCGAGAACGACCACGGCGATCGTCTGCGAGACCACCACGACGGTCAGTGCGGGCGTGCGCCGCGTCAGCAGTCCGCCGCCGAAGTCGGCCAGTCCCCACAGGAGGCTGGTGGCCAGGGCGAACAGTGCTGTCATCGGTGCCTCGCAGTACAGTTCGGTGAACGATCGGGTGCACCACACCGTAGTGCAACACATTGAACTTATCCATTTAATATATTGGACGGAACGTGTCGGACCTCGACCAGCTCACGCAGTCGCTCGCCCGCAACCTCAAGCGCTGGCGCGGCGAGCGGGGTTTCACGCTCGACGCCCTCGCCGCCCGCTCGGGGGTCAGCCGCGGCATGATCATCCAGATCGAGCAGGCGCGCACCAACCCGAGCGTGGGCACGACGGTCAAGCTCGCCGACGCCCTCGGGGTCAGCATCACCACGCTCCTCGACTACGAGAGGGGCCCGCAGGTCCAGCTCGTACCGCGCGAGCAGGCCGTCCGGATGTGGTCGACCCCCGGAGGCAGCTCGACCACGCTCCTCGTCGGCACCGAGGCGCGGGGCCCGCTGGAGCTGTGGGCCTGGACGCTGATGCCGGGCGAGGAGAGCGCCTCCGATCCCCACCCCGACGGCACGGTGGAACTCCTGCACGTCACCTCGGGGGAGCTCACCCTGGTGGTCGACGGAGAGCCGTACCCGGTGCCCGCCGGAACCTCGGCGACCTACGAGGCCAACGTGCCGCACGTCTACCGCAACGCGGGCACCGAATCCGTGGAAATGACCATGGCGGTCTCCATCCCGCCCGTCCGCTGAGACGCCCGGCGGCGGGAGCACCGTCCGCCGTAGGCGTGCCCGCTGTCGGTGTCCCCGCGTGTGTCCCCCGTCGAAGACGCCGACCATGCCCGGCCCGCGCCCGACCGCCTCACCGCGCGGGTCGCCTGCGCCGTGCGGGGCCGGCGGGGGCGGCCCGGCCGATCGGCCGCCGTACCTCGGCACAGCCGTGGCGGTGTCCGTCGAGCACCACCGCGCCGACCTCCTCGGCGCCCCGGCCCACGGCGGCCGGTCCGTCGGCCGGACGCGGCGGCGAAGCCGACACGCCTCCCCACCCTCAGTCCAGCAGCGGGATCTCGATCGCCGGGCAGCGGTCCATGACCATCTCCAGGCCCGCGGCGCGGGTCCGCTCGTACGCCGCCTCGTCGATGACGCCCAGCTGGAACCACACGGCCCTCGCGCCCTTGGCCACGGCCTCGTCGGCCACCTGGCCCGCGAGGCCGCTGTTCACGAAGACGTCCACGACGTCGACGTCGAACGGAACGTCGGCCAGCGACGCGTACCCCTGCTCGCCGTGCACCGTCTCGGCCTTCGGGTGCACGGGCACGACGCGCTTGCCGTAGCGCTGGAGCACCGCGGCCACCCCGTGCGCGGCCCGGGACGTGTTGTTCGACAGCCCCACCACGGCCCAGGTGTCACCCGTCTGCGTGAGGATCTTCCGGATCGTCTCTGCGTCTGCGTACATGCCGGGGACAACCGGCCCCCCGGGCCCGCCATTCCCGCCCGCCGGCCGGGTGGGTCGGAGAGCGGCATAGGGTGGCGGGATGCAGGAGCAGTACCGGACGGTCGCCGGTGAGGGCACGCACGAGACCGAGATCAACCGATCGCGCTTCATCTGCGCGCTCGCCCCGGCCGCGACCGAGCGGGAGGCGCAGGACTTCGTCGCACGCATCCGCCGGGAGCACCCGACCGCCACCCACAACTGCTACGCGTACGTCATCGGCGCGGACGCCGGCGTCCAGAAGGCGAACGACGACGGCGAGCCCGGTGGGACGGCCGGCCTCCCGATGCTGCAGATGCTGCTCCGTCGTGACATCCGCTACGCCGTGGCCGTCGTGACGCGCTACTACGGCGGCGTCAAGCTCGGCGCCGGGGGGCTCATCCGTGCCTACGGCGGTGCGGTGGGCGAGGCACTGGACGCGCTCGGCACCGTGACCAGGCAGCGTTTCCGGATCGCCACGGTCACCGTCGACCACCAGCGCGCCGGCAAGGTCGAGAACGATCTGCGCGCGACCGGCCGCGAGGTCCGGGAGGTGCGCTACGGAGAGGCCGTGACGATCGAGATCGGCCTGCCGGACTCGGACGTGGACGCCTTCCGCGCCTGGCTCGCGGACACCACCGCGGGGACGGCGGGGCTGGAGCTCGGCGGAGAGGCGTACGGCGAGGTCTGAAGCCGAGCAGCATAGCCCGGATCGAGGGGATCGCTCCCGGAAACGGGCGAAAGCCGAGCCTGCCGGGGAAGCGGACGTCCGCCGCCGCTAACGTGGTCGGTGCTTCCGGCGGACCTCGCGTCCGCCGGGCGCCGGCCTTCGGGCCGGGGAGGGGACACGATCGGGTCGGAGCCGTTTCTTGAGATTTCTGCACACGTCGGACTGGCACCTCGGGCGCTCGTTCCACAGGGTGGGCCTGCTCGGCGCACAGGGTGCGTTCCTCGACCACCTCGTCGCGACGGCGCGCGAACACGACGTGGACGCCGTGCTCGTGGCGGGGGACGTCTACGACAGGGCCGTACCGCCCCTGGCCGCGGTAGAGCTGTTCGACGGCGTACTGCACCGGCTCGCCGACGCCGGCGTGCCCACCGTGATGATCTCCGGCAACCACGACTCGGCCCGCCGGCTCGGAGTCGCCTCCGGGCTGATCGAGCGCGCCGGGATCCATCTGCGCACCGACCCGGCGGGCTGCGCCACCCCCGTGGTGCTGCGGGACGGGCACGGCGACGTCGCGTTCTACGGACTGCCGTATCTCGAACCGGCCCTCGTGCGGGACGAGTTCCGCACGAAAGGGGCGGGCCACGAGGCCGTCCTCGGGGCGGCCATGGACCGGGTGAGGGCGGACCTCGCGGAGCGGGCCCCGGGCACCCGCTCCGTCGTCCTCGCGCACGCCTTCGTCACGGGCGGCGAACCGAGCGACAGCGAACGGGACATCACCGTCGGCGGCGTCGCGGCCGTCCCCACCGGAGTCTTCGACGGCGTCGACTACACGGCCCTGGGCCATCTGCACGGCTGCCAGACGCTCAACGAGCGTGTGCGGTACTCCGGTTCCCCGCTCGCGTACTCGTTCTCCGAGACCCACCACCGCAAGACCATGTGGCTCGTGGAGCTGGGCCCGGCCGGCGAGATCGCGGCGGAACGGCTGGACTGCCCGGTGCCCCGGCCGCTCGCCCGCATCGAGGGCCGGCTCGAGCAGCTCCTCGCGGATCCGGCGCTGGCCCGCCACGAGGAGTCCTGGGTCGAGGCCACCATCACCGACCCGGTGCGGCCCGCCGAGCCCATGGCCCGGCTCGCCGGGCGCTTCCCCCACACCCTGAGCCTCGTCTTCGCTCCCGAGCGCAGCGGCGAGGACACGGTCGCCTCCTACGCCGAGCGGCTGCGCGACCGTGACGACCACCAGATCGCGGAGGACTTCGTGACCCATGTCCGCGGGGGCAGCGGCCCCGACGAGCGTGAACGGGCCCTGCTCCGCGGCGCCTTCGACGACGTACGGGTGGACACGGCCGTCCGCGAGGTGGCCGGGTGAGGCTGCACCGGTTGGAGATCACCGCCTTCGGGCCCTTCGGCGCACGGCAGCGGGTCGACTTCGACGCACTGTCCTCCGCCGGTCTCTTCCTGCTGCACGGACCGACCGGGGCGGGGAAGACATCCGTCCTGGACGCGGTCTGCTACGCCCTGTACGGCGCGGTGCCCGGCGCCCGGCAGAGCCCCGGCACCTCGCTGCGCAGCGATCACGCTCCCGTGGGTACGTACACCGAGGTGTGCCTGGACCTGACCGTGGGCGGTCGCAGGCTGGAGATCACCCGGCAGCCCGCGCAGCCCCGCCCCAAGAAGAAGGGCACCGGCTTCACCACCGAGAAGGCCCAGAGCCGGCTGCGCGAGTACGACGCGGGGCGCGGCGAGTGGAAGGCCCTCAGCCGCTCCCACCAGGAGATCGGTGAGGAGGTCGCCCAGCTCGTCGGCATGAGCCGGGACCAGTTCTGCCAGGTCGTCCTGCTGCCGCAGGGCGATTTCGCGCGCTTCCTGAGGGCGGACGCCGAAGCGCGCGGAAAACTGCTCGGCCGGCTGTTCGACACCCGCCGCTTCGCCCTGGTCGAGGAGCGCCTCGCCGAGCTGCGCCGAGCCGTCGAGCAGCAGGTGCGCGACGGGGACGAGCGACTGCTGGCCCTGGCCCACCGGATGCGGCAGGCGGCCGGTGGCACGGCCGGCGACTGGCCCGCCCCCGCGCACCGGCCGGGGGAACCCGGCCTGGCCGGCGCCGTGCTGCAGTGGGCCGCCGTGGCGCGCTCGGGTGCCCGGGAATCCCTCGCCGTCGCGGCCTCGGCCCGGACCGCCGCCGAGACCCGCCAATCCGCCGCCCGGCGCGCCCTGGACGCCGAACGGGAGCTGGCCGCACTTCAGCAGCGCCACGCCGACGCCGTACGGCGGGCCGGGGAGCTGGAGGACCGGCGTCCCGCGCTGGAACGCGTGCGGTTGCGTCTGGAGCAGGCCCGAAAGGCCGAACTGGTCGGGCCCGCGCTCCGGTTGCGCGAGGAAGCGGAAGAGGAGCACCGGGCCGCCGACACCGCCCGGCGGCGGCTGAGAGCCGCCCTTCCCGCGGAGCTGGCCGACGCGGGAGCGGAACAGCTCTCCGGGACGGAGCGCGAACTGCGCCAGGAACTGGGCGGCCTGGACGCCGCACGGCGAGCGGAGCGGCGCAGCGCCGACATCACCCGTGAACGCGAGGAACTGGACCGCCAGGCCCGGCACGACGACGGACTCCTCCAGGAGGCCGAGGGCTGGCTCGCCGAGTGGGACACGGTGCGCCGTGCGCTCCAGGGCCGGATCGAGGCCGCACAGGACGCCGCCACCCGGGCCGAACACCTCGCGGGTCGTCTGGAGCCGGCCCGCCGCCGGGTGTCCGCCGCCCGTGAACGCGACCGCCTCGCCGCCTTGGCCGAGGCGGTCGAGGAGGACCTCCGCACCGCTCGCGCGCGGGCCGACGCGGCTCGCGAGACCTGGCTCGACCTCAAGGAGCGCCGCCTGCGCGGCATCGCCGCCGAACTCGCCGCGGGGCTGGAGCCGGGGCACCCCTGCGCCGTCTGCGGTTCCGCCGAGCACCCCGCACCGGCCGAGGCCGGTGCGGAGCATGTCGACCGGGCTGCCGAGGACACTGCGTACGGCGCCTACGCCGCCGCCGACGGGGACCGAGCCGAGGCGGAGCGGCAACTGGCCGTGCTGCGCGGGTCCTTCACGGCTGCGAGGGAAGCGGCGCGTGGGACCGGTCCGGCGGACGTGCGTGAGGACGTGCGTGAGGGTGGAGAGCGCCGCACGGTGCCGTCAGCGCCGGAACCAGCTATTCCGTCACCGTCCGCGGCCCCCGACGAACTGCGCCACGGCGGGCGGCGGAACGGCTCCGGCGACCGGACCGCGGCAGGCGGTCCCGCCCCGGCACCTGACGACAGCCGCGCCTCGGAAGCCCGGCGGGACACCGCGTCCACCCCGGGCCGGTCCCTTGCGGAGGGGCTGCGGCCCCACCCCGTGGCCGTCGCCGACCACGAGGGCGCGGTCCACGGGACCGCCGCCGGGCGCGGGCACGGCGCCGACCCGGCCGTCGCGGATCTGGAAGCCGTCGTCGCCGGACTGGAGCGCGAGCACCGGGACGCCCATGTGCTGGCGGCCGGTACGCACGCGGTCCGCGAGGAACTGGACCGGGCCGAGCGGGAGTACGACGAGCGGCTGGCGGCACGGCGGGAGGCGGAGCGGCGCGCGGTCGCGCGGACGTCGCGGCGGGAAGCGCTGCTGAACGAGCAGGCCGCGCTGGACGCCG
The DNA here is from genome assembly GCF_040656535.1 of Streptomyces sp. NPDC049887. Lineage (NCBI taxonomy): Bacteria > Bacillati > Actinomycetota > Actinomycetes > Kitasatosporales > Streptomycetaceae > Streptomyces > Streptomyces sp. NPDC049887. The sequence continues at coordinate 50,804 of NZ_JBFAMM010000026.1, read as the reverse complement.
AGGTGGCCCGGGCCGTCGGCGGCTCCGGGACCGTAGCCGAACGCGCCGCGCTGCTGGAGCGCCGCATCGCGGTGCTGTCCGGGGCGGCCGAAGCCGTTCGCGCGGCCGACACCGCGGCCCGCCGGCTGAAGGAGGCCGACGACCGGCTCTCCGACGCGGCGTTCCGGGCCGGGTACGACACCCCCGCCGACGCCGCCGCCGCGCTCCTCGACGACGCGGAGCAGCGCGACCTCCGGCGGAGGCTCGACGCCTGGCAGGCCGAGGAGGCCGCGGTGGCCGACCGCCTCGCCGAACCGGAGCCCCGCTCCGCCGCGGCGCTGCCGCCCGCCGTTCCCGAGGCCGCGGCCCGCGCCGCCGAGGCGGCCGAGACCGCGCTGCGCGACGCCGTCTCGGCCCTCGACTCCGCCCGCGAACGCTGCGCGGAACTCGACCGGCTCTCCCACCGGGCCGCGGCCGAAGCCCGCGGGCTCGGTCCACTGCGCGACGAGTACGAGCGCGTCGCCCGGCTCGCGGGCCTCACCGCGGGCACCTCCGCCGACAACGAACGCAGGATGCGACTGGAGTCGTACGTCCTGGCGGCCCGGCTGGAACAGGTCGCGGCGGCGGCCACCGTACGGCTGCAGCGCATGTCCGCGGGCCGTTACACGCTGGTGCACTCGGACGCCCGGGCCGGAGGCAAGCGCTCCGGGCTCGGCCTGCACGTCGTCGACGCGTGGACCGGCAAGGAGCGGGACACGGCGACGCTGTCCGGTGGTGAGACGTTCTTCGCCTCCCTCGCCCTCGCCCTCGGCCTCGCGGACGTCGTCACCGAGGAGGCCGGCGGTGTGCGCCTGGACACCCTGTTCATCGACGAGGGCTTCGGCAGCCTCGACGACCAGACCCTCGACGAAGTGCTCGACGTCCTCGACTCACTGCGCGAACGCGACCGCAGTGTGGGCATCGTCAGCCACGTCGGCGATCTCCGCCGGCGGATCCCCGCCCAGCTGGAGGTGGTGAAGGAGCGCGACGGGTCCGCCGTGCGGCTGCGTTCGGCCCCGGACGGGGGCTGAGCGCAGCCGGGGGAGGGGCGAGGAGCCGCCCCCTCCTGCCCCGGCGTCCGCGACCAGGGCTCTCGCCACGGCTCTCGCCGGGCGTTCCATGACCGTGAACACGGTCAACCCCGGCCCCGTCGACACGGACCACCTCGCGGGCGAGACGTACGAGGCGATCGCCGCGTGCTTCCCGGCAGGCCGGTGGGGCACGCCGGACGACCCCGCACGGCTCATCTCCTGGCCGGCGACGGACGAGGCGGAGTGGGTAACGGGACAGGTCATCGACTCGGAAGGCGGCTTCCGGCGGTCATGACGGGTGCGGCGGTGTCCCCGGACGTCGCCGCACCACCGAGTCAGCACCCACGCCGTACGGGCGGACCGCCCGGCGGCCCGTACGGCGTGGGTGCGGCAGGACTCCTGCCTCAGAGCTTCGACAGTTCGTCCACCAGGTCGTCCAGCCCCAGCGGGCCCTGCGACAGCGCCGCCATGTGCCACGCCTTGGCGTCGAATGCGTCCCCGTGAGCGGCCCTGGCCCGCTCCCTGCCCAGCAGCCAGGCCCGCTCGCCCAGCTTGTATCCGATGGCCTGCGCGGGCATGGAGAGATAGCGCGTCAGCTCGCTCTCGACGAAGTCGGCGGGCCGCCCGCTGTGCAGGCCGAAGAACTCCTCGGCCAGCTCCGGCGTCCAGCGCTCGCCGGGGTGGAACGGCGATTCCGCCGGGATCTCCAGCTCCAGGTGCATGCCGATGTCGACGATGACCCGGCAGGCCCGCATCATCTGCGCGTCGAGGTAGCCGAGTCTGCGCTCGGGGTCCGGCAGGAAGCCTAGTTCGTCCATCAGGCGCTCGGCGTACAGCGCCCAGCCCTCCGCGTTGGCGCTCACCCCGCCGACGGTCGCCTGGTAGCGCGACAGCCGGTCGGCGACATGGGCCCACTGCGCGATCTGCAGATGATGACCCGGTACGCCCTCGTGGTACCAGGTCGAAACCAGGTCGTACACGGGGAAGCGGGTCTCGCCCATGGTCGGCAGCCAGGTCCGGCCGGGGCGCGAGAAGTCCTCGGACGGGCCCGTGTAGTAGGGAGCTGCCGCGCTGCCGGGAGGCGCGATCCGGGACTCCACCACCCTTACCCGGTCGGCGAGTTCGAAGTGCGTGCCGTCCAGCGCCTCGATCGCCTCGTCCATGAGCTGCTGCAGCCACTCGCGGACCTCCTCGACGCCCTCGATGTGGGTGCCGTGCACGTCGAGGTGTGCCAGCGCCTCCCAGGGGCCCGCGCCCGGAAGGATCCTGTCCGCCTCGGTCCTCATCTCGTCGAGCAGCCGGTGGTACTCCGCCCAGCCGTACGCGTACGCCTCGTCGAGGTCGAGTTCCGTGCCGTTGAAGAAGCGGACCCAGCGGGCGTAGCGCTCCCGGCCCACCGTGTCGGGCGCACCCTCGATCGCGGGGGCGTACACCTCCCGCATCCAGTCGCGAAGCGACCGGAAGGCGGAGGTGGCGAGAACCGCCCCGCTGTCGAGCTCGGCCCGCAGTCCGTCCGGGCCGCCCGCGACGAAGTCCTCGAACCAGCCGGGCCCGTCCGACCCGCCCGTCCATTCGTCGAGCTGTGTGATGAAGGCGGCCGTCGGGCGCGGACCGGCGGGGAGCTTGCGCTCCAGCCCGAGGGCCAGTGAGGCGCGATAGCCCTCGAGGGCGTCCGGGACGGCCCGCAGGCGTTCCGCCACCGCCGTCCAGTCCTCCTTCGACGCCGTCGGCATCACCGTGAAGACATTGCGCACGCTGTGCGCCGGCGAGCGCAGATTGCTGACGGTGCGCAGGCCCTCCTCGGCGTCGTGCACGGCGAGTTCGGCGCTGAGCCGTTCCCGCAGCAGACGGCCACAGCGCCGCTCCGCGTCCGAGCCGGCCCCGGGAAGCTTCTCCGCCTCGTCGAGCCGGACGAGCGTCGCGCGGGCGAGTTCGGCCAGGGCCTCCCGGCCGGCCGGGGAGAAGTCGGGGAGACGGCCCGCGCTCTCCGGAACTCCCAGGTAGGTACCGGTGATCGGGTCGAGGGCGATGAGTGCGTCGACGTAGGCGTCGGCAACCTGGCGGGGCAGCGCGCTGCTCGGTGTCTCTGGCATGCGCTCATCCTGGTACGGACGGGGGCCCGGCGTCATCACCGATCGATCTCACGGAAGCTCGGTCGGCTGACAAATGAGCATGCCTGGCGGGCTCTTGAGCGGGTGGGAGGAGGGGGCCGCACTCCCATTGCTGGAAGATCAGACGGGTCTCCACACGGGCGACTTCACGCCGCGACGTGAACTCGTCGAGCACCAGCCGCTGCAGGTCCGCCGTGTCGGTCACGGCGACATGCACCAGATAGTCGTCGGGCCCGGTCAGGTGGAAGAGCGCACGTGACTCCGGCAGGGCCCGGATCCGCTCGACGAACGGACCGATCAGTTCTCGGCGGTGGGGGCGCACCTGGACCATGAGGAGCGCCTCGAGCCCCCTGCCGAGTTTGGCTGGATCGAGCCGTAGCTGGTGCCCGAGGATGATCCCGCTGCGGCGCAACCGGCTCACCCGGTCCAGGCACGTCGACGGAGCGACACCCACCTCGGCGGCCACCTCCCGGTAGGTGGTCCGGGCGTCGTTCTGCAGGATGCGCAGTATGTGCAAATCGACCGGGTCCAGAGCGACAGAATCGGCCATGGCCCGAACGTAACACGACGCGATCGTCCTACCGCCCGGTAATTGTTCACAGTGCGCGCCATGGGAATCGCCGCCTCGAACGCCCCCGTACCCACCCGGGCGCTCGCCACCGAAGCCGTGCACGCCGGACGCGAGGACCTCGTGGAGCTCGGCCTGCACGCCGCACCGATCGACCTGTCCACCACCTACCCCTCGCACGACATCGAGGCGGAGGCGGCGCGCATCGACACCTTCGCCGCCACCGGCGGGCGGCTGGACGGTCCGCCCGTGTACGCGCGTCTCGACAACCCGACGACGGCCCGCTTCGAGACGGCGCTGGCCCGTCTCGAGGGCACGGACAGCGCGGTGGCCTTCGCCAGTGGTATGGCCGCCCTCACCGCGGTGCTGCTGGTCAGGGCCCCGATGGGGCTGCGTCATGTGGTCGCGGTCCGGCCGCTGTACGGCTGCAGCGACCATCTGCTGGAGAGCGGACTGCTCGGCACCGAGGTGACCTGGACCGACCCGGCGGGCGTCGCCGCCGCGATCCGCCCCGACACGGGGCTCGTGATGGTCGAGACCCCGGCCAACCCGACGCTGGCCGAGGCCGACATCGCGGCGCTCGCGCACTCCTGCGGCTCGGTCCCGCTGCTCGTCGACAACACCTTCGCCACGCCCGTGCTCCAGCGGCCCGCGGCGCAGGGCGCCAGGATCGTGCTGCACAGCGCGACCAAGTACCTCGGCGGACACGGCGACGTGATGGGAGGCGTCGTCGCCTGTGACGAGGAGTTCGCCGCCGCACTGCGTCAGGTGCGCTTCGCGACCGGCGGGGTGCTGCACCCGATGGCCGGCTATCTGCTGCTCCGGGGGCTGTCCACGCTGCCGGTGCGGGTCCGGGCCGCGTCGGTCACCGCCGCCGACCTCGCCCGCCGGCTCGCCGCGGACCCGCGCATCGCCCGGGTCCACTACCCCTCGGTCGGCGGCGCCATGGTCTCCTTCGAGGTGTACGGCGACCCGCGCGACGTGATCGCCGGCGTCCGACTGATCACGCCCGCCGTCAGCCTCGGCAGCGTGGACACGCTGATCCAGCACCCGGCCTCCATCAGCCACCGGATCGTGGCCGAGGGAGACCGGCGTGCCGCGGGGGTCAGCGACCGGCTGCTGCGGATGTCGGTCGGACTCGAGGACGTCGAGGACCTCTGGGCCGACCTGTGCCAGGCGCTCAGCGCTCGACGCGGCCCCGCTCGGACCGCTGGGGGGCGCACTCCCGCTCCTGGGGCAGCGCACGCGGTGCCTCGTGCGGAGGCCCCGGGCGAACCGGAGTCGCACCCAGCCGCGCGGTGATCACGAGGGTGCCCTCCTCTATCTGGTAGTCGAGCGGGAGGCCGAGCCCGCGCATGGCCGCGACCATGCCGGTGTTGGACGACTGCGTCACGGCGTACACGCTCTCGCACCCCGCCTCGACGGCCATCGCCACCAGCCGGCGCAGCAGCTCGGCGCCGATGCCGCGGCGCTGCCAGTCGTCCTCGACGAGGAGCGCGACCTCCGTCTCGTCGCCGTCCCAGAGCAGATGGCCGAGGGCGACGATGCGGCCGGACGCCGTCTGCACGGCGAGGGTGCGGCCGAACCTCGGGCTGAGGAGATGGTTGAGATAGCGGTCCGCGTCGCCGACCGGCCCGTGATAGCGCAGCCCCAGGGTCCGTGTGGAGCAGCGGTCGTGCATCGCGCGGGCGGCGGTGACGTCGCGCTGGTCGGCGCGGCGGACGGTGATCTCGTTGCCCTCCGGGAGCGTCAGCACGTCCTGACTGCGCGGGACGCGCGGGCCGAGGCGGGCGTCCAGCTCGACGAGGGCGCGGGCCCGGGCGAACTCGGTCGGGGTGAACGGCGGATGGGCACGCTCGACCGTGATCGTGCCGCCGTTCGGGTCGCGCAGCCGTATCACCGTCTCGTCCAGGACGCCCTCCTCGGGAACAGGTTCACCGTTCGGCCGACCCCCGAGGGATTCGGCGGGCAGCGAGTGGATGGTGCACCGGCCGAGCAACTGCCGGAGGGCGAGCGGAAGCTCGGCCGCGTCGAGGGCGGTCCGGGTGGCCAGCCCCAGTAGCCGGGTGGGGGTGTCGACCAGGTCGTGGGCGTCGGCGCGTTCGATCCAGGTACTGCTGCCGCCCGCGGCCGATACCGCTTGGGTGATCTCCTGGGCCTGGAGGGCGGCGGGCGCCCGCAGGAGGAACTCGTCGACCGTGCCGTCCGCCAGGGGGTGCGTCTGCAGCGTCAGGATGTCCACCCCGTGGCGCGCCAGGGCCGTGCACAGGGCCGCGAGGCTGCCCGGCTCGTCCCGGACGGTCGTCCGCATCCGCCACAGCGCGGTCTCGCGGGGAGCCGGTTCGCGCCTGCCGAACGAGCCGGCGGTCCCGGAGCCGCCGGCTCCGGGACCGCCGGTATCGGCGGTCGGAGGCGCATGGCTGTGGCGGCGCGCCCACCAGGTGTGGAAGGCCGCCGTGGCGATGAGCGCGACGGCCGAGAAGACGAGCAGGTACGGCCCGTCGGGGCCATGGGCGATCATGTTCGCTATGGCGTCGGCCACGGCGACGGCGGTGAACAGGGCGGCCAGTTCGACCAGGTCCCGCCGCCAGTGGTGTCGGCGAGTGCTCTTCACGGAGTTCACTTCAGTCATGCCATCACTGTGACCGAGTGGTGTTGCCTGATCACGAACGCTTTGTGACTGATGGGTTAAGGCCGGTTCTTGCATGTTATGGCCTGCTTTCTCCCTGAATCTGTCGTTGAAGGATCACGGCGATGACGCAAGGCGGTCAACGACCGGCCCGCCCGGGCGGACCGACCGGGAGGAGCCGCCCCGCGCGGCCGGCTTGTGGTGGCCTGCGGGCTCCTCGGAACGGGCCGCCGACACGGCGGCCCCGCACCGCTCCACGCGGTCGGAGGCCACGGAGAGCGCCCCGTGCCGCGCGGTGGACCACCGCCGTCCAGCACGCCGGGCAAGGCCGCGCCGGCACCGACCACGTCGTCGCGTACGCACCGGTCGCGGAGGCCGATCGGGCCGAGTCCGCTCCGGCCGGTTCGGCTCGACCGTACCAAGGGCGACGAGCTCCGCAACGTCATGTCCCAGCCGACCTGCGTCGAGTTGACACGGGTCGCGAGGACGGGCAGGGCGTGGACGGCGGCGAGCCGCTCCTCGGCATGACGGGCACCGGGACCGCGGGCGGGCGCCAGGTGGAGGGCCGGGCAGTGAGTGGCAGTGGCCGGGTCGGCACGTGTGCGCGGCCTCCCTCACCCGCCTCGCGGTACGGTGACCGGGCGTCGTGGACACATCCCGTCAGCTTCGGTCGGCATTCCGCAGGGAGCCGGTCCGGTCCCCGCCCACGGCGGCAACGGGCCCCGGCGTGCCCACGCAGCGAGCGGCGGGGGCAGGGGCACGGGGCCGCCCGCCGGCCCCGGGCGCGGCGCGCTCCCGGGCGGCCGGGCGGAGGGTGCCGCGCCGGGGTCAGCCGCGGCTCTGACCGACCCTGCCCGGACGCAGCACCCTGCTGAAGAGCACCGCGCCGCCCTCGGCCCGCAGCCGGACCGTCAACTCGCCGCTGTCACCGTCGATGTCGACCTCTCCGAAGTGCTGCGGCGACTCCATCGGTGACACATTGGCCCGCTCCGGCGCCCGCACGAACACCCGGTCCGGACCGAACGTCCCGTCCAGGGCGTTCGCCGGGAATCCACCCGCCGCGAGCGGGCCCGAGACGAACTCCCAGAAGGGGGCGAAGTCCTTGAAGGCGGCTCGCGCCGGGTCGTAGTGCTGGGCGGAGGTGTAGTGGACATCCGCGGTGAGCCACAGTGTGCCCGTGATCCGGCGGTGCTTGACGAACCGCAGCAGCTCTGCCACCTGCAACTCGCGTCCCAGCGGTGCTCCCGGGTCGCCCTGAGCGACAGCTTCGAAGTCCACCGCCCCGTCCGGGACGACCAGCCCCAGCGGCATGTCGGACGCGATGACCTTCCACACGGCACGCGACCGCGACAGCCCGCGCTTGAGCCAGGCCAGTTGCTCCGCACCCAGGATGCCGGTGGTGTCGTCGGCCTGCCTGCCCGGGGAGTTGGCGTTGCGGTACGTACGCATGTCCAGGACGAACACGTCCAGCAGCGGTCCGTACCGCACCACCCGGTGCATCCGGCCCTCGCGCCCACCGGGCCGCAGCGTCGACACCGGGAAGTACTCGCCGAACGCGCGCATCGCCCGGGCCGCCAGCACGTCCACGTCCTTCTCGGTGTAGCGCGGATCGTCGAGGATCTGGCCCGGGTACCAGTTGTTGCGCACCTCGTGGTCGTCCCACTGAGCCACCGTCGGGACCTGCGCGTTGAACCGTCTGACGTTGTCGTCCAGGAGGTTGTAGCGGAAGGTGCCCCGGTACTCCGCGAGCGTCTCCGCGACCTTCGCCTTCTCCTCGGTCATGAGATTGCGCCACACCCGGCCGTCCGGCAGCGTCACGCTCTCCGCGAGCGGCCCGTCGGCGTACACCGTGTCACCGCTGCACAGGAAGAAGTCGGGGTCGAGGCGCCGCATCTCCTCGAAGGCGCGGAACCCGCCGATGTCCGGGTTGATCCCCCAGCCCTGCCCTGCGATGTCGCCCGACCACAGGAATCGCACCCCCGCCCGGCGCCCCGCGGGGGCGGTGCGGAACGTGCCGTGCACGGGTTCACCGGTGCGCCGCGGGTCATCCGGGTCGGCCAGCGTCACCCGGTAGTGGATCTGCTCACCCGCCGGCAGACCGTGCAGTGCGGTCGTCCCGGTGAAATCGGTTCCCGGCCCGAGCAGCGGGCCGTGCCATCTGCGCGCACGGCGGAACGACTCGGTCGCCGACGTCTCCACGATCATCCGCGCCGGCCGGTCAGACCGGACCCACACCAGGCCCGACGACGCCGTGACATCGCCGGCCTGTACGCCCCACGCGGCCCCCGGCCTGCCCCGCAGGGCCTGGGCGGGAGAGGCCGCGGCACCCATGGTGAGCGCCGCCGACGCGGCAAGCGAACCACGCAGCACTGTTCGGCGGTCGTAGGACATCGGTTGCGCCTCCTGAGGAGAGTGGGCGGCGGCTGCCGCGCCCATGCCTGGGCCGTGTTCGGGTACCGGCGCCAACACCCGGAGGGGCGAGGCGCGACTACCCACACGGTGTAGCGGCCCGCGGCGGCCGGAATGCGAACCGCACGTGAACACCGGGCCGTTGGGTGCTACGGCCCGGGACCTCCGACGGCGTCCGACGCGCCCGCCGACGCACCGGTCGCGCCCCATGGCCCGGCACTCCGGTGCCTGCTGCGCGGGCCCACGGCACGCCACAGGCCGGGGCAGTGCCCCGGCCTGTGGCGGGGTGCTCCTCGGCACGGGCCTGCCGCAGCGCGGCGGGCCACGGCCGTCCCCGGCAGGTCAGCGGCTCCCGTCGAGGATGACGCGTGCGACGAGGGCGGGATCGTCGTTCATCGGCACATGACCGCAGCCGGGCAGGCGGACGAGCCGTGCACCGGGGATGGCCTGCTTGGCCCTGATGCCCTGGCGGTGCAGCAGCAGCCGGTCCCGGGCGCCCCAGGCGACGGTGACGGGGACATCGGGTACATCGGAGGTGAACCGTACCCGGCGGCCGGCGTCGAGCGTCTCGCGGAAACCGGTGGCGTCGCGCAGGGCCAGGGTCTCGGCCACGACCGCCTGAGGTGAACGGCGCCCGGGGCGGGCGTAGATGGTGCTGGTCAGCGCCGCCCGTCCGGCGGCGGTGCGGGACAGCCGGTTCAGCACGGGACCGGGCACCAGCCGGGCACCGCGGCGCATGGCGAGCAGCGTGCCGAAGGCGTACCGGCGCTCGCCCTCCGTCCAGAATCCGGCGGGGGAGAGGGCGGTGACCGACCGTACGAGCTTCTCCCGGCCGAGTTCGAGCGCGAGCAGTCCGCCGAGCGAGTTGCCGGCGACATGGGGCCGCTCGACGCCGAGCGACTCGCAGAGGGCGCCGAGCACGGGCACGACGGTGGAGAGGTGGTACGACATGCCGTGCGGCAGGGCGGGGGATGTGCCGAAGCCGGGGAGGTCGACCGCGATCACGTCGCGTTCCGGCGCGAGCAGCGGCAGGACCGGCTCCCACGCCTGCCAGTGGTGACCGATGCCGTGCAAAAGCAGCAGCGGTTCACCTGCTCCCAGACGCTCGTAGGACACCGACAGCGTGTGGGGTCCGCCGGGGGCGTCGACCGTGAAAGAGACCTTCGAGACCATGCTGCCGCTCCTGACGATGACTTCATATACGCGTTGTCAGCAACAATTACCGTCCAGTAGCACCCGGGACAAGAGGGCAGAGCGCAGGGATGCGTCTCAACGTGGTGGCCGGACCCGGGCGTTGGCGTCACGGACGGCGCCTCCTCGCTCCGCCGACCGGCGCCGGACCGCGGCCCGCAATCGCTCGCGGCGGCCGCGGATGTGGTCGGCGACGCACGGAAACCGCCTGGACAACATCGGTGCCGTGGGCTGGGATGAAGTATGTGGCAGGCGATACGGCGACCGATGTCTTCGAGACCCACCGCTCCGTGCTGACGGGAGTGGCCTACCGCATGCTCGGGCGCTTCACCGACGCCGAGGACGTAGTCCAGGAGGCATGGCTGCGGTGGTCCGCGGCGGACCGCTCCGACGTCCGCGAGCCCCGCGGGTACCTCGTGCGCGTCACCACCCGGCTCGCCATCGACCGGCTGCGGCAGGCCCAGTCGCGCCGTGAGGCCTATGTGGGGCCCTGGCTGCCCGAGCCCATCGCCACCCGTTCCGGGGGCACCGTCCCCGATTCCGCCGAGCGTGCCGAGCTCACGGAATCCGTCTCGCTCGCCGTGCTCGTGGTGCTGGAGTCCCTGTCGCCCCTGGAGCGCGCGGTCTTCGTGCTGAGGGAGGCATTCGGATTCCCCTACGGCGAGATCGCCGCCACCCTCGATCGCAGCGAGGCGGCCGTACGGCAGCTCGCGGGGCGCGCCCGCCGCCACGTCGAGGAGCGCAAGCCGCGGTACGACGTGGACCCGGCCGAGCGCCGCGAACTGACCGAACGGTTCCTCGCCGCGGCGACCGGCGGCGACCTCGAGGCGCTGCTCGGCCTGCTCGCCCCCGACGTCCGGCTCGTCGGCGACAGCGGTGGCAAGGTGAAGGCCCCGCTGCGCGTCATGGAGTCCGCCGACAAGGTGGGGCGCTTCCTGTTCGCCGTGGCCCAGCAGCCTCTCCCCGGCGCAGAGTTCCGCATCCTCGAACTCAACGGCGCCCCGGGCCTGCTGGTGCTGGCCGAGGGGCGGCCGGACACCGTCGTCCAGATCGAGGTCAGGGACGGACGCATCCAGTGCGTCTACATCGTCCGCAACCCCGACAAGCTCACCGCGCTCACCGCGTAGGCCGCGTCACCCGCCGGCGTCACCCGGCACGAGGTGCCTGCGGCGGGTGACGCCGGCGCCCTCCCTCGGCGTCACCTCGGCCGTGCGAACCGCCCGTTGCCGGGGCGGTGCCGCATGCGCCTTCCCAAAGCGGGAACGTCACGTGAACGCTCTGCGGCAACAGTCGATTCCCCTGTGTGACCAGCCCAGGATTGGTCTTGACCAAGGGGGTGGGCCGCCCTATGGTCGCAGAGTTAGTGCAGGAACCTTTAATAAACAAGGGCGCGAAAGCCGCCGGGGTCACGGCGATTGCGGAGGACAGGGTGGGGACCACGCAGCTGGAATCGGTGCCGGAACCGAAGTACTGGCACCTGAAGACCGTGATCGGCGAGGCACTCGACTCCGACTTCGCGGTCGGGGAGATCCTGCCCAACGAACGTGAACTCGCCGCCCGATTCGGCGTCGCGCGGGCCACTCTCCGTCAGGCTCTGGAGCAGCTGGAGCTGGAAGGCAGGCTGCAGCGCCGCCGCGGCGTCGGTACCACCGTCGCCCCGCCCCGCGTGGGGGTGGACGTCTCCACCTCACCGAACGACTGGCCCGGTGCCGCCGAAGATGCCTGGCAGGCCGTCGACTGCACACTGGCCGTGCCGCCCGCCGCCGTCGCGCGGGTACTCGACACGGAGAGCGACGAGTCCGTGCACATCGTGCGCAGGCTCCTCGTCCCGCACGGTCAGCCGGTGGCCGCCGAACTCCTCTACGTCCCGGGCGCCTCCGTGCCCGATCTCTCCGGGATCGACGCCCCCTCCGGTGCGACCCGCGCCCGCGGGGTGCTGCGTGAGCTGCAGCGTCTGACCCTCGAGGGCCAGGACCGAGCCGTCGAGCTCGGCTCGGCACGCGCCGATGACGCCAGGGAACTGGACCGTCTCCCCGGCGCGCCCGTCCTCCTCGTCACCACCCGGTACTTCTCGGAGGGCCGCACCGCCGTCGCGTCCGTCGCGACCTACCGTGCCGACACCTGCCGACTGACCTTCGGCGACTCGGGCGACCTGGAGATCCGGCACGACAGCCGGCGCCGCGCCTCCTGACCGCTGCCCAATTCACTCCACACTCTCAGCGCCGGGCCGTCGCAGTGCCCTCGACGGCGAACAGCTGCTCCTCCACATGGTCGAGCGCCAGCCGCAGCGCTCCCGTCGCCACAGCCGCTTCGCCGAGCAGAGAGAGAGCCACGCGGGGTGGTCGCAGACAGTAGCGGGAGAGTTCGTCCTGCAGCGGAGCGAGCACACCGTCCAGCCCCGCGGCCCAACCGCCCACCACGACCAGCTCCGGGTCGAGCGCGAGTACCAGCGCCGCCACATCGTGCACCAGGCGCTGGATGAACCGGTCGACCGCCGCCAACGCCCGCTGGTCACCCTCGCGGGCCTCCGCGAACACCTTGGCCACGGCCTGCTCGTCCAAGGGATGCAGTGGCTCTCCGGTCGTCGACAGGAGCGTCTCAGGAGTGACGTCCCTGCCGAGCAGATGCAGAGCACCGATCTCGCCGGCCGCGCCGCCGTAGCCCCGGTGCAGCCGCCCCCCGATCAACGAACCCGCCCCGGGGCTGAGTCCCGCGAGGACGAAGACGATGTCGTCCGAATCCGTCCCCGCCCCCTTCCAGTGCTCGGCCACGGCAGCCGCGTTGGCGTCGTTCTCCACCAGAACCGGGCACCGGAACGACCGCCTCAGCCGCTCGCCCAGGGCCAGCCCCGTCCAGCCGGGCAGCGCGGTGCCCAACCGGACCGTGCCGTCCGCCTCGACGATGCCCGGTGTGCCCACCCCGACCGCGCGCAGTGAGCTTCTGGCGACCCCGGTCCGCCGCAGTACATCGGCGACGACGGTGCGGACCCGTTCGAGGCGGTCGTCCGCGCAGGCGGTCTCGCCCACCTCCCGGGAGCCGGCCCCGATGATCCGGCCGTCGAGACCCGACAGCAGCGCGGCGACCCGATGGGGACCGATCTCCACACCCAGGAGATGTCCTGCCTCGGCACGGAACCGGAACCGGCGTGCCGGCCGGCCCTGTCTGCGGGCCTCGCCCTCGTCCGGTCCGGTCTCCACGACCAGTCCGGACGCGACGAGCCCTTCAAGGACGCCCTCGACGGTGGGCCGGGACAGACCCGTGGTCCGGGTCAGATCGGTGAGAGTGGGGGAGCCCGATCCCCGCAGCGCATGGAGCACCACCGCGGAATTGATCCGCCGCAGCAGCGACGGGTCGCCTCCGGTCAGCCGGCCCACGGTGTGTCCTCCCAGCTCGTACGCGTGTCTGGCGGATCGTACTCAATGGCGGCAGGACGCGGCGAGCACTCCGAGCGATGCCTCGGGGCCCCGGAGATGCGGCATCCTCGGTCAGGTCGGGGCGACGAAACCGGACTCGTACGCCGCGATCACCGCCTGGGTGCGGTCCCGGGCGCCCAATTTCGCCAGTACGGCACTGACATGGGTCTTCACCGTCTCCGTCCCCACCATCAGCTCCGCGGCGATCTCCGCATTGGACATGCCCCGTGCCATCAGCCGCAGCACCGTGCCCTCCCGCTCCGTCAGCCCTGCCTTCTCCAACGCTGCGCGTGCCGTGCTGTTGCCGTACTCGGCCGCGAGGGAACGCACCGCAGCCGGGAACAGCAGGGACTCTCCCTCGGCGACCAGGCGCACCGCGTGCACGATCTCCGTCGGCCGGGCGCGTTTGAGGAGGAACCCGTCCGCTCCCGCACGCAGCGCTTCATACACGTACTGGTCGTTCTCGAAGGTCGTGATGATCAGGATCCTGGGCGGTTCCGGAACGCTGCGGAGCACCACGCGCGTCGCCTCGATACCGTCGAGGAGCGGCATCCGGACGTCCATGGCCACCACGTCGGGGCGCAGGCTCCGCACCATCGGCAGCACGGCTGCTCCGTCGGCCGCCTCACCGACGACGGTGATGTCGGGCTGTGCTTCGAGGACCGCGCGCAGTCCAGTACGCACCAGGGGTTCGTCGTCGACCAGGAGAACGTTCACGGACACCACGTCAGCGTATTCCGTCCAACGGAAGCTTGACGCATACCTTCCAGCTTCCTTCGTGCGGGCCCGAGCGCGATTCGCCACCGAGCAGCACCGCCCGCTCGCGTATGCCCCGCAGACCGCTGCCGACTCTCGTTCTTCCGACTGCTGCAGGAAGCGGGTTGGTCACCTTCATCTCCAGACTCCGGTCCATGACTGCCACCCTGACCCGAAGGGGAACGGGACCGCAGTGGCGCAGGACGTTCGTCAGCGCCTCCTGGAGGATGCGGTAACCCTCGCGTGACACCGGCCCGGGCACGGTGTCCAGGGCCCCCGTGAGCGAGGCGTCCACCTGTGCCCCCGAAGCGCGGGCCGAGTCCAGAAGACGATCGGCCTCCGCGAGCGTGGGCCGCGGACCGTTCCTCCCTCCTGATGCGCGCAGGACCGTCAGTACGCGCTCGAGATCGTCCATGGCGGTACGGCCCGTCTCCTCGATCGCCGCAAGTGCGCGCTCGGTGAACCCGACGTCCCCGGCAGCCCGCGCGGCTCCGGCCTGTACCACGACGATGGTCAGTGCGTGCCCGATCGAGTCGTGCAGCTCCCGGGCGATCCGATTGTGTTCCAGCAGCAGTTCGGTACGGGCTTCGAGCGCGGCCAGCCGCTCGGCCGCGGACGGCCCGAGCAACCGGCGCGCGACGGCCGTGACCAGTCCGCCCAGCCCTATGATCACCACCGGCAGTGCCAGCAACGGCAGCGGAGCCAGCGCCCAGTACAGCCAACGCGGTCCCGTCACGGGCGACAGGAAGACCTCACCCGGCGCAGACCCGCCGGCGACCCGGACCAGGTCCACCGTGAACATGGGCAGCCGCACCGTGGCGAAAGCCGTCGCCACCGCGAGTACTGCCCGTGTCTCCAGCCACAGCACCGTCCGCCACCGGTCCGTCCAGGAAGCGGCGGGACCGACGGTGATGCTGGACTGCGGAACGTCCCGCTCCTCCCGCACGAGCATCAGTCGTGCCTGCAGCCCCTCGGCCGTTCGGACCGAAGGCACGAGCCCGAGCAGCAGCGGGAACAGGAACGGAACGAGGACCATCGGACCGGACGGGAACGTGAACAGCCACACCGCGTAGACCAGCACAGGTATGCACAGGTGCAGCCACCGGGTGTAGGTGACCGACCGGAACAAGAGCCGGAGGAATCGTGACATGCCGCCATCGTGTCAGCGCCTTGATCGCCTGGCCTCCCCCGCACGGGGGAAGCGAACCCCCGCTCCGAGGGAGCCGTTGGATCCGTCCCAGGGCCACGCTGAACCCATGGAAACGATCGACGTTCTGCAACTCACCAAGCACTACGCCGGGGTCCGTGTCGTGGACCGGCTCACCTTCACGGTGCGCCCCGGACGGGTCACGGGATTCCTCGGCCCGAACGGCGCCGGCAAGTCGACGACCATGCGCCTCGTCCTGGGCCTCGGCCGCCCGACTTCGGGCAGCGCCACCATCGGCGGCCGTGCCTACGGCTCGCTCCGCGCACCCCTGCGCCATGTCGGAGCCCTGCTCGATGCGCACGCCGTGCACGGCTCGCGGTCGGCCCGGAACCATCTCCGTTCCCTCGCCGTGGCCAACGGCCTTCCCGATCGTCGCGTGGAGGAGGTGCTGGACGGAGCCGGACTCACCGAGACCGCAGACCGCCCGGTGGGGGAGTCCTCGCTGGGCATGCGGCAGCGACTCGGAGTCGCTGCCGCACTGCTCGGCGACCCGGGGGTGGTCATGCTGGACGAGCCGTCCAACGGACTCGACCCGGAAGGCGTCGTCTGGATCCGTGGACTGCTCCGACGGCTGGCCGCGGAAGGGAGAACGGTCCTTGTCTCCAGCCATCTGATGAGCGAGACCGCCGCGTTCGCCGATCATCTCGTCGTGCTCGGCCGTGGACGGCTTCTGGCCGACATGTCCATACGGACGTTCCTCGACGCCGCCGGTCCGCCACGAGTACGGCTCCGCACGACCCAGCCGGCGAGACTGCTCTCCGCCCTGACCCGACGAGGGCACTCCGCCGAGTCGGGCGAGGACGGACACGTCAGTGTCGTAGGGCTCAGGGCGGAGGACGTGGGCATCCTCGCCGCGGGCGAAGAGATACCCGTCCTCGAGCTGACGGATGAGCGGCTGTCGCTGGAGGAGGCGTATCTCCGGCTCACCGCTGCCGACGCGCAGTTCGTCAGCGGCCCTCCGTCGACCCGTCAGGAGGTGTGAGATGTCGACCATCGCCGTCATCCGCTCCGAGTGGATCAAGATCAGATCGCTGCGGTCGTCCGCTGGTTCGCTGCTGGCCGTCCTCGGTGTCACGGTCCTCCTCGCCGTGCTGGTCAGTGCCACGGTCGGTCAGGCCGAGGCGCGCAACGCCGGCCACGACCCCGTGTTCGGTTCCTTCTACGCTGTGAACTTCGGGCAGATCGCGGCCATCAGTTTTGGAGTGACCGCCGTGTCGCCCGAGTACCACGGCGGCGCCCTGCGCATCTCACTCTCGGCCGTGCCCGACCGGACACGCTTCTATGCCGCCAAGATGACGGTCGTCGGTGCCCTCGCCCTGGGTGTGGGGATCCTGACGACGTTCGCCACGTTCCTGTCCGCGCAGCTGTTCATGGGCAGGTACGCGATCGGACTGGACGAGCCGGGTGCCTTCCGCGCGACGGTCGGAGGCGCTATCTACCTGGCTCTGCTGGCTCTGCTGGCCGCTGGTACGACGACCGTTCTGCGCAGCGGCACGGCCGCGTTGAGCATCCTCATACCCTTCGTCCTCATCGTCTCCTTCGTGGTGGGTGACACGATGGGAAGTGTCGCGGACTACCTGCCGGATCGGGCCGGGCAACTCGTGCTGCACCAGCACTCGGACGGATCCATCGGTCCTTGGACCGGCCTGATGGTGACGGCCGCATGGGCTGCCTCCGGCGTGCTTGCCGGGTGGTGGGCGATCCGCAGAAGGGACGCCTGACAGTCCGCCACATGTCAGTGGGGAAAGGTTTACTGGATCCATGACCATCGCACGGCATCTGGCCACCATCGACCTGCTGCGGTCCCGGCCCTTCCCCGCGCAGCCGGTCCGGTCGGACGTGGGCACCAGTGCCCCGGGCTACCACACGGCCGAGCTGAGCACGAGCGAGGAGTTCTGGGACCAACGGTCGCACATGGAGGTCGTGGGGGAGCAGTACGAAGCGGAGCGAGAGGCGCTCGCCACCGTGCTCAGCGAACGGTGGGGCCGGCCCCAGGTCTTCAGCCTGAGTTCGATGTTGACCAGATCCGTCGAGGAGGAGCACATACCGCAACCCTGGGGTCTGCTGTGTGCATCGGTGCCGGATGTGCATCTGTGGCAGGTCGACGGACAGTGGGTGGTGCTGGGAGTCTCGAAGTGGGACACCGAACTCCCCTACCAGCTGCTGGCAGTCGTCACCGAGATCGATCCGCCGTAGGGCCGATTCCGCGTTGTGACCCCGCCTGCGGGAGCACGTCGTCCCGGCGTCAGGACCGGGGCGATTCCGCGGCCGTTCGCAGCCGCCCGTACTCCTCCGCCATGGTCTGCAGCGTCCAGTGGGCGTTGAGCCCGCTGGGGTTCGGCAGGGCCCAGATCCGGGTGTCGCCGATCATGCGGTCCTGTGGGCCGATGCGCGCCCCGCGTTCTCCGAAGGCCGTACGGTAGGCGGTTACTCCCGCGACCGCCAGCCAGCGGGGGCGACAGCGCTCGACCTTCTCCCTCAGGATCCGGCCGCCCTCGCGGAACTCCTCGTCGGACAGTTCGTCCGCCCGCGCGGTGGCCCGGGCCGCGACATTGGTGATGCCCAGGCCGTGGGCCAGCAGTTCGTCCTGCTCGGACGGCTTCAGTTGGCGCGCGGTGAAGCCCGACGCGTGGAGCACGGGCCAGAAGCGGTTTCCGGGCCGGGCGAAGTGGTGCCCGGTCGCTGCCGTCATCAGTCCGGGATTGATGCCGCAGAAAAGGACGGACAGACCGTCCGCGATCACATCGGGAACGAGGCGATCGCGGGCGGCCTCCAGCTCGGCGGCGGTGATCCGGGGCATATGCGGGACCGGATCAGAGGATGGAACCGGGCGTGTACGCGGCGGCCTCCGGGCGCTGCTTGGTGATCTCCTCGATCCGGGAGACCACCGAGGCGACCTGAGCGCTCGCCGCACCGGTGAAGGACAGCCTGTCCGCCATCAGCGCGTCCAGCCGGACGCGGTCGAGCGGAATGCGGTCGTCGGCGGCGAGCCTGTCCAGCAGCTCGTTCCGCTCGGCGCCCTGCTCACGCATGGCCAGGGCGGAGGCGACCGCGTGCTCCTTGATGGCCTCGTGGGCGACCTCGCGGCCGACACCCGCCCGCACGGCGCCCATCAGCACCTTGGTGGTCGCCAGGAACGGCAGGTACCGGTCGAGCTCGCGGGCCACGACCGCGGGGAAGGCCCCGAACTCGTCGAGCACGGTCAGGAAGGTCTCCAGCAGACCGTCGAACGCGAAGAACGCGTCCGGGAGGGCGACGCGGCGTACGACCGAGCACGAGACATCGCCCTCGTTCCACTGGTCGCCCGCCAGTTCCCCGGTCATCGATGCGTAGCCGCGCAGGATGACCATGAGGCCGTTGACGCGCTCGCAGGAGCGGGTGTTCATCTTGTGCGGCATCGCCGAGGAGCCGACCTGACCCGGCTTGAAGCCCTCGGTGACGAGCTCGTGCCCGGCCATCAGCCTGATCGTCTTCGCCAACGACGACGGGGCGGCGGCGAGTTGCACCAGCGCCGTGACCACGTCGTAGTCCAGCGACCGCGGATAGACCTGACCCACGGAGGTGAAGGCGTGTGCGAAGCCGAGATGACCCGCGATGCGCTGCTCCAGCGACTCGAGCTTCGCGGCGTCCCCGCCGAGGAGGTCCAGCATGTCCTGGGCCGTGCCTACCGGGCCCTTGATGCCGCGCAGCGGGTAGCGGGCGAGCAGCTCCTCCACCCGGGAGTGGGCGACCAGCAGTTCGTCGGCCGTCGTCGCGAACCGCTTGCCCAGTGTCGTGGCCTGCGCCGCGACGTTGTGGGAGCGTCCCGCCATCACCAGCTCCGCGTGTTCGGCGGAGAGCCTGCCGAGTCGGGCCAGCACGGCGACCGTACGGTCCCGCACCAGCTCGAGCGAGAGCCGGATCTGCAGCTGCTCGACGTTCTCGGTGAGGTCGCGGGAGGTCATGCCCTTGTGCACGTGCTCATGCCCGGCGAGGGCGTTGAACTCCTCGATCCGAGCCTTGACGTCGTGCCGGGTGACCTTCTCCCGCTCGGCGATCGAGGCCAGGTCGACGTCGTCGAGGACCTTCTCGTAGTCGGCGAGGGCGGTGTCCGGCACCTCGATCCCGAGGTCCTTCTGCGCACGCAGCACAGCCAGCCAGAGCTGACGCTCCAGCTTCACCTTGTGCTCGGGGGACCACAGCTCGGCGAGCTCAGCAGAGGCGTAGCGGCCGGCCAGGACGTTGGGGATACGAGGCTTTGCAGTCACGTGTACGGAGTTTACCGTCCGTCCATACAGGCTCCGTACCGTCCACGCCACGTAGGAACGTACAGGTCAGCGCATTCCCGACCTGAATACGGGCGCCCGTCCGTGAGATGAGTGTGAGACGGGCGCCCGCTCTATCGCCTCGCTGAAGACCGGTGTAGATGAGTCTGAGCGAATGAGTTGAATTTAGGTTCGTGTAGACCTATAGTCGAGTCACTGGCCCCGGAAACGGGGCGACCCCGGCGGGCGCTGGAACGCCGAACCGGGGCCTAGATCCGATCCCTACGCAGAGGGAGCGAACCATGAGCTTCACCGTACCGTCCCCGGACAAGGGCACCGCTACGTCCATCCCGGCCAGCTTCCGCCCGTCGGGTGCGCCGCTGCCGGGTGTCCCCGCGCAGCCGCAGTCCGCTGAGGAGGCGGCGGTCCGCCGTTCGGTTGGCGCGCAGTTCCCGAAGGTCGCCGCGTTCCTCGCCGAGGAAAGCGCCCAGCCGGCCGGCCGCACGTTCACCTACCCGCTGCTCGGCGGCGGGACGCTGACGGCCACGTGCCCGAAGTGGTGCACGGCCGACCACACGAGCGACGCCGAGCGCGGCATCCACCCGTCGGACCTGTGCCACGAGGGCGACGAGATCGCGCTCGAGATGACCACCGAAGAGGGCACCACGGACCGTATCCTCGCCGCCCGCATCATGCAGTGGCCGTTCGCCAGCGGCGACGGCTCCGCCGACCCGCACATGGCGCTCATGCCCGAAGCGGGGAACGGCGAGGCGCTCGGCTACCAGACCCCGGCGGAGGTCAACGCGACGATCCGCCAGGTCGAGGCCCATCTGTTCGCGCTGCGGCAGCTGAGCGAGCAGCTGGCGGAGGCGCGGGCTGTCGAGCACGCGGCCTACGTCGAGTCGCTGAACCGCAAGGCGCACCTGGGTCCGGTCCATGCGTGGCTGAGCCTGCACCCGGACGACGTGCAGACGATGCCGATCGCGTACCTGATGAAGGCGTTCGGGGCGGAGGTCGTCGAGGTCGAGCCGGGCGAGGTGGGCATCGAGGGTGAGCTGTCGTCGACGGGCCCGGAAGATGTCGTGATCGTGCTGCCGCGGATCCTGACGCAGATCCTGCGTGAGAGGGCCGTGCGCCGGCTGCTGCTGTCCCACCTGCTGCGGTACCAGCCGCGGAAGCAGTCGGGCGAGTGAGCGCCGCCGAGAAGATGGTGACGATCCCCACCGTGGATCACGGAGACGTGACCGTCCCCTGCCCTGCCTGGTGTACGGGTGAGTTCCACCAGGCGGGCGGACACAGGGTGGACATCACCCATTCGAGCCCGGAGACGGAGCTCACGGTGCCCACCGGCACCGGGTCGGCCGTGCTGCTCCGGTTGACGCTCGAGCAGCGGCCGTTCACCGAACGCCCGCCGCGGGACGTGGTGTTCGCGTCGGTGGAGGTCGACGGGGACCGGTACGCGTGCGACCCGGCCCAGTTGGATGAGCTGGCCCGGGGCCTGGTCGAGGCGGCCCCGCGGCTGCGGTCGATGGCTCGCCGGCTGGCTGTGCTGAGGGAGACGGGCCGGTGAGCAGTCGCTGGCCTGTCCGCCGGCCGACCGAGTCCGCGGCTCTGCGTCGTGTGGCTCGGTCGGCCCGGCCCCTTGCCCCGGTTCCCGCCCTCATGGCGGCCCTGATTTCTGCTGCCGCTGCCGATGACCGGCACGGCGCCAACCTGGCTGCGCACCTGGTCGTGCGCGCCGCTATCGGAAAGGTGGGCGAGTGATGGCCCGCAACATCCTTCGCGCGTTGCACCACGTAGCTACGTCCCCGTCGCTGCTGCAGCTGCTGCTCGTCGTCGCGGCCGTGACGCTGCTCGCCCGCCAGGCGGCCGCCGCGCTGTTCGTCGCCTGCGTGGCGGCGGTCGTGTGGGCGGAGGGGGCGCGCGCTCAGCGGTCCTCGCGTCCCGTCCCGTCCGGCTGCCCGCTGTGCGCCCGAGCCCTGCGCCAGAAAGGAGACGTGTGATGAAGCGCTTCGATCCTTCCCGGGCGCTGGCTGTTGCCGCGGGTGTGGTCATCATCGCCCTGACCGGTGCCGCGTTCTGGCTGTCCTACGCGCATCTCGCGGAGGTGGCGCTGGGGCACGGTCTCGGTGAGGCGGAGGTTCGGGCGTGGGCGTGGCCGGCTTGTCTGGACTTGTTCATCATCGCGGGCGAGATCATGTGGCTTCGGGCTGCTCTCGCGCACCGGGTGGACTTGTGGGCGATCGGGCTGACGGCGGTCGGTTCGCTGGGTTCGATCGTGCTGAACGTGGCCGGGGTGACGGGTGTCCGGGATCCGGGTGCGGTGCCGGTGCTCGACTATGTGGTGGCCGCGGTGCCGCCTACGGCTGCGCTGCTGGCGTTCGGTGCGCTGATGCGGCAGGTCCACCAGGCCCTCGCCGAGCGTGTCGAGGTGACCGCCGATCACTTTGCCGCTGGTGGCAAAGTGACCGTGGAGCGCGTCGACGACGAGCCGCTGCCGGTGGTCACTGCCCCGGTCATCGAGCTGCCGCCGGTGTCACCGGTGTGGGACGACTTCGCTGCCAGCAAGGTGACCGCCGCCGTACCTGCCGATACCCCCCGCGAGGTGGTCACTGAGCAGATCACCATCACACCGTCCGACCTGCGCCGGAAGGCCCGTGCCATGCACCGGCAGGTGGTCAGGGACGGGGGCCGTGGGGTGACCATCGACCAGCTGCGGGAGTCGTTTGGTCTGTCGCGCCGTGAGGCCACCGAGCTGCGTCGTGAAGTGGTCACCGAGGTGGCGTCGTGAGTGACCTGGAGAAGGCCGCCCGGGAGGCGGTCGAGGCGCAGGCCAACAGCGAGCAGCTGGCGCTCGTCATGGCCGTGCTGCAGGCACAGCAGCTCGTACAGCAGCAGCCGGCTGCGCGGCCGGCGCCGGTACAGCGTTCGTCGGTCAGCCCGGCGGCGTGGGTCGGCATCGGCGTGGGTGCCTCGGTCTTCCTGATCACGGTGGCCGTGTCCGCGGTCGCCGTCGCCATCAGCGCGGTGGCGCTGACAATCTGCGTCCTCGTGCTGCGCGGCATGTGGGCCGACTACCGGAAGGGCAAGTGACATGGCTGACCGCATCTACACGAGCTCCGAGCGCCGCCGCCGAGCGGGCCTGATCCTCCGTGGCTCGAAGAAGGCCCTTGCCGGCATCGAGGACGCCCGGATCGAGAGCGCCATCGACCGCATCGACACCGCCGCGTCGGAGCGGTTCGGCCGTGAGGCCGCTGCGGCACGGCAGCAGCTGGAGCAGGCCAAGCAGGCGACGGCCGCCGCGAGGGTCGCGGAGCGGGCGGCGAAGCGCGAGGACCGGCAGGCCGCCCGGAAGGCGCGTGAGGCCGCGCAGGACACCGAGCGACGGGCCGAGCGGGCCGCACGTCGCTACCAGTAGCCATGCCGCGGGGCGGCCCATCCCTGCCAGGACACCGGGCCGCCCCGCTCCATCCCCATAGGAGGACAGGGCAATCATGACCGTTGTTGAGCTGTTCAAGGAGCCCCAGGCACCGGCCCGGTCGTCGTCGTGGCGCCGCGCGGGCCGCCGGGTTCGGGTCGTCGTCACGCACGACCGCACCCGTACCGCCGGGCGCCTCGCTGTACGCCACGGCAGCTTCGTGGTCGGCGGGACGAAGGTGGTCGCGAAGCGTGCGTGGGACGGCCGCTCCGCTGCCCGGTACGAGCGGATGATGCGGGCGGCTGAGGCCGCGGGGAACATGGACCTGGCGAAGGAGTGGGAGGAGCGCGGGCGGGCGTTCCGGGGGGCCCGTCATCAGCGGCGCATGGATCTGCTGATGGCCCCGCAGAAGGCCGCCAAGGGCGCCCTGGTGGGCGCCGCGGCCGGTACGGGCGGGCTGCTCGCCCTGGGTGGCGTGATGGCCGTGCACAGCGGCGAGCTCGCGGACGTGGCGGTGCCGCTGATGACGACGATCGAGCTGGTGCACTGGCTGGTCGTCATCGCCGGAATCGTGTGGGGCCCGGCCGTCGCCCTCGCCCCCTGGCTGTTCCTGGCCGCGGTGTGGGCGGTGGGCCGCCGGCAGCAGACCGCACCCCAGTGGGCGCTGCCCGCCCGGGAGCGGGACCACGGCGGGCCGATCATCCCGTCCATCGTCGTCGTCGCCCTGCGCGACCTCGGTGTGGCGCCGCTGAAGAACGCCATCAAGGACATGGGCGAGACCGCGGCGCAGCTGCTCGGCCCGATCACCCTGGCCGGCTGCGGTGTCGAGGTCGACGTGACCCTGCCGATCGGGGTGAGCACGGAGGAGGTGATGAGCCGGCGGCGGAAGCTGGCGGAGAACCTGAACCGGCACGAGCACGAGGTGTACATCAGCGTCGCCCCCGCCGCGCGCACGGTGCGCCTGTGGATCGCCGACAGCGGCGCCCTGGACGAGCCGATCGGCCCGTCGCCGCTCGTGCTCGACGAGACGCTGACCGCCGACTACAAGAACGGCCGCGCCCCGTGGGGTGTCGACCTGCGCGGCGACGCGGCCATGCTCACCCTGTACCAGAAGCACGTGCTGGTCACGGGCCTGTCGAACCAGGGCAAGACCGCCAGCCTGCGGGCCCTCGCCTTGTGGCTGGCGCTCGACCCGACGGTCGAGTTCCGTCTCGCTGACTTGAAGGGCGTCGGGGACTGGCGCATGTTCTTCGGCCTGGCGACGGTGCTCATCGAGGGGCCGACGGACGAGCACGTCATCGCCGCGACGGAGATGGTCGAGGGTGCTTTCGAGGAGATGCAGCGCCGTACCTTGTCGGGCCGGAAGGACTGGCCGCCGCTGGTCGTCATCGTCGACGAGGCACAGGTGGCCTACGGCTGCGGCGCGGTCGGCGTCGACAAGCGCCCCTACGGCGGGGCGAAGGCGACCAGCCGCTACTTCCGTGCCGTGAAGGCCATCCACGACCAGGGCCGCGCGGTGAACGTCACCATTTGGGAGGGCACGCAGGACCCGACGAACGAGAACCTGCCGAAGCGGTCCCGCGAGGGCAACCACATCCGTGCCGCCCTCGTACTGGGCACGGAGGCGCAGGCGAAGATGGCGCTGGGCGAGAACCCCGTGGCTGCCGGCGCAGCCCCGCACAAGCTCCGCCAGGGCGTCGACAAGGGGCAGCTCGTCGTCGCGGGCGAGGGCCTGGAGATGGCCGCCGGGCAGGTGTCGGTGAACGTGCGGACGCACTACATCAGCGACGAGCAGGCCGTGGAGATCGCCGACCGGGCGAAGACCCTGCGCGCCGGGGTGGCGACGGTGTCCCGGCTCGAGGTCGCCGCGCCTGTCGACGCGCTCGCCGACATCGCCGCCTTGCTCGGCAACTCGCCGCGGCTGCGCACCCAAGAGGTCCTGCAGAAGCTCGCGGAGCGGAACCCGGGCCAGTACCGGGACTGGACGTTCAGCGACTTGCGGGACGTCCTCGAGGCCGCTGGGGCGGCCCCGTACAAGTCCGACGGGAAGATGGTCGTAAGCCGCGAAAGGGTCCTCGAGGCCATCGCGGAACGGGACGACGAGCAGAGGGAGGCCGCGGGGAGGTAGGGAGTTCTCCCTGACCGCCTCCCTGAACCCCAATACCCGGGCTGATCTGCGCAGATGAGAGCGCAGGGAGGCAGGGAGGCTCCCCTGCGGCAGGCGTTCAGGTCCCGGATCGCGACAAGTTCGGCGGGCCCTGAACGCGATCAACGGTGTGACCGTACCCACACAAGGAGTAGCGTTGACCACCCATCAGGAACCCATCGGAGGAGAGCCGATGCCCTCACGGAAGGAAGCCGCCGACATCGTCCGCGGCACCCGCGACCCGTCCAAGGCCGGCCTATGGCGGGCCGCCCGTGACGAGACCCACGCGGACCACATCGACCGACTCATGCGGCTGGAGAGCGCCGCAGACTCCATCCAGGCATGGCACCCCACCCTCGTCCCCGGGATGCTGCAGACGTACCAGTACGCGCTCGAGGCCATCCAAGCCGCAGCACCGTCCCTGCCCGCCGAGCAAGTCGCGGACCGGGCCGACGCTCGAGGCCGGCGGATCGACGCACTCGGCTACGGCCCCAACCGGCGGGCCTGGTTCGTCATCGACGAGCAAGTACTGCGGCGGCCCCTCGGCCACCCGGCCGTCCTCGTCGAGCAGCTGGAGCACCTACTGAACCTGGTCTCGCTGCGGCCCTCGGTCACGATCCAGATCCTGCAGTCGAGCAGCCCCGGACACCCGGGCCTCGCGGGCGCGTTCACCTGGTACCGGGTCGCCCCGCAGAAGGCCGTGTTCGTCGAGACGCTGACCGGCAGCATCATCTCGACCCGCCCGGAGGACATCGCCGCCTACTCGCACGCATACGATCACATCCAGGCCAGTGCGCTGTCCCCGGCGGCGTCACTGGAGTTGATCGACTCAGCGAGGAGAGCGCTGTGCACGGAGATGAGCATGACCTGGTCTGGGTGAAGTCGACCTATACCGACAGTGGTTCCTGCGTCGAGTGGGCGCGTCCCGTCGGTGGGGTGCTGGTGCGGGACTCCAAGCGCCCCGCAGGCGCCAGGATCCCCGTACAGCCGGCCGCGTGGGCGGCCCTGGTCGACTGGGCCAAGACGCACGAAGTGTGAGCAGACGGGAGCCCCCGCCGCAGGAGAGTTGCGGCGGGGGCTTCGTCGTGTCCGGACACGTCCATCATGCCCGACCGGGGCCTGCCGGAAGGCCCCTCGTCTAGTGGTTGTAGCCGCGGTACCCCCTGATCTTGACCACTGCTGCGCGCAGCGTCGTATCGACACGCCCCTGAGCCCGGCCGTCGACGTAGGCGTCGAACTCCCGTTCGCCGACGACCAGGCGCAGCGAGTCGCCCGCCTGCAGACCGCCGCCGGCCTGCGCCAGTCCAGCCCGCGCGACCTGCCACTGCCGGGCCGTGAGGATCGCCTCCGGATGACCGGTCGCGTTCACCGCAGCCGTGACCCCCGGCTGGAGCCAGCCGCCCGAATCGAACTTCTTCGCCGGAACAAAGCCGTACCGGTGCGTGAACAGGCTCGAGCTGTAGCCGCGGGCGCGCTTACCCACGACCACCCCATCCCCGCCCCTGCTCTCGACGTTGACGCCGCCGAGCGTTCCCGCCGTGTGCCCGACACCGGCGTTCGTGATACCGATCCGAAACGGAGACGTGGCGTTCTGCGCCCACCCAGCCGGCGCCGTGCCGCCCTGAAAGGCGAACGTCGACCAGCGGCGGGAGTTCGGCTTGATGCCCCGGAGGATGTTCTCAATGGCACCCATGAATCCCGAGCAGTCGAATCCCGCCGGCCCCGCGCTGCCCCAGATGTAGGGCTTGCCGTTCTGCGCCCGCGCCCACTTCAGGGCAGCCTGAACCCGCGGGCCCCCGACCCCGCCGCCCGCGCCCCGCTTGTCGGCCTCCTTCGAGTAGCCGAAGATCGCGTCCAGGATCTTGGTGGGGATGCGACGGATCATCTTCCCGAAGGCCGTATCGGCGCCCGGGAAAAGGCTCAGCATCGGGTCGACGACGTGCTTCACGCCCGCCCGCGCCGACGCCTCCAGGCCCTCCTTCAGCCACGACGCCAGCTTCTTCGCGCCCTCCCATGCCTTCGATCCGACGCCGGCCGCGGTCTTCCCGATCCAGCCGAAGATGCCGCCGTCGGCGAACCGCTGCGTGGTCGGGTTCCCGCCCAGCGTCGGAGCCAGAGCCTCTCGGACACCCTTCGCGCCGCGGGACTTGGCGACCCGGTTCATGAGGGCGACGAACCCGGGGCCGACCGCACGAGTCCACTCCGGGCGCATGATGGCCTCACCGCCGGACAGCTCAAGACCACCGCCAGTGGTGGAGTAGAAGCGGTGCACATCACGGCCCGGCGTGTAGCCCGGCAGGACACCACCGGACGCGAAGCCCTTCGGCAGACTCATCGTCTTGATCGGATCCGCCCCGAACGCCGTCGCGACCTTGTTCCACGTCGGCACGATGCCCTTGTTGTAGACCGTTTCGATGATGAAGCGGACAGGCTTCTTGGCGATGTCCATCACCTTGTCCCACGCCCGCTTGATGAAGCTCTTGGCGTCCTCGAAAGAGTCGCCGACCTTCTTGATGCCATCTTTGATGAATCCGAACGCCGGCTTCAGAGCCTTCTCCCACAGCCACTTGGCCTTGTCGCCGATCCAGCCGAAGACGGGCTTCAGCACGTTCGTCCACAGCCAGTTCGCCGCGCCACCGAGAGTGTCGAACGTCTTCTTCGCCTCGCCGAACGCCGGCTTCAGCGCGTTGTTCCACAGCCATGACGCGGCCTGCCCGATCCAGCCGAACACCGGACTGATCACCGTGTTCCACAGCCACGACGCAGCCGTGCCGATCGCCGACAAGGCCGTACCGAACGCCGAGAACACCGGCTTCAACACGTTGTTCCACGCCCACGACGCGGCCGTCTGAATGCCCTGCCATGCCGACATGACGATGTTCCGGAACGTCTCCGACTTCTGCCACGCCACCACCAGCGCCGCACCCAGAGCGACCACGGCGATAGCCACCAGCGCGATCGGATTCAGCGCCATCACCGCATTCAGCAGAGCCTGAGCCGCCGCCCACCCCTGCGTCACCACCGCAATCCCCTTGGACGCGAACGAGTACACCGACATGACCCCGGTCACCAGGCCGGTAGCGATGGCCTGCGCGTTCAACGCCAGCGTCAGACCGCCGACCAGCAGACCAAGCGGCGCCAGGACGACACCCCACTCACGGAACCAGTTGATGATCCCGGACACCGCCTCGCCGGCCGCCCGCACACCAGGCCCCAGGTTGTCGTTCAGCCAGTGCGCCACGTCCCGGATCACCGGAAGGACCGTGCCTCCGAGAACGTCGACGAACCCCTGTTTCAGGCCGCGAACGAACACCTCGATCTCGTGCGACGGGCCCGACCGGATCGTCTCCCCGACCTTCGACGCGGCCCCGCCGACATCTCCCAGACCCTTCGCTGCGACAGACGGGTCCATCGCCAGCAGCGCCTTGCCCAAGTCTTCAGCCTGGGTGCCGAACAGGGCCACGGCCACCTGTGACTGCTTGACGGGGTCCTTGATGCCGCGGAGCCGGTCAAGGGTCAGGTCCAGCGTCGCGTTCGCTGTAGCGCCGCCCTTACCGAACCGCTTCGCCATGTCGTCCGCGTTCAGCCCCAGGGCCTTGAAGCCGTCCGCGGTCCCCTTCGACCCATCCACGGCGCGGATCGAAAACTCCTTGATGGCGTCAGCAGCAACGTCGGCGTCACGGGCGCCGCCACGGATCGCCTGATTCAGCAGGCCGATCGCGGTAGAGCCGTCCAAGCCAGCCTTGCGGAACTGAGTGCCGTACTCGTTCAGGGTGTCGAGGAAGTCGCCGCCCTTGTCAGCGCCCGACTGCAGCCCCCTGGTGATGAGGTCGAACGCCTCAGAACTGTTCTTCGCCAGACCCGTCCGGATCATCTGCGACACGGCGTTCGTCACGCCGCCCAAATCCTGGCCGAACACCTTCGCCACATCGGACGCCTTCGTCGCGATGGCCTGCAGCTGCTTCGTCGTCGTCCCCGGCGGCGCCAGACCACCCTGAACAACAGCCTTGATCGCGTCCGCCGCATCCTGGAACGAACCCGTCACCCCAGACGCGTACAGCTTCCCCGCAACCTTGCCCTGAGCCGCGGCAACCGTATTCGACGTACCCAACTGGGCCTGCAGCAGACTCTTCGCGTTCAGCTGGCCCATCGCATCCGACAGACCCTTGACCAGAACAGCGCCCGCGGCAACCGCACCCGCAGCCACGCCCAGCTTCAGCTTCTCCGAGAAGCTGCCGCCGGCTGACTGCCCGGCGGCGTCACCAGCGGCGGCGGCAGGCTGGGACAGCTGGCGCCGCAACTCCTGATCGACCCCCCGCATACTCGGGATGATCTGGAGTACAGCGAACCCCACATTGGGCATCGGCTGCCTCCGCCCTATCGCTCGATCGTCTTGTAGTAAGTCTACAAGTCCAGCGATCTGCGTGTCTGCGTCTGATCTGCAAAAACACGGAATAGGCGGCCCGTTCGGGCGCGGAGTTTGTTGGGCTACGACAACACGGCGTCAATCAGCGGCTGAATGTCCCCGAGACGCTTCGGCGAGGAATCGAACGACACGCCAGTCACGGCGATATAGCGACCATTCCCGTACAACTCCACGCTTCCGCCGTCCACGACGAGACGCCGGCCGGACTCGAGATGACCGCGGCCCCACAGGTGCAGGCCGCGCCCGCTCACGCTCACCTCAACCCAGCAGCCCGGAGCGGCATCGAGGACACGCCGCGCCCACGGCAGCGCCCGCCCCTGCTCGTCCAGGGCGTGATCGAGGTCGACACACACCACGCCGTCACCGTCCAGGACGAAGCCCAGCCCCGTACCCGCCGACGAACGGGCCGCCTCTCGGTACGTCGACCACGTTCCCCGGTCCGTGCTCGAAGCCGGGCGACCGCCGGCCGTCAGGGGCACCTTGCGGGCCGTGCGCCGCACCCAGCGCGGCCGCTCCAGCAGCTCCTTCGGGACCGCCCGGGATGCGCGATGCGCCGCGGTCCGGCACCGCCCGGAACAGAAGCGCGCGTTGTGCGCATGGCGGGCCGGCAGATGCTCCCCGCACTGCTCGCATCGCCTCGTGTTCATGCACCCAGTCTAGTGGGTGGTGTAACGGCAATCCATGCCCTGACCTGCACGTATGGAACTGTGACAGATGGCCGGATCGCTGTGCGGGCGCCTACCGCAACCACCCTCGAAACACCCCAGCCAACCCCTGGCAGGCCCTCACGCACCCCACCAAGGGCCCTGACAGACCCGAACCACCAGACCCGTACAGACGAACACCCGCAGCACCTCCCCGGGCTTCCAGGGGGTGGGGGGAGGGAGGGGTGGCCAGGGTCAGGGGCGGCGAGCAGTGACGGGACGCGCGCCTGGCGGGCCGTTGAACGCCCGGAGCCCGACACGGTGGGTGCCGGGCTCCTGTGGACGGTGCTGGACGGCCTGACGGCCTTCCATGGCTCTCGCACGGCCGGACGGGACGGGACGGCGAGTGGCTTTGACACCGAGTCTGCGTGTCGGTCAGGCCGCGTCGTTGCCTGGTGTGACATCGGGGGCGACGGGCTCGGGGCCGAGGGCGAACGTGCCGCCGGCCTTGCGTCGCCGCCACAGGGCGTGGCCTTCGGCGAGACCGGCTGTCGCATAGCCGTGGTCTTCGGGGCTGGTGCCGTCGCTGCCGTCCTGCTCGCTGACGGCGGGCCTCTGGTGGCGTGAGCGCCACAGTTCGCGGCCCCTGTTCAGGTCAGACATGTGCGGGCTCCTTGTCGTTCTGCTCGGCGAGGAAGGCGTCGAGGTCGAGGTGGTGGGGGGTGGTGAAGCGTTCCCGGGGGGCGGCGCCGTTGTTGACGTTCTGCCGGTGGATGTCCTGCTGTTCGCGGAGTCGGTTGTCCCGGACCGCGGCGGCCTGCAGCTGGGGGAAGGTGGGCACCCACAGGTGGGCTCGGTTGTCGGTGGCCCACTGGAGGTATTCGGGGGTGTAGGTGCTGCTGTCGGGGTCGGAGCCGTGCCGGGTCCACGGGGCGGGCTGGTCGGGTTCGGGGCTGCCGGGCTTGCCGTTCTTGGTCCAGCGGGGCCAGTGCTCGTACAGGTCGGCCATCTCGCCGACGGCGTTGAGCATGGGGCGGGTGGCGGAGTGGTGGGCTTCGGTGAAGATGTGCCGCTGTGCTTGGCGGATCCGGCTGTAGGTGTCGGCGTGCTGCTGGCTGGCGCGGCCGGCGCGGACCGCGGCGAGGAGTTGCTGCAGCTGCTGGTTGAGGCTGCGGAGGGCGGTGTTGGCGCCTTGGCTGATGAGGTGCCGGCGCTGGTTCTCGGCCCTGGTGGTGGCTTCGGTGAGGGCCTGGAACAGCAGGTCTTCTTGGGTGTGCCGGATGACGTCCTGCCAGTGCTGGCCCCAGTCGTGTTCGGTGAGCTCGTCGGGCAGCCGGTCGGAGAGCGCGGCGGCGGTGACTTGTTCGGTGAGTTCCTGGCAGGAACGGAAGACGGGGTTGATGCCGGCGTCGAGTCGCTTGTTCCGCAGCCGGGTGTAGTGGGTGGCGAGGGCGGCGGCGGCTCGGGCATGGCGGGTGTAGCCGGGGATGGTGGCGAGGGCGGTTTCGAGTTCGGTGTTCATGGGTGGTCCTTTACGGGGGTGTCGCGGATGGTTCGGACGATGAGGGGGAGCTGGCCGGGTGCTGCGGCAACGAGGAGTTCGGCCATGCCGGCGAGGGCTTGCCCGGCTGCGGTGCGCACGTCGCGGTCGTCTGTGGTGGCGAGCGTGAGCATGAGTGCCTGGTAGTCGCCGCGGAGGGCGGCGAGGGTGAGGGTCTTTGCGGTGGCTTCGGTGTCAGGAGGCGGCATGGCGTCGTCGGATCCTTTTCCCTCGGTGGGCGCTGGTCTGGTGGGCCTGGTGGCAGAAGGGCCAGGCGCGGCTGCAGTACCAGGCTTCGCAGTGGGGGCATGCGGTGCCGGTGCGGTGGAGGCGCTTGCGGCAGGAGATGCAGGTTGGGGCCGTCATCCCGACTCCTGGGGGCTGTCGGTGTAGGCGGTGGCCCGCTTGGGGCACTGGGGGTTGTGCTGCTCGGCGCAGCGCGGGTGGCCGCGGCAGACCTTCGCCCCGCAGCCGTTCGAGCAGAGGAAGTACGTGTTGCGCATCAGGGGGCGGGCGCAGGAGGCGCAGAACCCGAGACGGATCCCGAATCGCTTGGCCTTGGCCCTGTGTCTGGCGCGGAGGCCGGCTGCGCGGGCGGCGGCGAGCTCTTCCCGGGCCTCTCGCTGCTGCTGCGCTTTTGCCTTGGCCGCCGCTATCCGGGCCGCGACCTGCTCGTTGACGTAGGAGGTCATGACGCCTCCCGGGGCAGGGTGTCGTAGCGCTCGCCCGGGATCCGGTCTCCTGCCCAGGGGGCGGCGCCGATGTCCTGGCGCCGGTGGGTGGCCCCTGCCGCTTGGCGGATCTTGTGCAGGAGGGTGATCGGGTCCGGCTCGTCGACCCGGTCGAGGCCCAGTTCCGCGCGGAGGCCCTGCACGCGGGCGGCGCGCTTCGCCTTGTTGGGTGCGTTGCAGACGGTGCCGGCGGGCGCCTTGCAGCTGGGGCACTCGTGCGCCATCGCGTACTTGTACAGGGACGGGAAGGCAGTCATGCGGTCTGCTCCTGGTCTGTGGTGGCCGCCAGAGATGGCAGCAGAAGGGGGACGGGAAGGGCTTCTCTGGATTGCTGGGTGTCCCCCGTCCACGTGTCCCCCCTATAGGGGGACGGGGGACACGGGGACACCGGGGGGAAGGCGTCCCCGGGGGACACTGGGGGGACACTCGGGGGACACGGGGACACTGGCTATCCCTCCGTCTCGAATGGCTTCAGGAGGGTGTGCAGCTTGGCCCGGTTCGGTCCCAGCTGTACCTCGACGAACCCTTCGTCGACGAGTGCGGCGAGGGCTGTTGCCAGCACGTCCTTCCGGCCGCCTACTCGGGCCTCGAGGCCGCGGGTGTTCAGCGGCTCCTTGGCGCCCGCGATGGCATCCGTGATCCGCTTCATGACATCCGGGTGCCGGATCGGGCCGTCGTTCTCGATTGGCCGGTACAGCGACGCCTCGGTGAACTGCTCGTCGTGGGACTTCAGGACGAAGTCGGCGAACCAGTGGAGCCCGCTTTGATGGGGCAGGGCGTGGCGCCTGAGCTGTCCGGGCCGGTCCTTGGCGATCCGGACGGTGCTCTTGCCGGTGACACCGACGCCGAAGGGCTTGCGGTTCTCGAGGACGTACATGGCGCCGTTGAGGCCGTTGAGCTTGTGCACGCCGCCGATGGCGTACCGCCCGCGCCCTTCCTTGTCCTTCACGACGTGGTCGAGGGTGGCGACTGCGGCGCCCATCTCTGCGATGGGCCGCAGGAGCATGCGGCCGAACTTGGCCACGTCGGTGTTGTCCTTGAGTTCCATGCCGTGCATGGCCATGCCTTCGGTGACGCCGTCGATGGGGACGAACGTGGGCCGCAGGTCGTTCAGCGCCTGCCCGATCTCCAGCCGGTTGATCCCGATGCTCAGCGGCTCCTCGGGGCGGATGTAGGCGAACCGGTCGCTGATGTCCTTGACCGTGGCGCCGAGGGCGAGGAGCCGGCCGACTACTCCGGGGGCGTCGTCTTCGAAGTCGATGAACACGACGCTGTTCCCGGCCGTGAGTTCGGACGCTACGGCCATGAGGGCGAACCAGGTCTTGCCGCCTTCAGACTCGCCGACCACGGAGTGCATGCGCCCTGGGTAGAAGAGTCCGACGCCGTCATCCCGCCGGCCGACAGTGGGCTGAGGTGCCTGGTACGTGCCGTCGAGGACGTCCTGTAGGTCCCGCGGGCGCCAGGTGGGAACGCGCGCTGCAGGCTCCTGCGCGACGGCCAGGCGCACCGGCTGGGCTTCCTCGGTCGCCCAGAGGTCCACTGCGGGCTCGTGGTCCTGGCATCGCTCCTGGCACATGAGGATGAGCTGCCGCGTGTACTCCGCGTCGTCGTCGGGCTCGGGGACGTGTCGGCCGCTGGGGCAAGTCATGCGGCCTCCTGGTGCTGCTCGTAGGTGAGGTACCGGCCGGGGTGTCCCGGTACGGCGATGGGTGGCCAGCCGGGTGTTGCGCGCAACTGGTGGGGCGGGGGCGGCCGGTAGGCGGCGGCTCGGCGTGCCGATTCGGCGGCTTCGCCGATGGGCGGCCGGGGCCGGCTGGCCTCTTGGAACCAGGCGATGAGCTCGTCTTCGTCGCCGTACTTCCGCCACATTTCCGCGGCGTAGAGGGCGGCTGCGAGCCGCTTGGGGTCGTCGGGTTCGAGGTCGCGCCAGGCGGGCGAGCCGTATTTGGGGAAGATGCGGGCGAAGTACAGGGCTTTCGCGTCGGCCCAGAGTCTTACGGCGTCGTCGGGGTCGATGGTCGGCGCCGTGTCCGCTACGGTGGTCTCAGACCGCACGCCCGCAGCGAGGTCTTTCCGGTCCCCAGGTGTTCGCAGCATCTGGGGGCCGTTCACGTTCTCGGTCACGCTGCCTCCCGGGTCTCCCCGGACAGCAGCCGCACCAGGTCGGCCGTGATGACGACATGGCGGGCGCCGACGGGGATGGTCTTCACGGGGCTCTCCCCGCGCTTCACCCGGTCGTACAGGTGGCTGCGGCTGCACCCGATGGCGCGGGCAGCCTCGGTCACGCTGACGGTTGCCGGCCATTTCCGAACGTCGGCCAGCGTGGGCTGGGAGGGCTTGGTCATGCGGCGCTCCCAGTCACCGTGCACGCGTCGAGCCACTTCTCGATGGCGCTGCGCTTGTACCTGATCCGCCCGCTCTTGCCGGGGCTGAGCTTGATGTAGTCCGGACCGAGCCCCATCCATCGCCACGTGGCCAGCTGCTGCGGCGAGAAGGGGTATTCCTCGGCGACCTGCTTCGGAGTCAGAAGCTCCTCAGGCATTTAATGCCTCCAAGCGAGTTGAATCTAGGTTCGCCTGAACCTAGACTGGGTCCATGAAGCCCAAAGTATCAGATAGGTCGACGCGGAGAAAGATTCAATTGACCCCTACTCTTCTGTGCATGGCTGATGAGCAGAAGAAGCGCCGCGGTGCCGTAGAGATGGGGCCGACCGCCGCAACAGTGGCCGCCAACGTGCGTCGCCTGAGGGATGACGTGCGCGGATGGTCGACCTACGAGCTGTCCGGAAAGCTCGCCAAGGCTGGGCGCCCGATCGCCCCATCCGCAGTGGCGAAGATCGAGCGGGGCGAGAGGCAAGTGACCGTCGACGACCTGGTCGCCCTTGCGGTCGCTCTTGGCGTCAACGCTTCCGCCCTGCTCCTCCCGGTGAAGGTCGAGCCGGCCGACGGCGTTGAGGTAACCGGGTACGGGGCTGTGTCCGCCGATGAGGCCTGGAACTGGGCTGATGGGCGCTCGCCCTTGTTGCGGACAGACGCGTCGGGTCTGGCAGCTGGACGGGCCCGCTACGAAGCTGAACTCAGGTTCAAGGAAGGCCGACCGCACTGGCTCGAGGACGACGCGGAGGGCGGCGATGGCTGAGCCGAAGCGGATCGTGCTGCGTGACGGCTCCGTGCGTTACCGCGTCATGGTGGACGCCGGTCGCGACGAGAACGGCAAGCGGATCCAACTCACCATCACCCGGGACAAGAAGAAGGAGGCGGAAGCGGAGCGCGACCGCATCCTGCACCAGCGGGCCGCCGGAACACTCATCGCCCCCAACAAGATCACGCTGGGGGAGTGGCTCGAGCAGTGGCTGGAGTACAAGCGGCGCGACGTCGAGGAGACGACGATCCGCACGTACCGTCTCGCCCTGGTCCACGTCTACGACCAGCTTGGGCACATCCGTCTACAGGAACTGACCGAGGACCACGTCCGCGACTTCGTCGACGGCCTGGTGACCGGCGGCCGTCGCAAGGGTGGCGAGCCCGGTACGCGACTGGCCGTGTCGACAGTCGAGGGCATCCTGATCCGATTGCGGAGCGCCCTGCGCCGGGCCGTGGTCCGCAAGCTCGTCAGCGTCAACGTGGCTGCGGAAGTGCGCCCCTCGCTCGCCGACAAGAAGACCGACAAGCGGGAGCGCGACAAGGTCGAGCCGTGGACCGTGGCCGAGGTGCAGACGTTCATCCGCGGTATCGCTGGAGACCGGCTGTACGCCCCGCTGCTGTTGTCCCTGATGGGCCTACGGCCGGCCGAGGTCTGCGGCCAGAGGTGGACGGACGTCGACCTGGACGACGGCATCATCGAGATCGCGATGACGCGGACGATGGTCGGCAACCTCCGGGTCGTCGAGAAGGACACGAAGACGGCTTCCGGCGAGCGGGCACTCCCGCTCCCGCGCGGACCATGGGAGGCCCTTCGGCAGCTGCGGGTGATGCAGGCCGCCGAGAAGGCGACGGCGGGGGAGGCGTACACAGACACGGGGTACGTCGTCGTCGACGAGCTGGGAGTGCCGCTCAACACGCGCCAACTGCGGGAGCACGCCTACCGGCTGATGCGTCGCCACGGTCTACGGCAAGTCAGGTTGTACGACGCCCGTCATGCGGTGCTGAAGGCTCTCGCGCTGAGCGGCGTCCCGGACGTCATCCTCGCCGCGTGGGCCGGCCACACGAACGCCGCCTTTACCAAACGGAAGTACGTGTCCATCGTCGCCGAGGACATGAGGGGCGCGGCCGACGCGCTCGACGCGTTCCACGGCGGAGATCAAAAAGCACTGTCGTGAGAGATTGTGAGATTTGATCTCTCACACGAGCCCGTGTATCGGCCCTGACCAGCCCGAATGGTGATCAGGGTAGAACAGTGTACGGATTCTACTGGCGGTTCGCGCAGGCCGGTGCTCGCCCCGATTTGTGGCTTGCTACGAGAGGCCGGTGTCGTGCCGGCCGGCACGACGGTTGCCGTCCGCCTCCCACACCAGCAGCTCGGGCCTCTTGGGCGGCAGGCCGTCACCCGACGAGCGTCCGGTCATGCGGCGCGCGATCCACGGAACCAGGTGCTCCCGGGTGAACCGGAGATCGGCGGACCGGCGTGCCGCCCAGCCGAGGGGCTCAGGCGGAGGGAGGGGAGACCGCCAGTCGTCCTCGGCGGCCAGGCCCAGCGTCTGCCAGACGGCTTCGGCGACCCTCCGGTGGCCCTCGGCCGTCAGATGCAGCCGGTCCACGTCCCACATCCGCTGGTCGCCGAGGACCTCGGCCCCGTACAGGTCGACCACCAGCGCCCCGTGCCGGGCCGCCAGTTCGTCGATGTGCCCGAAGAGATCCTCCATGCGGGGCCGGAAGCGCTCCATGACCGGCCCCTGCCGTCCCGGGCTGCGCATCAGCACCAGCCGGCGGCAACTGGGAGCGAGACGTTCCACGGCCTCTTCCAGCAGGTCGCGTACCCGGCTCAGGTCGCACTTGGGGCGCAGCGTGTCGTTGAGGCCGCCCACCAAGGTCACCACGTCCGCACGCATGGCGGCGGCGAGGCCCACCTGCTCCTCGACGATCTGCCCGATGAGCTTGCCCCGGACGGCCAGGTTCGCGTACTGGAAACCGGGGGTGCGGGCGGCCAGCCGGGCGGCGAGGAGATCCGCCCAGCCCCGGTACGTGCCGTCGGGAAGCAGGTCGGACATCCCCTCGGTGAACGAGTCGCCGACCGCGACAAAACTGCTGTATGAGGCATTCGTCTCCATGGCCGTGCGATCGTACCGCTCGGTATGCCGCTTGCTCGCAGCGGCCCCGAGCCACCGCCACCGCCGCCCGTCAGCGGGGCTGCCCCGAAGGCCCGACAAGGATCCGGAGCACGTCCTCCATCGTGACCAGGCCGGCGAGCTTCCCGTTCTCGTCCAGGACCGCGGCGAGGTGGGTGCGGCTGCGCCGCATGGCGGTCAGCACGTCGTCGAGCGGGGTCTCGGCCCGCACCCGGGCGATGGGCCGCAGTGCCGACACGGGGAACGGCCTGTTGCGGGGCGCTTGGTCCAGAGCGTCCTTCACATGCAGATAGCCGAGGATCCGGCGGGTGCTGTCGACGACGGGGAAGCGCGAGAACCCGGACTCCGCAGCGAGCCGCTCCAGCTCCTCGGGCGTCGTGCCGACCTGTGCGTAGATCACGCGCTCAACGGGCGTCACCACGTCCACGACCGGGCGCCGCCCCAGCTCCAGCGCGTCCTGCAGCCGCTCGGCGGCCCGGTCGTCGAGCAGCCCGGCGGCCCCGGAGTCGCTGACCATCCGGGCCAGCTCGTCGTCCGAGAAGGTCGCCGCGACCTCGTCCCTGGTCTCCACCCGCAGCAGCTTCAGCAGCGCGTTGGCGAAGGAGTTGATGGCGAAGATGACCGGCCGCAGCGCCCGGGTGAGCGCCACCAGGGGAGGGCCGAGGAGCAGCGCGGCTCGCGCGGGCTCGGCGAGGGCGACGTTCTTGGGGACCATCTCACCGAGGAGCATGTGCAGATAGGTGGCGACGCCGAGGGCGATCACGAACGAGATCGGATGGACCAGTCCGTCGGGCACCCCGGCGGCGTCGAAGACCGGCTCCAGCAGATGGGCGATGGCCGGTTCCGCGACCACGCCCAGCACCAGGGTGCACAGGGTGATGCCGAGCTGGGCCGCGGCGAGCAGGGCCGATACGTGCTCCAGCCCCCACATGACGCTCCGGGCGCGCCGGTCTCCGGCATCGGCCTCCGGCTCGATCTGGCTCCGGCGCACGGAGATCATGGCGAACTCGGCGCCGACGAAGAAGGCATTGAGCACCAGGGTCAGCAGACCGATGAGGAGCTGAACGGCGGTCATCGTGGATCCCTCCCCTCTCTGGAGCCCGCGGAGCCCGCGGAGCCCGCCGAGCCCGCGGAGCGCCCGGAGCTGCGGTCCCGGCCCGTGTCCCCCGCGTGTCCCTGCCCTCCTGCGCCGACGGATCGCCCGGTCCGGTCGGAGGGTTCGCTCCGGGCGGCGGTGCCGGCCGCATCCGGGTGCCCTCCGGAGGCTTCGGGAGCCTCCGCCCCCGCACTCGTGCCGGGAGACTCGACGGACCCGTGCGCCGCGTTCCCGCGTGGCCTGCCCGGCGGGCCTCCCCGCGTCCTCGCCCGAGGGCCGTCGGGTCCGTCCGGTGCATCAGGCTCGTCGAGCGCCTCGGGCCCGTCCGGCCCATCAGGCCCACCGGATGCGTCGCACTCGGCTTCGGTGGGCGCCTCGGTGCGGCTCCGTCGCTGTCCGCGCAGCCGGGTCCGCTGCCCCGGGGACTCGTCCGCGACCTTCGGTTCATGGAGGAGTACCCGTGCCGCCCGCCGACCCGACGCGTCGACCACGTCGAGACGCCATCCCGACAGCTCGATGGTGTCGCCGACGGCGGGGATCCGGCCCAGCCGCTCTGCGATCAGGCCCGCCAGGGTCTCGTACGGCCCTTCGGGCACCCGCAGTCCGATGACCGCGAGCTGGTCCATCCGTGCGGCGCCATCGGCGGACCACAGGGCGCGGCCGTCCTCGTCGTCCCCGGCCCGGGCGAGATCGGGCGTCTCGTGCGGATCGTGTTCGTCCCGGACCTCCCCGACGACCTCCTCGACGATGTCCTCCAGGGTCACCACACCGGCCGTGCCGCCGTACTCGTCGATGACGACGGCCATGGTCCGTTTGCCGGACAGCAGGTCGAGCAGCCGGTCGACGGTCAGAGTGGCGGGAACGAGCAGCGGTTCGCGCATCAGCTCGGAGACCGGATGGCGCGGGCGGCGCTCGGCCGGTACGGACAGGACGTCCTTGATGGGCACGACCCCCACGACGGTGTCCAGACTGCCCCGGTACACGGGGAATCGGGACAGTCCCGTGGCCCGCGAGGCGTTGGCGACGTCCTCGGCGGTGGCCTGCGCGTCGAGGGCGGTGACCTGGACGCGCGGGGTCATGACGTTCTCCGCGGTCAGTTCGGCGAGCATCAGTGTCCGGACGAACATCTCAGCGGTGTCCGCCTCCAGCGCCCCCTCCTTGGCGGAGTGGCGGGCCAGGGCTACGAGCTCCTGCGGGCTGCGCGCGGACGCCAGCTCGTCGGTGGGCTCCAGGCCGAGCCGGCGCACGACGCGGTTGGCCGTGCTGTTCAGATGGCCGATCAGCGGGCGGAAGACCGCGGAGAAGACCCGCTGCGGTGTGGCGACCACCCTGGCGACCGCGAGCGGCCGCGAGATCGCCCAGTTCTTCGGGACCAGCTCTCCCACGACCATCAGGAACACGGTGGACAGTCCGGTGCCGATGACGAGGGCGAGTGACGACGCCACGGACGACGAGGCGCCCAGGGCCCTGAGCGGGCCGCTGATCAGCTTGGCGATGGACGGCTCGGCGAGCATGCCGACGACCAGATTGGTGACCGTGATGCCGAGCTGGGCGCCGGACAGGTGGAAGGTGAGTTCCCGCACGGCCTTCAGGGCGCTGCCGGCGCCACGCTCTCCCCGCTCGGCCGCCTTCTCCAGCTCGGCCCGCTCGACGGTGGTGAGGGAGAACTCGGCGGCCACGAATCCACCGCACGCGAGCGCGAGCAGCACTGCCAGGAGAAGCAGGAGCACTTCGGTCATCGGTTCACCTCCGTCCCATGGTCGGCCAGGGCGGGAAGGCCCGCGCGCTGTCTGCCGGCCGAGGCTCGCGCATGGGCTTGTGCTCACACCTTTCGTTCACTCGAAGAGGAAGCGGGCCTCTCATGGTCATCCGCCGGTACGGCGGTCCGGGGACCGGCGGGGCACGGGTGCGCCTGCCGCGGGGAGGGGTCCTGCCGCCCCGACGTCCGACGCCCGGCCGGGGCCTGGGGCGGGCTCCTCCGGCGTTGCCTGGGACCGGTAGCCGGCCGCTTCCCGGCGGAGCGGTTTCACCCAGCGACTCCACTGCGGCTCGGGCGCGTATCCGGCCGCCCGCCACGCGGGGTGCGCGGGCTCGTTCCGGTCGAGCACCATCGCGTCCGAGCGCCGCCCGCCCACCCGCAGAAAGCGCTCCTCCGCGGCCCTGAGCAGTGCGCCGGCGATCCCCTGCCGCCGGTGATCGGGATGGACCGCCAGCCGGTAGAGATGACAGCGCCAGCCGTCGAATCCCGCTATGACCGTTCCGGCCAGCACTCCGCCGCGCTCGGCGAGGATCAGTGCCTCGGCGTCCCTGGCCATCAGTCGCTCGATCCCGTCCCGGTCGTCACTGATGCTCGTGCCCTCGGCAGCCACCTTCCAGAAGGCGAGTACGGTGTCGAGATCGGCCGGGGTGGCGGCCCTTGTCCGAAGATCGCTCATGGCGGCCATCCCATCATCGTCCCGGTCCCGCAGTCGAAGCGGTTCCCCGGGGTTTCCCCGCGCCGCCGGTCGCCTGCGCCGGGCCGTCCGACGGCGCGTCGCTCCGCCGGTCGCGGTGCCGGCCCGCCCCACCGGCCCGCCGGTGCACTCGCGGCCACACGTGCCGCCGTTCACGCACCTGCTCTTGCCCACGTCGGCGCCTCCCCGCACCCGCTTCTGTGACACGCTTCCGCGTGCCTGCTCCGACGCGCTTTCCCCCGACCGTCCAGGCCATGCGCCACAGCCGGGTGGTTCGGGTGGAGCGAGGGCTCCTCGACCAGCCGGCGGAACGCGCCGACGGGGTCGAGTAGGTCATCGAGCCGCAGCCGTCGCGTCCGCGGCCGGCCTCTGTGCCCGTTCGGCGGCGAGAACTCAAGCCCTGCTGCGTCGTGTTCACCTTCGCGCCGTTCCGCATCCCGGGCGCACGTCACCGTGCCGCCCCGTACCGGAACGGCTTCCCCGACTGCGATGTTCCGGAGGTTCGTTCAGGCGGGAGCGGCGCAGGCGGGCGGGACGAGGACGTCCTCCCTCGGGCCTGCCGGCCCTCTTGCCGGTACTAGCGCGGCAGCGCTAGCTTGGAGGAGTGGCCAAGACACAGCTGAACGTACGGGTGGACGAGAGCACCGCCGCAGCCGCCCGCCGCAGGGCCCATCAGCGCGGGCTCAGTGTGAACCGGTACATCGAGGAGCTCGTCAGACAGGACGCGGGCGAGGCGGGGCGTGCCTTCGTCGAGGCCGCGGCCGACTTCATGAAGCAGTACGAGTCGGTGTTCGCCGAGGAGTTCGGGGCTCCGGCCGCGCCGCCTTCCGCCGTGAGGCCGTCGGGTGACGGTGCCGCATCCCCGGGTGCGGATGTGCGGCCGGACGGTACCGGGCGCCGGTCCCGTCGCCCCAAGCCGGCAGTGCAAGGCAAGCGTTGAACCTGTCGATCGATCTCGCCTGGCTGCTCATGGTCGCCGAGCAGAAAACGCCCGGCGATCCGCAGGTCACCGACTGGGGTGCGCTGATCGCCGCGGTCAGCCGCCACGAGGCAGAGATCTTCGGAATGGCCGTCTACGACGACCCGTACACGCGCGCGGCCGCCCTGATGCAGGTGCTGCTGCACGTCCCTGCCCTGGAGCACTCCAACGCGATGTTCGCGACGGCGGTCGCCTACGGCTATCTCGTCGCCGGCGGACTGCGGGTGGTCACGTCCCCGGAGCGTGTGCGCGATCTGGCGCGGCTGGTGAAGGAGGGCAAGACCGGCGTTCACGGGATCGCCCGCGAGCTGCGCGGCTGGATCGAGTGACCCAAGGAGCCCGAGGGCGGCCTTCCGGCTGCGTGGCACACGGCCGACCCCACCGGGGCCCATGGGCCCACGACCGGGCGCCCGCACGGCGCCGGAGCTCACGCCGCCTGCGGAGGCGGGCGGCGCGGCGTGGTGCGGTCAGCGGGTGTCCTCGTGCGGCCGGCGCGCAACCCCCAGTACGCAGAAGGACGTCGGCAGCCGCGGTCCCTTCTCGGGCACGCGCAGCCCGCGGTACGTGCCCAGCTCGAAGCCGGCGGCCTCGATCGCGCCGAGCGGATCCCGGGCGGTGTGACAGCCCCCGAAGATCCGTGGCCACACCGTGCGGTCCAGTCCCTGCTGGAGCGCGGCCATCGGCCGGGTCGGAGCGGCCCCGTGTTCGAAGAACCGCAGTTCACCGCCGGGGCGCAGGACGCGCCTGATCTCCGCGAGCGCGCGCGGCAGGTCCCGCACGCTGCACAGCACGAGGGAGGCGACGGCCGCGTCGAAGGCCTCGCTCTTCACGGGCAGCGCCTCCGCCGCGCCCGGTACCACGTCGACCGGCACTTCCGCGTGCCTCGCGGCCGTGACCGCCAACTGCCGGAGGCTGCGCTCCGGTTCCAGGGCGACGACCTCGGAAACCGCCGCCGGATAGTGCGCGAAGTTGAGTCCGTTCCCCGCGCCGATCTCGATCACACGGCCCGAGAGGCCGGTCAGCAGCTCCTCGCGGTGCGCGGCGATGCCGCCCTTGAGGTCGGCCGCCACGCTGAACCGCGCGTAGAAGCGGGCGAACAGCGGATGGTGTACGGCGTCCCGGGGGACCTTGGAGCTGCGCGACGGCATGGCTGGCCTCCTCCGGAGCACGACTCGGGCGCCCGCCGTGCGAACCGTCTCGACGGAGCGGTGGCGAACAGGGTGATTCTCCCCCCGGGCGCCCTCACTCACTCAGCCCCGTTCGCCGGCGGCGCGCCGACACCCCCGGCGGCGCGCCGGCGATCCCCCGCACGGAG
The DNA here is from genome assembly GCF_040656535.1 of Streptomyces sp. NPDC049887. Lineage (NCBI taxonomy): Bacteria > Bacillati > Actinomycetota > Actinomycetes > Kitasatosporales > Streptomycetaceae > Streptomyces > Streptomyces sp. NPDC049887. The sequence goes on along the minus strand of NZ_JBFAMM010000026.1, from coordinate 7,195 downwards.
CCGGGAGTTCCGGCCGGTCCGCCCGCCCGGAGCGGTCCACCGGGCGTCGGGCAGCCCCGCCGCACCGACCCACCCGGGCACCCGTGTGCCTCCCGAGTACGGCCCGGCCATCTGAGCACCCGTGCCGGCGCCCCGGCCGCGAGCACGCCCGTCAGTCGCCGACGAAGCAGAACTCGTTGCCCTCCGGGTCCAGCATCACCCGGAAGCGCCCCTGGTCGTCGGTGACCACGGCTCCCACCGGAGTCGCGCCGAGCCGGGTCGCCTCGGCGGCCGCCGCGTCCACGTCGCCGGCGTCCACATCCAGATGCAGCCGGTTCTTGGTGGACTTCCCCTCGGGCACCCGCTGGAAGGCGAGGCGGACGAAGCCGGGCGGGTCGACGTACGCCCAGCCGGGGCTCCGTTCGACGGCTTCACCGCCGAGCAGCCCGGCCCAGAACCGTGCGAGGGCCGACGGCTCCGCACAGTCGAAGACGATCTCCTGAACCCGCGCTCGCACGGCGCTCACCGTGCGGCCGGCCCGAAGTCCGCCGCGAACGCCCCCGCGTCCCACGACCCGCCGAGTGCGGGCGTCAGCCAGCGCGGCGCAGCGGCCCGGAACGCCTCGGGTGCCAGCGAGCCGGCGCCCTCGGGGACCGCGCCGAGCAGCGCCGCCCCGGCCGACTCCGGAAGGTCGGCGAGGTTGCAGCGGGCGGCGAGGTCCGGCGCCGCGGGCCAGCTGCCCACCACGATGCCCAGGGGCTCCAGGGAGCGGGCGCGCAGGGCCTCCGTGGTGAGCGCGGTCGCGTTCAGCGTCCCGAGCCCGGCCGGGGCCACGACCAGTACGGGCGCGCCCAGCAGGCGGGCGGCGTCCGCGAGCGTGCCGCCCCGCTCGTCGAACCGTACGAGCAGTCCGCCCGCGCCCTCGACCAGTACCAGATCGTGCTCCTCCGCCAGCTTCGCGGCAGCGTCGGCGGCCTCGTACGGCCCGACGGGCGCCATACCGGCGCGGCGGGCGGCCGTCGCCGGAGCGAGCGGCTCGGGGAACCGGGCGAGTTCGATCCCGGTCACCCCCGGGCCGGCCAGCCGTGCCGCCTCGCGGGCGTCTCCCGGCTCGCCCTGCGAGAGGCCCGTCTGAGCGGGTTTCAGTACCGCCACCCTCTGCCCCTGTGCGGCGGCCGCCGCGGCGACGGCCGCGGTGACGACGGTCTTCCCGATCTCGGTACCCGTCCCGGTGACGACGAGGACGCCCACGGTGCTCCCTTGCTGGTGAGGGACGACGGGCGGGGGGACGCCCCCGGACCGTCGCCGGTTCAGCCCGCCGCGGCGGCGGCGCGGACCGCCCGCGTGATCAGGGCGAGATCCGCGTCGCCCGTGACGTACGGCGGCATGGTGTAGATCAGATCGCGGAACGGCCGCAGCCACACGCCTTCGCGCACGGCCGCCTCGGTCGCCGCCGCCATGTCCACGGGGTGGTCGAGCTGGACGACGCCGATCCCGCCCAGAACGCGGACGTCCTGGACGCCGCCGATGCCGACCGCCTCCGCGAGACCCGCGCGGAGCCCGGTCTCCAGGCGCTTGACCTCCTGCTCCCAGTCCTGGGAGAGCAGCAGGTCGATCGACGCGCACGCGACCGCCGACGCGAGCGGATTGCCCATGAAGGTCGGCCCGTGCGCCAGCACGGGCACCTCGCCGCGCGAGATGCCTTCGGCCACCCTCCCCGTGCACAGCGTCGCCGCCATGCTCAGATAACCGCCGGTCAGTGCCTTGCCGAGGCACATGACATCGGGCGCGATCCCCGCGTGCTCCGCCGCGAAGAGCCGGCCCGTGCGCCCGAATCCGGTGGCGATCTCGTCGAGGACCAGCAGCACGTCGTGCTCGTCGCACGCCTCCCGCAGCACCCGCAGATACGCGGGGGAGTGGAATCGCATCCCCCCGGCGCCCTGCACCACCGGTTCCACGATCACGGCGGCGAGCTCGTCCGCGTGCCGCGCGACGAGTGCGCGCAGATGGTCCGCATAGGCGGGGTCGTACGGCAGGTCGTGGCCGGCCGGGGGCGGGTCGGCGAAGATCTGTCGCTGCAGTACCCCGGACCACAGCTCGTGCATCCCGCCCTCGGGGTCGCACACCGACATGGGCTGCCAGGTGTCACCGTGGTAGCCGCCGCGCCAGGTCATCAGCCGGCGCTTGGCCGGCCGGCCCGTCGAACGCCAGTACTGGAGGCACATCTTCACCGCGACCTCGACGGACACCGAGCCCGAGTCGCAGAGGAAGACGTGCCGCAGGGGTTCCGGAGTGATCTCGACGAGCCGGGTCGCGAGCCGGACCGCCGGCTCGTGGGTGAGCCCGCCGAACATCACGTGACTCATCCGCTCCAGCTGGCCCCGAGCGGCCTCGTTGAGCACGGGGTGGTTGTAGCCGTGGACCGCGGACCACCAGGAGGACATGCCGTCCACCAATTCGGTCCGACCGTGTGCCGGTTCGGCGAGCCGGAGGCGCACTCCGGACGCCGACTCCACGACCAGCGGGTCCGTACGGCCCGGCATGGGGCCGTACGGGTGCCAGACGTGGGCCCGGTCCAGGGCCACCAGTTCGCGGGCGTCGGAGCTACGCATTGGGGGCGAGGTCGGTTCCCGCGCCGCGGCGGCGGACGGCCACCAGGTCGGGGCGCGCCCCGGAGACACCGGCTGCCTCCGGCGCGGTCTCCTCGGTGCTGTCGCCGCACGGGGCGCAGCCCCCGCCGCCGTGGGAACCGCAGCCGCCCGGGGCTGCGTCCGCTCGGTGCGCCGGCAGCGTCGTGGTGTCCGAGCCCTCCACCTCGAAGCCCGCGTCCGCGATCATCTCCAGGTCCGCCCTGCCCGCCTGGCCCTCACTGGTGAGGTAGTCGCCGAGGAAGATGGAGTTGACCAGGTGCAGTGCCAGCGGCTGCAGGGTGCGCAGATGGACCTCGCGGCCGCCCGCGAGGCGCACCTCCACGTCCGGGCACACGAACCGCACCATGGCGAGGATGCGCAGCGCCCGCTGGGGGGTCAGGTTCCATTCCTTCGCCAGGGGAGTGCCCTCGAACGGGATCAGGAAGTTCACCGGCACGGAGTCGGGGTCCAGCTCCCGAAGCGCGAACACCACATCGACCAGGTCCTCGTCGCTCTCCCCCATGCCCGCGATCAGCCCCGAGCAGGCGGACAGTCCGGCCGCATGGGCCTTCTGGACGGTGTCCACACGGTCCGCGTACGTGTGCGTGGTCGTGATGTCCCCGTACGTCCCCTCGGACGTGTTGAGGTTGTGGTTGTACGCGTCGGCGCCGGCCTCGCGCAGCCGCTCCGCCTGGCCTTCGGAAAGCAGCCCCAGACAGGCGCACACCTCGACGCCGTCGTTCTGCTCCTTGATGGCCGCGATGGTCTTCGAGACGCGATCGACGTCGCGGTCCGTGGGTCCGCGGCCGCTGGCGACCAGGCAGACCCGCTTCGCGCCGCCCGCGACCCCGGCGGCGGCCGCCTCGGAGGCCTCGTCCGGCTTCAGCCAGGTGTACTTGAGGATCTCCGCCTTGGAACCGAGCCGCTGGGAACAGTACGAACAGTCCTCCGGACAGAGCCCGGACTTGAGGTTGACCAGATAGTTCAGTTTCACCCGCCGCCCGAACCACTGACGGCGCACCTTTCCGGCCGCGGCCACCACATCGAGCAGATCGTCGTCGGAGGTCGCCAGTACGGCGAGCGCTTCTTCGCGGGTCGGCAGCTCACGCCGCAGGCCCTTGTCCACCAGCGTGTTCAGGAGGTCCATGGCGCAGATCCTCGCCTACCGGGCGCCCCCCGGCCAAGGAGGAACTCCACAACAGCCCCCGTTTGAGGTGTGTGTATGGCCACACTCTGACCTCCGGCGTCCCCCGCTAGGGTCTGTTCGCTGCCTACAAAAGGACCGGACCATGCCCCCAGTGCCTCAGGATCCTTTCGACTGGACGGACGACGCGGCGCGCCGCCGTGCGGAGGCGGGCCTCGTCCGTGCGCTGCGTCCACGGCCCGCCGACTCGGCCCTGCTCGACCTGGCGGGCAACGACTACCTCGGCCTCACCCGCAGGACGGAGGTCACCGAGGCGGCCGCCGCGGCCGCCCGGCGCTGGGGGGCGGGGGCGACCGGATCCCGACTGGTGACCGGAAGCACCGAACTGCACGCGGAACTGGAGCACGAGCTCGCCGAGTTCTGCGGATTCGAGGCCGCCCTGGTGTTCTCCTCCGGGTACGCGGCGAACCTCGCGGCGCTCACGGCGCTCAGCGCGCACGGGTCTCTCATCGTCTCGGACGCCGGCAACCACGCGTCGATCGTCGACGGCTGCAGGCTGTCGCGGGCGGAGACCGCCGTCGTGGCGCACGCCGATCCGGAGGCCGTGGCCAAGGCGCTGGACGCCCACTCCGGTGGGCGAGCCCTGCTCGTGACCGACTCGGTCTTCTCGGTGGACGGCGACGCCGCGCCGCTGGCCGCTCTCGCCGATGTGTGCCGTGCACACGGGGCGGCCCTGGTCGTGGACGACGCGCACGGCTTCGGCGTCCTCGGCGAAGGAGGCAGGGGAGCGCTGAACGCGGCCGGACTCGCGGGGGCCACCGATGTCGTCGCCACGCTCACCCTCTCCAAGTCCATGGGCAGCCAGGGCGGAGCGGTCCTGGGCCCGGCGCGTGTCGTCGAGCACCTCGTCAACGCCGCTCGAACGTTCATCTTCGACACCGGACTCGCCCCGGCCGCCGCGGGCGCGTCCCTCGCGAGCCTGCGGATCCTGCGCCGCGAGCCCGCGCTCGCCGACCGGGCGCGGATCGTGGCGAGCACGTTGCACGGACGGCTGACGGAGGCGGGACTGACCGCCGCCCGGCCGGACGCGGCCGTCGTCTCCGTACAGGCGCCCTCACCCGAGTCGGCGGTGCGCTGGGCTGCGGACTGCCGTGCCGCGGGTCTGGCCGTGGGCTGCTTCCGGCCGCCGTCCGTGCCGGACGGGATCTCACGGATCAGGCTCACCGCGCGCGCCGACCTCACCGATCGGCAGATCGGGACGGCGGTCGCCACCATCCTGGAGACGGCACCCGGTGCCTGACGCGGCGCCGGGTGCCCGGCACGGGGATCCGCGCGCTCGCGGCGCGGTCCCGTTCACCGCGACGGCGCGCCGAGTCCGCTGAGGAAGCCGGTCCAGGCGGCCGGTGAGAAGACGAGGAGCGGCAGTCCGGGGTTCTTCGAGTCGCGCACCGCCAGGGCGCCGTCGGCGCACAGCGCGGTCTCCACGCAGTTGTTCATTCCCACGCTGCGGCTGCTGCGCTGCCAGTACGTGCCAGGCAGAGGGCGTACGCGTGCGTCGTGAGCAGACATTGGGGGGTGCCTTCCCTACACGCAGTCGCGGATCCCTGCGACGAGATCCAACGAGTCGGTCGGCGAGAGTGCATGCGCCTGCATGGTGCGGAAAGCGGCGCTGTACGTCTCGAGGTCTTCCTTCCGTTCGAGATAGAGACTACTCGTCAGGTGGTCAAGAACAACCACGTCTAGATCAGAAGTGTTCGGAAAGGAGAAGATAACGAAAGATCCGGTCAGTCCCACGTAACCGCCCGTCGAGAAGGGCAGCACCTGCAGCCGCACATGCGGGAGTTGGGCCATCTCCAGCACCCGGCGGAGCTGGCCCCGCATCACCTCCCGACCGCCCACCTGGCGCCGGAAGACCGCCTCGTCCAGCACGGCGCTGAAGGTCAGCGGGCGTTCCGCCCTCAGTACGCGCTGACGCGCGATGCGCACTTCCACCAGCGAGTCCACCGTCGCCGTCGGGACGCTCTCCAGCGCGGAACGGGTCACCGCCCGCGCGTAGTCGGGCGTCTGCAACAGCCCGGGCACCACCGAGGTCTCCAGCGTCCGCGCCGCGCTCGCCTGGGACTCCAGGCTGATGAAGTCCCGGTACTGCGGCGGAATCACCCCGCGGTACGCGTGCCACCAGCCCTTTCCCCCGCCGTCCGCCGTGCCGGCCAGCGTCCCCAGCAACTCGCGCAACCGCTGGTCGGCCACTCCGTAGGCGTCCAGCAGCCGAGCCACATCGGCCGGTTTCACACCGCTCGTTCCGGTCTCTATGCGGCTCACCTTCGACTGGTTCCAGCCCACGAGCAGCGCCGCCTCCCGGCTCGTCAGGCCGACGCCCAGCCGCAGACCGCGCAGTTCCTCCCCGAGCTTGCGCCGGCGCACCGCGGGTCCCTGCCGCATGCCGAATCTCCTCCTGTTCTCCGCCGCTCGCACCGCCGCCGGGCGGCTGACACCGGTGACCGGCCGACGCACCGGCGGACGCAGCGCCAGGCGCCAGGCGCCAAGTGTGCGCCCAAATACGCTCTCGCGTAGCAGGGTTCACCGCTTTGAGCGACAGATATATGCATATCCTGGTGGATCCCCTGCCACGGGGGCGGCAACAGTGGCAGTCTGGCGCGAAGCGCAGTCCGAGGCTGTTCCGGCATCCAATCCGCTACGTGCCGCGCTCCGGCAGCCCCGGTGGGAAAGGGACAGCTCGCCATGGCAGACCATCAGGAAGCCTCCGTCACTCTGCCGAGCGATCCCGCCTCGGTATCCGCCGCGCGCAGATACGTCTCCGAGGTCCTCGCCGAATGGGGACTGCCGGGGGAGACCGGCACCGCCGAAACGGTCCGTCTCATCGTCTCCGAACTCGCCACCAACGCCGTCCAACACACCTTCGGGCTGTCCCCGACCTTCACGGTGGACGTCCGCCTGGAGCGCGACGAGCGACTGTGCGTCGGTGTCACGGACAGCCATCCGCGCAGGCCCCAGCGCCTGCCCGCGGCCGTGCAGCAGGACAACGGCCGCGGAATGGTCATCATCCGCTGGCTCATCGCGGAGTGCGGGGGAAGGCTGCACGTCGATCCCACGCCCGAGGGCGGCAAGACCGTCTGGATCGCGATGCCGTGGATCGCGGCCGACGCAGAGCCTCCGCGCTGAGCGCCCGGGCCGGCCGTCGTCGGCGTGAGCCCGGGCCGATCGGCGTCCTGCCCTGGGCTGACGTTCGAGGCCGTCACGTCGCTCCGATGACGTCGCCTCCGCCGTAGGACGCCCGGCGCTGCCCGGTGCGCGCGACCGGCGCATCGGGCAGCGCCGGGCGTCCGCTAGCTGTTCTGTCCGGGGAGGTTGTGGACGGGTGATCCAGATCTCGGCTGAGGGATCTTGAACGGGTGAGGGCCTTCCGGGTTCGGTGTGGATT